>NZ_KV810182.1:123370-282276 GCF_001812725.1 Neisseria sp. HMSC067G12 | reverse complement strand
AAGGCCGTCTGAAATTTCAGACGGCCTTTTTATATCGAAACCAATCAGATTTTTCTGGTTTTCAACCAAGCCCAAAGCAGCAGCAATACCACGAAGCTGAAATACAAAATACTCCACACCGGTAGGGCGACGCCGAATAGATAGTCCGGCTCGGCGCAGTTGCCAAAGCCGCGGACGATAGGTTCAAACCAATCGAACAAAGGCCAGTCGCGCAGGCGGAAGGTCCAAGGTGCGCCGCAAGAAGGGGCGGTGCCGGGCGGCAGGCTTTGCAGCCAAATTTGATAGGCGGCGACACCGGCGCCGTAAACGGCCGGAGTGGCAATCAACAATGCCGAGAGCGAGCGGGCAAATTTGGAAGATTGAGAACTGAATGCCGTAACAATGGCCAACAGCCCGACTGCCAATACGCACAAGCGTTGCAGGATGCACAATACGCACGGGTTCATGCCCAAAACGTATTGGGAAATAAAGGAGCCGCAGGCGGCAAATATGGAGAGGACGACTAAAAATAAAACAGTCTTGCGGAAAAAGTTCATGACATAAAACCTTTCAGACGGCCTGGACGCAAAACAGCCGATAAATAATGTTTACTTTAACACAAAACGCATATGCTTTTTTTCGGTTTGACGGTTTTTTGCGTATGTTTGTTGATGTTACGTAACCATAAATATAGAAACAAAAATGTGTCGTACAGAAAAGGCCGTCTGAAATATTCAGACGGCCTTTAGGGGAGAGACGTTTTATTTTTTCCCGTGAGATTTTTTGACATCTGTTTCAGTAATCGTACCGCCGCCATTATTAAAGGCGTTCATGATGTAAGTGGCAACGGCGGCAACATCGGCATCATTGATGGCGGTAGAAGGCATAAAGCCGTTGTAGGATTTGCCGTTTACTTTAATCGGGCCGTTGATGCCTTTGGTCATGCTTTGCAACAGCACTTGCGGTTTTTTATTAATATAGTCGGACTGGAATAAAGGCGGGAACATGGCACCCCGGCCTTCGCCTTTTTTCCCGTGGCAGGCGGCGCAGTTGGTTTCGTAAATTTTTTGTCCTTTGCTCATCAACGCGGCATCAGCGGCAAAAGCAGTTGGGAGGCTGAGTGCGGTCAGAAGGAGCAGGATAGGGCGGAGTGCAGTCATGATGTGTTCCTTTTTGAGTGGTATTTTTGATGGCCACACGCTTGGTTTGCGTTTTAATAGCTTGATGATAACGCTAAAGGCCGTCTGAAAGTGGATTTTTCAGACGGCCTTTGGTTTAAGTCAAATCCAGCCTTGCAGATTGGCTCGACTTAATTGTGCAAGTGCGGCAATCCAGTCGGCGGAATCGTTGAGGCAGGGGATGTAACGGTATTCTTTGCCGCCTGCGGCGTGGAATTGTTCGCGTCCCATAATGGCGATTTCTTCCATGGTTTCGAGGCAGTCGGCCAGGAAGCCGGGGCAGAATACGTCGAGTTTGGTTGTGCCTTGTTTCGGTAGCTGATCAAACAGGGCTTGCGTGCTGGGCTTGACCCATTGGGATTTGCCAAACTGGCTTTGGAAAGAAACGATGTATTCTTGTTCGGACAAGCCCAATGCCTGCGCCAGCAGTTTGGCAGTATGGTGGCACTCGTCAGGATAGGGGTCGCCGTCGTCGTGATGCTTTTGCGGAATACCGTGGAAACTCAACATCAGTTTTTCACCGCGTCCGTTTTGGGCCCAATAGGCTTCAATATGCTGCTTCATGGCTTGAATATAGGCGGCATCGTCGTAATAACGGGAGACAGTGCGGACGCTCATTTGGTTGCGTTGCAGCAATAACTCTTGAAACACTTTATCCAAAGCCGCGCCAGTAGAAGAGCCGGCATATTGCGGATAGAGCGGGATGACCAGCAATTTGCCCACGCCTTGGGCTTTGAGTTCCGCCAAAACATCGGCAACGCTTGGATTGCCGTAAGTCATGGCATGACGGACGATGACATCGGGCAAATGTTTGGCTAGGGCTTCTGCTTGGCGGTGTGTGTAAACCTCAAGCGGCGAACCTTCTTTAAACCAAACTTTTTCATAGGCATGCGCGCTTTTTTTCGGGCGAAAAGTCAATACCAAGCCGCGCAATATCGGTTGCCATAAAAGTTTAGGCAGTTCGACAACGCGTTGATCGGACAGAAATTCTTTCAAGTAAGGCTTGACTGCGGCAGCCGTCGGCGCGTCAGGCGTGCCGAGGTTGAGCAGCAGGACGGCGGTGCGGTTTTGTGCGGTGTAGGCTAAGGGAGGTTCGGTATGGAAACGGGACATGATTGTGCTTTATTAATTAAGAATATTGAGGCCGTCTGAAAAGCAGTTTGAATTAAAACCTGATTTCAGACGACCTTTTAAAGGATTAATCCACACCGCGGGCGCGGTTTTCATGGAATTGCGCCTGCCAATCGGCAAATTTGCCTTGTTCGATGGCTTCGCGCATTTCTGCCATGATGACTTGGTAGAAGTGCAGATTGTGGATGGTGTTGAGCTGTGCGCCCAAGATTTCGCCGACACGGTGCAGATGGTGCAGGTAGGAGCGGCTGAAATTCTGACAGGCGTAGCAGGTGCAGCTTTCATCAATCGGACGCTTGTCGAGTTTGTGTTTGGCGTTTTTGATTTTCAAATCGCCAAAACGGGTAAACAGCCAGCCGTTACGCGCATTGCGGGTAGGCATGACGCAGTCGAACATATCCACGCCGTGTGCCACGCCGTACACCAAGTCTTCAGGCGTGCCGACGCCCATCAAATAATGTGGCTTGTGTTCCGGCAGGATAGGGCCGACGGCGCGCAACATGCGGTACATTTCGGGCTTAGGTTCGCCAACGGACAAGCCGCCGATGGCCAAGCCGGGGAAGTCGAGCTCTTCCAAACCTTTCAGCGATTCTTCACGCAAATCTTCATACATCGCGCCTTGTACAATGCCAAACAGCGCATTTGGGTTTTTCAGGTCTTCAAAAGCCTTTTTGCTTCGTTCCGCCCAGCGCAGGCTCATTTGCAGCGATTTTTGCGCTTGGCTGTGCGTTGCTTCTCCAGGGGTACATTCGTCTAACTGCATCACAATGTCGGAATTCAACACAGTTTGGATTTTCATCGACACTTCGGGCGAGAGGAACAGTTTGTCGCCGTTGATCGGGCTTTGGAAGGTACAGCCTTCTTCGGTCAGCTTGCGCATGTCGGACAACGAGAATACTTGGAAGCCGCCTGAGTCGGTCAAAATCGGCTTATCCCAACCGATAAATTCGTGCAGGCCGCCGAATTGTTCGATGACTTCCAAACCGGGGCGCAGCCACAGATGGTAAGTGTTGCCTAAGATGATTTGTGCTTTGATGTCATGCAGGTTTTGCGGGTTCATCGCTTTGACCGAACCATATGTGCCGACCGGCATAAATACAGGCGTTTCGATTTTGCCGTGGTTCAGTTCCAAAGTACCGCGTCGGGCATGACCGTCTTTTTTGTGTAAGGTAAATTTGAGCATAATAATAAGAGATTGGATGTTCGCGTGTGTGCGAAATGAAAGGGCAGATTATAAAGGATTTTTCGCTGGTTGACGGCTGGATTTTATCTTCTCTAAAACAATGCTTCAGACGGTCTGAATAATAGAAGAAATAAAACAATGAGGCATAAATCAAACAAAATTATCTAGGCCGTCTGAAAAGTATTTACAGATGCTTGCAAAAGGGAACACGCTTCGTTACAATAAGCGCCTTAGATGAAGGCACATAGCTCAGTTGGTTAGAGCACCACCTTGACATGGTGGGGGTCGTTGGTTCGAGTCCAATTGTGCCTACCAAATTTCCATAACGGCTTTATGCCGTTATTTTTTAATGTTTTGGAGCTTTCTGATGTTGAACATTACCTTGCCGGACGGTTCGGTCCGCCAATATGAATCACCCGTTACCGTGGCGCAAATTGCAGCGTCTATCGGTGCAGGTCTGGCAAAGGCAACGGTAGCGGGCAAGGTTAACGGCAAATTGGTGGATGCTTGCGATCCGATTACCGAAGATGCCCACGTTCAAATCATTACGCCTAAAGACAAAGAAGGTGTGGAAATTATCCGCCACTCCTGCGCGCACTTGGTCGGTCATGCGGTCAAGCAGCTCTACCCTGATGCCAAAATGGTTATCGGCCCGGTCATTGAAGACGGATTCTATTACGATATCGCAACTGAAAAACCATTTACGCCTGATGATGTGGCCGCCATCGAAGCGCGCATGAAAGAGTTGATTGCACAAGACTATGACGTCATTAAAGTGATGACGCCCCGTGCAGAAACCATCAAAATTTTCCAAGATCGCGGCGAAGAGTACAAATTGCGTCTGATTGAAGACATGCCTGAAGTGGAAGCAATGGGTATGTATCATCATCAGGAATACGTCGATATGTGCCGCGGTCCTCACGTTCCCAATACCCGTTTCTTGAAAAACTTCAAGCTGACCAAACTGGCAGGCGCATACTGGCGCGGCGACAGCAATAATGAAATGTTGCAACGTATTTACGGTACGGCTTGGGCAAGTAAAGACGAATTGAAAGCCTATATCCAACGCATCGAGGAAGCAGAAAAACGCGACCACCGTAAGCTGGGTAAACAATTGGATTTGTTCCACCTGCAAGATGAAGCGCCGGGTATGGTGTTCTGGCATCCTAAAGGCTGGGCTTTGTGGCAGGTGATTGAGCAGCATATGCGCAAAGAGTTGAATGCTGCCGGTTATAAAGAGGTGAAAACGCCTCAGATTATGGATAAAACCTTCTGGGGAAAATCTGGCCACTGGGAAAACTATAAAGACAATATGTTTGTGACCAGTTCGGAAAAACGCGAATACGCGGTTAAGCCGATGAACTGTCCGGGTCATGTACAAATTTTTAATAACGGCCTGCGCTCATATCGCGATTTACCAATGCGTTTGGCTGAGTTTGGTTCTTGCCATCGTAATGAACCAAGCGGTGCGTTACATGGTCTGATGCGTGTTCGCGGTTTTGTGCAAGATGATGCGCATATCTTCTGTACCGAAGATCAAATCGTTGATGAAGCACGCGCATTCAATGAATTGCTGGTTCGCATTTACAAACAATTCGGCTTCCATGATGTTGCCGTGAAGCTGTCACTCCGCCCTGAACAACGTGCAGGTTCTGACGAAGTTTGGGATAAAGCCGAACAAGGTCTGCGTGATGCATTGACCGCTTGCGGCGTAGAGTGGGAAGAGCTGCCTGGCGAAGGCGCATTCTACGGTCCTAAGATTGAGTATCATGTTAAAGATGCTTTGGGTCGTTCTTGGCAGTGTGGTACCCTGCAGTTGGACTTCGTATTGCCGGAGCGTTTGAATGCCGAATATGTAACTGAAAACAACGACCGTGCGCGTCCTGTAATGTTGCACCGTGCTATTTTGGGTTCATTGGAGCGCTTCATCGGTATTCTGATTGAAAACCATGCAGGCTCATTCCCATTGTGGCTTGCGCCGGTTCAAATGGTGATTATGAATATCACCGAGAACCAAACAGATTATTGTCGCGAAGTGGCTGCCAAATTGCAGGCTGCAGGCTTCCGTGTCGAATTGGATTTGCGTAACGAAAAAATCGGTTACAAAATCCGTGACAACAGCCAATACCGTTTCCCTTATCAAATCGTTGTCGGCGATAAAGAGAAACAAGAAAACAAAGTTGCGGTACGCCGCAAAGCAGAAGACTTGGGTTCTTTGAATGTCGATGATTTTATTGCGCAATTGCAGCAAGAAATCACTGACGCCCTCGTCAATCATTAATTTTTATAGGAGTATTCATCATCGCTCAAGAACGCGAAGCACGAATCAATGGTGAAATTACCGCCAAAGAAGTGCGATTAATCAGTGAGTCAGGCGATCAGCTTGGTGTCGTTTCAGTTCGTGAAGCTCTGGCTATGGCCGAAGAGCAAGATGTCGATTTGGTAGAAATTTCCCCGACTGCCAAACCGCCCGTATGCAAACTGATGGATTACGGTAAATACAAATACCAACAAGCCAAGAAGCGCGACGAAGCCAAGAAAAACCAAAAGCAGGTACAAATCAAGGAAATTAAATTCCGTCCGGGTACTGATGAAGGCGACTATCAAATCAAGATGCGCAACATCAACCGCTTCCTTGCCGATGGTGACAAAGTCAAAGTGACATTGCGTTTCCGCGGTCGTGAGATGGCCCACCAACAATTGGGCGCCCAACTGCTTGAACGCGTAAAAGAAGAGTTGGCTGAAGTGGCACAAATCGAGTCCTTCCCTAAAATGGAAGGCCGCCAAATGGTGATGATGATTGCGCCTAAGAAGAAATAAAGCTATAATGCAAGGCTTATTTCGATTGCCGCTCGGAATAAGGTTTAATTAGCGGCAAAAACCGTGGTATTTTGGGTTCCAAGTGTTTGAAATTTTATTTCAAAACCCCTTATACCTTATCTAATAACGAATGGAGTTTTCCAATGCCTAAAATGAAAACCAAGTCTAGCGCGAAAAAACGCTTTAAAGTACTGGGTAACGGTGGTGTAAAACGCGGTCATGCGTTCAAAAGTCACATCCTGACCAAAAAAACCACTAAAACTAAACGTCAATTGCGCGGCACCGCTATGGTGGATTCACGCGATTTGGCTTCTGTTGCTAAAATGTTGCCCTACGCTTAAGGAGTTTAGAATATGCCACGCGTAAAACGCGGTGTTACCGCTCGTGCTCGTCACCAAAAAGTCTTCGCGTTAGCCAAAGGCTACCGCGGTCGTCGTAAAAACGTTTACCGTGTTGCCAAACAAGCGGTAATGAAAGCCGGTCAATACGCATACCGTGACCGTCGCCAACGCAAACGTCAATTCCGTCAACTGTGGATCGTTCGTATCAACGCAGGTGCCCGTGAAAATGGTCTGTCTTACAGCAAATTCATGAACGGCCTGAAACGCGCTGCTATCGAAATCGACCGCAAAGTATTGGCTGATTTGGCTGTATTCGACAAAGCTGCATTTGCACAATTGGTTGAAAAAGCTAAAGCTGCTTTGGCTGCTTAATTCGATAAGATTATTTAAAAAGGAAGCGTATGCTTCCTTTTTTCTTTTCTTAAAGAAATCCTATGTAGTTGATTTTCTTTCTTTAAACTCTATTTTTTTATACTAATTTGCGATAAAATAGGCCTCTCTTATCAAACGGATTGGCCGCAGTAAGACAAAAGGCCGTCTGAACGGGTTTGCAATCAAATCCAACAGACGGCTTTGTTGTTTCAGACGGCCTGCCATCAACAAACAGACGATAAACCACCATGGAAAATGTAAACCGTATCGTTGCAGAAGGTATTGCCGCTATTGAAGCCGCGCAAGACTTCAATGCCTTAGAACAAATTAAAGCACGCTATCTTGGTAAAACCGGCGAATTGACCGGACTTTTGAAAACTTTGGGTCAAATGTCTCCTGAAGAGCGTAAAACCATAGGCGCGCACATCAACGAATGTAAAAATCAGTTTCAGACGGCATTTAATAGCAAACGCGATGCCCTGAATGAAGCCAAGCTGCAAGCTCAATTGGCTGCAGAGGCCTTGGATATTACTTTGCCGGGCCGTGCACAAGAACATGGCGGTTTGCATCCAGTTACTTTGACTTTGCAACGTGTGGTTGAGCTGTTTCACGGTATGGGTTTTGAAGTGGCGGACGGCCCTGAAATCGAAGACGATTTCCATAATTTCCAAGCCTTGAATATTCCTGCAAATCACCCAGCGCGTGCGATGCAAGATACTTTCTATGTTGAAAATGGCGACGTTTTGCGCACACACACTTCGCCTATTCAAATCCGCTATATGCTCGACAAAAAAGAGCCACCTATCCGCATTATTGCTCCCGGCCGCGTTTACCGCGTGGACAGTGATGCCACTCACTCGCCTATGTTCCATCAGGCCGAAGGTTTGTGGGTAGAAGAGGGTGTGACTTTTGCCGACTTGAAAGCAGTGTTCACTGACTTTATCCGTCGCTTCTTTGAACGCGATGACCTGCAAGTACGTTTCCGTCCGTCTTTCTTCCCGTTCACCGAGCCTTCTGCCGAAATCGACATCATGGGCGAAAACGGCAAATGGTTGGAAGTCGGCGGTTGCGGTATGGTACATCCTAACGTGTTGAAAAACGTCGATATCGACCCTGAAAAATATACCGGTTTCGCTTTCGGTATCGGTCTCGACCGCTTTGCCATGTTGCGCTACAACGTCAATGACTTGCGTTTATTCTTCGATAACGATTTGAACTTTTTGAAGCAGTTTAAATAAATTTCAGATGGTCTTTTGATAGTCCGTCTGAAAAGTGAATAGATATTACTGATTTCGTCTGATAAAAATTTGTTTCAGACGGCCTGATAGTAGAGAAAATAATATGCAATTTCCTTATTCATGGCTGAGAACCCAAGCCAATCCTGATCTTTCTGCCGATAAACTGGAACATCTTTTGACCATGGCCGGTTTGGAAGTGGAAGAAATCGATACTGCTGCCCCTGCTTTCAGTGGCGTGGTTGTTGCCGAAGTAAAATCCGTTGAAAAACACCCTGATGCAGACCGTTTGAACGTTACCCAAGTTGATGCCGGTACGGGCGAGTTGGTTCAGATTGTTTGTGGTGCGCCGAATGTCAAGCCGGGCATTAAAGTGCCGTGTTCGTTGCCAGGTGCCGTTTTGCCGGGCAATTTCAAAATTAAGCCGACTAAAATGCGTGGTGTGCCATCAAACGGTATGCTGTGTTCGACCAATGAACTGGGTTTGCCTGATGACGGTGTAGACGGCCTGCACATTCTGCCTGAAGATGCGCCTGTCGGTACCAATATCCGTGAATACTTGGATTTGGACGATACGCTGTTTACATTGAAAATTACGCCTAACCGCGCTGATTGCTTGAGTGTTAAGGGTATTGCGCGTGAGGTTTCTGCGTTGACTCAATGTGCGTTTACGCCTGTTGAAATTCAGACGGCCTCTATCGACAGTGAGAAAAAACAGGCTGTCCGTATTGATACACCGGCCGATTGCGGTCGTTTTATCAGCCGCATTATTGAAAATGTCAATGCGAAAGCGGCTACACCCGATTGGATGAAACAACGTTTGGAACGCAGCGGTATCCGCAGCATTTCCGCATTGGTGGACATTGGCAACTATGTGATGCTGGAAATCGGTCAGCCTATGCATGTTTTCGATGCTGACAAGCTGTCAGGCAGCTTGATTGTCCGCCGTGCTCAAAATGGTGAGACTTTGGCGTGTCTGAATGAGAAGACGGTTACTTTGGCGGACAATACACTGGTGGTCGCTGATGAAAAAGGTGCGTTGAGCTTGGCCGGCTTGATGGGCGGCGAGGCAAGCGCGGTTTCTGATGAGACGCAAAATATTGTGTTGGAAGCTGCTTGGTTTGCCCCGGAGATTATTGCAGGTAAATCCCGTCAATACGGTTTTGGTTCGGATTCTTCTTTCCGTTTTGAGCGTGGTGTGGATTGCCGCTTGCAAGCTGATGCCATTGAGCGTGCTACCGAATTGGTGTTGCAGATTTGTGGTGGCGCAGCCGGTGAAATGGTTGAAGCACAAGGCAAATTGCCCGAGGCAAAACAGGTCGAATTGCGTTTAGGCCGTCTGAAAACGGTATTGGGCGTTGAAGTCCCTGCCGATCAAGTCGAAATTATCTTGCAACACTTGGGTTTGAAGCCTGAGAAAACTGCAGAAGGCTTCCGTGTCACTTCTCCTAGCTTCCGTTTCGACATCGAAATCGAAGCCGATTTGATTGAAGAAATCGGCCGCGTTTACGGTTATGAAAATATTCCCGACGACTATACTTCAGGCCGTCTGAAAATGTTGGCTTTGCCTGAAACCAAACGTCCGCGTTTTGCGGTTTATAATGAAATGGCGGCTCGCGGTTACCGCGAAGTGGTCAGCTATGCGTTTGTGGATGAGCAATGGGAGCAAGACTTTGCTGCCAATACCAATCCTATCCGCCTGCAAAATCCGTTGGCGGCGCAGTATGCCGTCATGCGTTCTACGCTTATCGGCGGTTTGGTGGAAGTTTTGCAAAACAATTTGAACCGCAAGCAAAACCGAGTACGCGTGTTTGAGATTGCCCGCGTGTTCAGCAAAGATTCGGCTGATCAATTTGTTCAAAACGAACGTATCGGCGGTTTGTGGTATGGCTCCGTGCTGCCTGAGCAATGGGGCGAGAAAACACGCAACGTGGATTTCTACGATATGAAAGCTGATGTTGAGAGCCTTTTGAAAAGCAAGGAAGTATCCTTTGTTAAGACCGAACATCCGGCATTGCATCCTGGACGTGCTGCTAATATTGTTTCAGACGGCCGAGTAGTTGGTTTTGTTGGCGAGTTGCATCCGAAATGGCTGCAAAAATATGATTTGCCACAAGCGCCGCTGGTATTTGAAATCGATATGGATGCGGTATTGGGTCGTGAGAAAACCCGTTATCAATCCGTATCCAAGTTCCAACCTGCACGCCGAGATTTGGCATTTGTAATGCCTGAAGCTGTGACGCATGATGATTTGTTAAATGTCCTGAAAGCGGCGGCGAACAAGCTGGTTCAAGAAATCAGTGTGTTTGACGTTTACCGCGGTACGGGCGTGCCTGAAGGCATGAAGAGCGTTGCCGTCAAAATCATTTTGCAAGATATGGAAAACACGTTGACAGATGAGGTCATCGAGCCTTTGGTTGCGAAAATGATTAAAGCGGCAGCCGAAAAAGACGCACAGCTTCGCGCTTAAAATAAGATAAAAGTTGTCGCTAAAAATCACTAATAATATTTAATTTTTTGGTGAGGACTTGATTTTTAAAAGAATTTTGGTAATAATTGCACCAGTTTGAATGAAGGTAAACACATGACACTAACTAAAGCAGAATTGGCTGATATTTTGGTCGACAAAGTCAGCAACGTCACCAAGAATGATGCCAAAGAAATCGTCGAGCTCTTTTTTGAAGAAATCCGCAGCACTTTGGCGCGTGGTGAAGAAATTAAAATTTCCGGTTTCGGCAATTTCCAATTGCGCGACAAACCTCAACGCCCTGGCCGTAACCCTAAAACAGGCGAAGAAGTGCCGATTACCGCACGCCGTGTGGTAACTTTCCATGCCAGCCAAAAACTCAAAGGCATGGTGGAGCATTACTATGACAAACAACAATAATCCGGTTATTCCTGCCAAGCGTTATTTTACGTTGGATGAAATGTGCCAATTGGTGCAAATCAGTCCGGCTCAGTTTGCCCAATGGCAACATGAAAATAATGTTGTGATTGGATACGGTGGCGATCGATATACGCGCTCAGATGTTGTTAAGTTGTTGAAACTGAAAGATACGTTTGAACCGTATATCGATACGTTCAGCCGTGGCGCTTTGGATGCAAACGGCAATCCTGCCGCCAATGCGGAAGAAGTCCGTCATGGTCTGACGCAAATTTTGTCTGATTTGGAGCGTCATCTAGGTTCTGAACAACAAAACCATCATGTTGAGCTGTAATCGATAGGGAAACTCTGATCAAAAGTGCGAAAGCATACAAAGATTTGCATAATTGATTCTAATAAAGGCTGTTTGAATGATTTTCAGACGGCCTTTATTGTTTTATATTGCTTTCAAAATATCAGAATCTTGATTGCAAATGATTCTATGAAATAGCCGTAAATGTTATACTTAGCCTCTTGTTTGCCGATTGGGAAGAAACAGTCATTAGATAATGCGGATAAATGCCGCTTTTTCATGGCAGACTGAGGTTTTTAAAACAAATGTAACGGCAGAATAAACAGGCTGCCGGACAACATTCAAATCGATGAAATGGATAGCAGAAAATGAGCAGAATCCAACAAACTTTCTCAGTGCTCAATGGCGCAAAAGCACTGATTCCTTATATTACAGTGGGTGATCCCAACCTTGAGACAACCTTGGCATTGATGCATAGCCTGGTGGCTAATGGTGCTGATATTTTGGAACTGGGTGTGCCGTTTTCTGACCCGATGGCGGATGGCCCGACTATTCAACGTGCGGCTGAAAGGGCGTTGGCAAATCATGTTTCTTTGCACGACGTATTGGAAACAGTACGCTTGTTCCGTCAAACCAATGATAAAACGCCGGTTGTCTTGATGGGCTATTTGAACCCTGTACATAAAATGGGCTATCAGGCGTTTGCGCAAGCGGCTGCCGACGCGGGCGTGGATGGCGTATTGACTGTGGATTCTCCGGTAGAAACCATTACCCCGCTGCATGACTCATTGAAAGCGCAAGGTATTGATTGTATTTTCCTTATTGCGCCAACAACGACTGAGGAGCGTATTCAAACGATTGCCAAAGTAGCCGGCGGTTTTGTGTATTATGTATCGCTCAAAGGCGTGACCGGTGCGGCAAGTTTGGATACTGAAGAAGTTTCGCGTAAAATAGAGCTTTTGCGCAAATACATCGATATTCCGATTGGTGTCGGCTTCGGCATCAATAATGCGGAGAGTGCGCGTAAGATTGGTGCGGTAGCGGATGCCGTTATTGTCGGCAGCCGTATCGTCAAAGAGATTGAAAGCCACGCAGGTAGCGAGGCCGAAGCAGTAGGCGCGTTGGTTAAAGAGTTGAAAGACGCGATTCGCTAAATTTTTCCATTCCATTGTTTCAGACGGCCTTACGTTCAACTGGCCGTCTGAATTCTGAATTCCAAGGAGTCATTCATGAGCTGGCTAGATAAAATTCTTCCTCCGAAAATTAAAAACCGAAGCAGTTCGTCCAGCGTCCCTGAAGGCCTGTGGCACAAATGTCCGTCTTGTTCGGCAACGGTTTATTCAACCGAGTTGAAGCAAAACAGCGAAGTCTGCCCGAAATGTAATCACCACAATCCGCTTTCTGCGCGCGAACGTTTGAATCTACTTTTGGATGAAGAAGGCCGTGAAGAGATTGCAGCCAATATTAAACCGACCGACCCGCTGAAATTCAAAGACAGCAAAAAATATCCCGACCGCCTCGCGGCTGCGCGTAAAGCAACCGGTGAAGACGATGCATTGGTTGTTATGAAAGGCACCATGAACGGCCTGCCTGTCGTAGTGGCTGCGTTTGAATTCCGTTTTATCGGCGGCTCTATGGGTTCGGTCGTGGGTGAGCGTTTCGTTCAGGGTGTACGTCGTGCCGTTGCAGATAATTGTTCGTTTATTTGCGTGGCGGCTTCCGGTGGTGCGCGTATGCAGGAAGGGATTAACTCTTTGATGCAGATGACGAAGACCAGCGCGGCTTTGCATTTGCTGACTGAAAAACGTCTGCCGTTTATTTCCGTATTGACTGACCCGACCATGGGCGGCGTGTCTGCCAGCTTTGCCTTCTTGGGTGATGTGGTTTTAGCAGAACCGAATGCGCTGATTGGTTTTGCCGGTCCGCGCGTTATCGAGCAGACTGTACGCGAAACCTTGCCGGAAGGTTTCCAACGTGCAGAATTCTTGTTGGAGAAGGGGGCAATCGACCAAATCGTCGATCGCCGTTCCATGAAAAAACGTATCAGCGATTTGATTACTTTGTTGCGTCATGAAGGTAAAGTAACTGCTGCTTGATTGGCACAATAAGAAAGGCCGTCTGAAAATAATATTTCAGACGGCCTTTTTGATTATTGAGGATTAAGCAGTCAATGCGGCTTTTAAAATCTTGTTGACTTCACCCATGTCGGCTTTGCCGGCCAGGCGGGTTTTCAATACGCCCATGACTTTGCCCATATCTGCCATGCCTGATGCACCGGTTTCTGCAATGACTGCTTCAACAACAGTCTTGATTTCTTCTGCAGACATCATTTGCGGCAGGTAGCAGTTGAGGATTTCGATTTCCGCGTTTTCTTTGTCAGCCAAATCTTGACGACCGGCTTCGGTGTAGATTTTGGCGCTGTCTTTGCGCTGTTTTACCATTTTGGTCAGGATAGAGATGACTTTTGCGTCATCGGCTTCAGTGCGCTCATCTACTTCAAATTGTTTGATGGCGGCATTAATCAGGCGGATGGTGCTTAAAGACACTTGGTCTTTGGCACGCATGGCGGTTTTCATGTCTTCGGTTAATTGTGTTTTTAGGCTCATAATGTTCTCACTTTATATCAATAAAAAAGTGCCGTCTGAAAAATAAAACACACCGCAAAGCTGCCCTTGCGGTGTGTCGTTTATCACAGGGCAGGCCTGTAATTAGTACATTTTAGGAGGCAGTTGTTGGCTGCGCAGACGTTTTTGCAGACGTTTGGCTGCAGCAGCTTTTTTGCGTTTGCGTTCGGTAGTTGGTTTTTCGTACGCTTCACGGGCGCGCAGTTCGGTCAACAGACCGGTTTTTTCTACGGCACGTTTGAAACGACGCATGGCAACTTCAAATGGTTCATTCTCTTTAACACGAATAGCAGGCATTTTATTTCCTTTAAATTTTGTTCAATCAAACCGTTTTAAGAAATAGGGGACGGTTTGTCATATATAGGGGAGTTGTTGTATCGCTGGTTTGCCGAGGGCAGGGCGGGATACGCGCCGTGATGTAAACATCACCTCCTAACAAGTCGGCTTTTGCCGTGCAAGTAACCTTTTCGGTCAGAAACAATCGGGCGATTATCTTATAAACCCGATAGCCTGTCAAGGTTGCAGGCCGTCTGAATGTTTGATTCTGTCTCACTTTTCAGACGGCCTATCGGGTATTAATAACGGCCGGGAACCGTACCCATACGTTGTTTCAACGAAGTTTGCGGTTCGTTGAACAATGACGCGTAATAAGTCGCATTGGTCATGACTTTTTTCACGTAATCGCGGGTTTCGGTAAATGGGATGGTTTCGGCGTAAATCGCGCCTTCCAACGGCGAAGAAGCCTGCCAGTTGCGGGCGCGGCCTGGGCCGGCGTTGTAGCCTGCGGTGGCCATCACTTCGTTATTTTGCAGGCGGCGTTTGGCATCTGCCATGTACCAAGTACCCATGCGGATGTTGCCGTCCATGGTGTAGAGTTCGCTGCTGCTCATGCCGATTTTGCCGGCGATTTCGCGGGCGGTTGCAGGCATGACCTGCATCAGGCCTTGTGCGCCGACGCTGGATTGCGCGCCCATGACAAAACGGCTCTCTTGACGAATCAAACCGTAAACCCATGCCGGGTCAACGCCTGCCTGTGCGGCATAGCGGACGGTCAGGTCTTTAAATGGAGAGATATAGCGCAATTTGTAGTTGAGTTTGTGGTCGGTACGGTCGGCGCTGTTGATTGCCATGTCGTAGAACTGGTTGTCGAAAGCGACTTGTGCGGCAGTCAGCAGGTTGTCTTCGTTGAAGTCGCGGGTGGCAAAACGCCATTCCGCCTGTGCCTGACGGCGCATTTTGGAATCGCCGTTGCTTTGGCTGTTTTTAAACAGAACCAATGCGCGTTTGATGGCACCGTCTTCGCTCATACGGCGGACGTCTCTGGCATCGGCAGAAACATTGTTGCGCGTATTGATGCGGCGGCCCAATTCTTCACCTGCCATTATGGCGTAGAAATTGCGGCCGGAAGCGGCGGCTTTTTCGTACATTTCTTTGGCTTGGCCGCTTTTGCCTTGTGCGGAAAAGCTGCGGCCCAGCCAATATTGCCATGTCGGGTCTTTTTGCAGTTTTTCAGGCATATGCTGAATCACGCTTGCCAATTCGTCCCAACGTTGCAGGCGCAAGGCGGCGCGTGCGTACCATTCCAATTGTTCGTCGGTCAGTTGTTTGCGGTCGGAAACGCGACCGTAGTAGCTCAAAGCGGTCGGCATATTTTGGTTTTGTGCATGGTAGTGGCCCAATACGCCCCATGCGAAGCTGCGTTGTTCGCGGCTGAGGCCTGATTCCATGTCGGACAGGGTAGTGGCGGCAGAAGCGGATTTGCGTGCATCTTTGCCGATTACGCTCAACAGGCTGTATTCGGTCGCACCTTGCGCACCACCTTCAAAGGGGCTGCCCAATGCGGCGGCGAGATTGCGTGCATCTGTGGTTTGACTGTTGCTCAACAGGCCGCGCACGCGACGCCATGCGTCGTTGGTGTTCAGACGGCCTGAAGCTGCCGCGCTTTCAACCAAGCGGGTACAACCGGCAGGCAGTTTGCCGGTGACGCGAACCAGCTCGGCGGCTTTGCTGTAATTGCCGCTGCTCAAATCGGCATAACATTGCACTTCTTGTGCGACGCCGGCGGCGTTCAATTTGCTGAATTCTTGACGGAACAAATCCCATTGGCCGCGCGCGCCCAAGGTTTTCAGCCATTCGTTGCGGACGTTTTCAGCCATTGCGCTGTCGCTGGCTTGGGATAAAAATTGTTGTACCCAAGCATCGTCGCCGCGTTTGGCGGCATCGATAGCGCTTTGGTATTGGCTGTAATCGGACAGGATTTTGGATTCGCTGTCGGCGCGGCGTGAAGGAATAGAAGTAGATTTAGGCTGAACGACGGTTTCGGTTTTCGAAGCAGTCGGTGTGTTTTGGGTGGCGCACGCCGATAAAACAGCGGCGGTAATCAAGCTGAGGGAGAGAGGGAAAAGACGTTGAACGTTCATTAGATACCGTGTCGTTTTTAGAATCAAAATAGTTGCTTATTTTAAATGATTTATGCGGAATAACCGAATTACAAACCGATATTTACATTTTCAAAGCCCAGAAATGACTAAGGCCGTCTGAAATATGAAACACTTTTGAGGTATTCCTAGTTCAGACGGCCTTTTATAAAGGAAGTCGTCAATCGGGTTTGTGTTCGATATAGTCTTGCGGTTTGTCGGCTTTGCTGGTGCGCGTAACCGTATATTCGCCTTCGATAATGTCTTCATCCTCTTTGGCGGAGCTGTAAGTCTGACGGCTTTGGAAAGACTGCGTAGAAGAAACGGCCGCGTTGCCTTTAAACGGAATCAGCAAGAGCAGGGCAACGGCGGTTGAAATAAAGCCTGGGCTGAGCAGGAAAACCGCGGCGGCGGTATAGCGAATCGGCCATAGCATTTGATAGAGGGAAATGTTTTGGCCGCTGCGGACGGCTGCGCCTGCGAGCAAAAGGCCGGAAATGCCGGTATGGCGCAGCATAAAGATACCGCTGATAAAGCTGAGAGCCATCACAAACAGCGTCCAGCCGCCACCTATCCAGTCGGCAACCCAGACGATGGACATGATTTCCAAAAAGATTAAAACCAAAAAACCGATTCCAAAATACTGCATAAGAGTTTGTTCCTTCATTCAACGGATAGTGTCGATTGTGTTCTATCTAGATAAAGATAAACCTTATTTTTTCAAGCAAATGCTGTGTGAAAAAGCGTAAACGGGCGAGGAGGCCGTTTGAACGGAGATAAAAAGAAGACAGATGTTTCAGACGGCCTTTAGATATTCTATCGCATCACATTGTTCCAATCGCTTTCAAAATAACTGACGAGAATTTGGTTGTTCAAATAATTTGCTTCCACCTTGCGCCTTGCCATATCAGGCGGAAAACGGAACATTTCGGCAACGGTCTGGGCATTGAGATAGCGGGTGGGTACGTCGAATTTTTGCGGAATAGGGAAATTTTGGTCAAAACCTGCCAACACAAATCCCCATTCGCCAAAGGAAGGGACGTAAACATGATAGGGCGCGGTATTCAATTTGGCCGCCTCGAGGGTGGCAACGACCGACCAGTAGGCATTGGGTGCGAAATAAGGCGAAGTGGATTGCACAACAATCTTACCCTGCGGCTCAAGATGGCGGGCAACGAGGCGGTACATGGGGACGGAGTAGAGTTTACCCAGCGAGAAATTGGACGGGTCGGGTAGGTCGATGATGATAACGTCGAATTTTTCAGACGACCCTTCCAGCCATTTGGCGGCATCGTCGTTGACGACGTGCATTTTGGGATGGGACAGCGAGCCTTGGTTGAGTGCGCTTAAGGTGGCGGAAGTTCTAAAAGTGGCGGTCATGTCGGGGTCGAGATCGACCAAAGTAACATTTTTGACCTGCGGATATTTCAAGGCTTCGCGTGCCGCCAATCCATCGCCGCCGCCGAGAATGAGGACGCGTTCGGCATTCGGCACCATCTGCATGGCGGGCAGAACGAGAGCTTCGTGGTAACGGGCTTCGTCGCGTGAGGAGAATTGCAAGTTGCCGTTGATGTAGAGGCGGGTATCGTCTTTCCAGCGGGTAACAACCAGCCTTTGGTAGGGCGAGTGGCTTTGATAAACGACGGGATCGCCGAAATAGCTTTGTTCGGCTTTAAAGGAAATACGGTCGGCGTAGACGAAGAGCGTAATGAGCGCGGTCAATACGATAAACGCACGCGTACGGATGGCGTGATAGCGGGGTAATTCGGATTTGAATACGCGGGCGGTCAGATAGGCGACGGCGGCGTTGAAGATGCCAAACAACAAGGCGGAACGCGCCATGCCGAGTTTGGGGGCGAGCAGGAGCGGAAATAATAACGAGACGGCAAGTGCGCCCAAATAGTCGAAGGTCAGGACTTTGGAAACGAGTTCTTTAAATTCCGCCCCTTTTTGGTTTAACACGCGCATGACCAAAGGAATTTCCATGCCGACAATCATGCCGACAATCAGTACAAAAGCGTAGAGCAGGGTGCGGAACGGGGCGGCGGAAAGCCCGAAGGCCACAAATAGTGCCAGCGCGGAAATACCGCCGATGATGCCGACTAGAAGTTCGATTTCGATAAAGCGGTGTAATACATCTTTATCTTTAATGTATTGGGTCAGGTGGGCGCCGATACCCATTGAAAACAGATAAAGCCCGATGACGGAGGAAAACTGCAAAATACTGTCGCCCAAAAGATAGCTTGCGAGCGCAGCGATGATGAGCTCGTAAGCGAGGCCGCAGCTGGCGACGATAAAAACGGAGATGATGAGGGTGCGATGGGCATTCATGATGACGTTTTTGTTGCTTGAGTGTGGGCAATGTAATGATTTTTAAGGTGGGCTGCAAGTTTAATTATAGGATGTAGAAAAGGCCGTCTGAACAAATTGTTTCAGACGGCCTTTAATCTGTTAGGCATTAATAGCGGTGTTTGAATACCATGCCCACGGCGTAAGAAGATTTTTTCGGCAAATCTTCGTCGTATTTCGGATTGACGTTTTCTTTCAACCAGCCGGCGCCGAGTGTGGCGGTTGTCCGTTTGGAGAAGCTGTAATCGGTGCTGACGGCGACGTGTTTGTAGTCTTCGCCGACAGAGCTTTTACCGTAGGCAAAGCCGATTTGAGGTTTGAAATTGCCCACTTTGTATGAGCCGGACACCATAAATTCTTTGGTGTTGTTGATTTCTTTGTCGTAAGAACCGGCTACGTTGCCTGCCGCATCTTTCCATACGCCCCAGCAGCTGAAGCCGTCGCAAGTATTTTTGGCGTATTGGAACGCGGCATCGACGGAGATTTTGTCTTTGCTGTATCCGGCCATGAATGCATGGGCTTGGAAGTCTTTGGTTTCGGTTGGAGAGTCGTTGGGTGCGTATTCGGCAGCGTAGTGGGCGTTAAAGCCGTTGTTGGGGTGGTAGTAGTCTACACCCCAGCCAAAGACCCAGTCGCCGTCACGTTTTTTGTCCGGATTCCAGTCATTGTTGTTGCGCGCGGCATTGGAACCGGGGGAAACGTTGAATTTGAATTGGAAACCGTTTTTCCAAGGCGACTCATAAGCCATGGAAACGCGGCGTTGGCCGAAACGGGAAATTTTACCGAATTCCAAAATCGGGCTGTTGGTGTCGAACGGATTCAGATAGATGCTGTTCATAGGGGTACTGATGTAACCCATTTTGACGGTGCCGAGGTTTTTGTAGCTGTTGAGCGCAACGTATGAGTCGGCAGTACCCCAGCCGCCCCAGCGGTCGGAATCGAAGTAAATAAAGGAGCCAAGTTGCCATTTCAACCATAAGTCGTTGTTGAGCGGTACTTCATCGGAGAGATAAAGACTGGAACTTTTATCGGAAATGGTTGTAGAGGTTACACCGGTTTTATTGTTGTGTTCGACCTCGGTCATGATGTAGATGGTGCCGCTCATTTTAGGTTCGGCGTGGGCGGCGCTTATGGAAGAGCCTATGAGGGCAGTGGCAATAAAGTAAGATAACTTCTTCATTTGATTCTCCTTTTTATGTCTTTTTCTTGCTTATGGCGAAAGAGTTCGGATAATCTTATTTGACAAATCATAAAAAATCAATACATTTGTAACTTATTGTAGGATAAATTGAAAAATAGTTTTCAGTTACGTATTTTTGTGTTAATTTGCCGACAATCTTAGACGGCTATTATTATTTCGATGGAATATGTGGTTTAAAACACTATTTTCATGGTTTGAAATAGATGATTTAACTATGCTGGAGAACTTCTAAATAAATGTAGTTGAGTGTAGTTTGAATAATTAGGCCGTCTGAAAAAGAAGAATACCCAAAAGAAGGAATGAAATATGGCCGGAAAAACCTATCCGCTGTTGGCTGCATCATTGGCTGCCGTATTCGCATTGTCGGCGTGCAGCCGCGATGTTAAGCCTGCTCCTGAGTTTAAACGTACCGATTATGAGCGCGTGGTGGTCAGCAACGGTGTTGAGCCGGGTACGCTGGATCCTCAAATGAGTGGCGATATGGCGGCCGGTGCGATTATCCGTCAGTTGATGGATGGTTTGGTCGGTACGGATGCCGAAGGTAAAACCATTCCTGCTTTGGCGGAAAAATGGGAGAGCGAGGGCGAGCGTATTTGGACCTTCCATCTGCGTGATGCCAAATGGAGCAATGGCGATCCGATTACCGCCGAAGATTTCGTGTACAGCTTTCGCCGTCTTGCCGATCCAGCCACCGGCGCACCTTTCGGCAGCTATTTGGTCGATGCCCAAGTGGAAAATGCGGAAGATATATTAAACGGCAAAGCCAAGCCTGAGACATTGGGTGTCAAGGCGTTGGACGCAAAAACCCTGCAATTTACGCTGATTGCGCCGGTACCTTATTTCCCCGATATGCTGATTCAGCAATTCACTTTCCCAGTTCATCGCGCCACTGTCGAAAAATACGGCAATAAGTGGACGCAGCCCGGTCATTATGTTTCCAGTGGCGCTTATCTGTTAACGGATTGGAAAGTCAACAGCCACATCAATATGGAACGTAATCCCAATTATTACGATAAAGACAAAGTGGCCATTCCAAAGGCGGTTTTTCTGTCAGGCAGCGGCGAGTACAACCGTTATCGCGCCAATGAAATTGATGTGACTTACGGCATTCCCAGCGATCAGGTCAAAGTGGCGGATATTGAGTTTCCAGGCCAAGTAAGACGCACGACTTCTTTGTGCAGCTGGTATTTGGAGCCGAACCACGAAGCGGCGCCGTTTAATGATCCGCGCGTCCGCAAGGCGCTCAATATGCTGACGCGCCGCGACATTGTCGTTAAAGTGGGCGGCCGCGGCGATACGCCTGCGTTCCAATTGACGCCGCCGCAAATGCAGGGCGTGATTCCCGTTTATCCTGAGTGGAAAGAGTGGACGCCTGAAAAACGCATCGAAACCGCGCGCAAACTGTTGAACGAAGCAGGCTACAACGATGACCATCCGCTTGAGTTCGATATTTTGTACAGCACCAGCGAAGCGTCCAAAAAACAAATTACTGCCGTGCAGTCGGTGTGGAAAGCCGCCATTCCGTTTATCCGTCCGACTTTGTCCAACGAGGAATGGAAAACTTATTTGGATACGCGCGCGCAAGGCAATTTCAAGGTTTCGTTCAGCGGCTGGTGTTCCGATTTCAACGATCCGGCGGGCATGCTCAATATCTTGAAATCCAACAACTCAAACAATGCATTCCGCTACAAAAGCGCGGCGTTTGATACATTTATGAACAATACGCTGAAAGATGGTGTCAGCAAGGAAGCGCGCAGCCAGCTCTATGCCGATGCGGAGAAGCAGCTTCAAGAAGACGCTGCACTGATTCCGCTGTATCATCAGGTTGAAGTGCGTATGGTCAAACCCGATATTATCGGCTATTCCGACAAAGACCCTTTGCGGAACTACACGGTCAAGAGCTGGTCGTTCGCACCGAAAAAATAGATTGATTATAGACAGTACAAGTTTTCAGACGGCCTTAATGACAGAGGCCGTCTGAAACAACAGGAGACATAACACATGAAATCTGTACAACAACGTTTGTCCGCTTTACACGAAGCCATGAAAAAACATGGCGTGGACGCGTTTGTCATTCCTTCCGCCGATCCACACCTTTCCGAATACCTGCCCGAGCATTGGCAGGCACGCCGCGATTTTTCCGGCTTTACCGGTTCGGCCGGCACTTTGGTGGTAACCGCCGATAAAGCAGGCGTGTGGACCGACAGCCGCTATTGGGAACAGGCTGGCCAACAGCTTGCGCCAAACGGCATCGAGCTGCAAAAAATGGGCGTTGATGCGCCTTATACCGAATGGTTGGCACAAAATCTGCCCGAGGGCGCCGTCGTCGGCGCGCCTGCCGATATGTTCGCACTCAGCGGCGAGCGCGGTTTGAAACAGGCACTTGCCGCCAAAAACATCCGCCTCGAATATCCTGAAACTTTGTTGGACGAAGTATGGGACGACCGTCCTGCATTGCCGACTCCGGAAATCTACGTTCACCATCCCGACTACGTTTCCGAAACTGCGGCCGAAAAACTGGCCCGTATCCGTACGGCCATGAAAGAGCAGGGCGCAGATGCACATTTGGTTTCTTCTTTGGATGACATTGCTTGGATTACCAATCTGCGCGGTGATGATGTGCCGTTCAACCCTGTGTTCTTGTCCCATCTGTTTATCAGTCAAGACAAAGCCGTATTGTTTACCGATGCAGGCCGTCTGAAAGCCGAATCTGCCGAAGCTTTGAAAGCGGCAGGTTTTGAAGTATTGCCTTATGCGCAAGCGGCGGACTATTTGGCAGGCGTTAAGGGCGCATTGCTGATTGATCCGAACAAAACCGCTGTCGGTACTTTGCGCCGCCTGCCTGAAGACGTCCGTTTGATTGAAGCCATCCACCCAAGTACATTCTTCAAATCAGTCAAATCCGATGCCGACATTACCCATATCCGCAATACCATGGCGGAAGACGGCGCGGCATTGTGCGGCTTCTTTGCCGAGTTTGAACAAATCTTGGCAGACGGCGGCGAATTGAGCGAGCTGGACATCGACGGCATGCTCTATAAACACCGCAGCCAACGTCCCGGCTTTATTTCGCCAAGTTTCGACACCATCGCCGGCTACAATGCCAATGCCGCCTTGCCTCATTACAGCGCGACACCGGAAAACAACAGCAAAATCAAAGGCGACGGTATGCTGCTGATTGACTCCGGCGGCCAATACTGGGGCGGTACGACCGACATCACGCGTGTGGTGCCTGTCGGCAATCCGAGTGCGGCCATGAAGCGCGATTACACTTTGGTGTTGAAAGCGCATATTTCTCTGGCGGAAACCATTTTCCCTGAAAACATCAAAGGCCCGATGATTGATGCCATCTGTCGTAAATCACTCTGGCAGGCGCAATGTGATTACGGTCACGGTACAGGTCATGGCGTGGGCTATTTCCTCAATGTGCATGAAGGTCCGCAAAGCATTGCCGTTGCCGCCGTGCCGCAACCGCATCACGCGATGAAGTCAGGCATGCTGACTTCCAACGAGCCGGGTCTTTACCGTCCGGGCAAATGGGGTATCCGTATCGAAAGCCTGGTAATCAACCGTCCGGTTGAAAACCCAGAGGAAACCGAGTTCGGCAAATTCCTGTATTTTGAGACCGTTACCCTCTGTCCAATCGATACGCGCCTGATCGATACCAAACTGATGACCGGCAGCGAAATCGAATGGCTGAACCAATATCACGCCGAAGTGCGCCGCCGTCTCGAGCCTTTGACAGAAGGCGCGGCCAAAGCATGGCTGATTGAACGCACCAAACCTTTGGCGCGTTAACGTGAAAGGCCGTCTGAAACGGCGGATACAAAGTTTCAGACGGCCTTATCACAACAATTATCTAAAAACTAAAAAACCTTACCCGACTCCGAATAAAAACAATAACCCGGTCGGAATAGAGAGAGAAACCGGCGCGGCGACGTTACAGACGCCTGCTGCCATTCATCCGATTTCCGCTTCAGGTCAGCTTTGTTTTCACGAGTCCGGTATGTTCAGACAGGACAGCCTGATTATGTTGAAATTCATCATCAAACGGATATGTGCTTCCATCCCGACCATGCTGGTGTTGATTACCGTATCGTTTTTTCTGATGCGGCTTGCACCGGGCAGCCCGTTCACAGGCGAACGCAATTTGCCGCCTGCGGTCATGGCCAACATCGAAGCCAAATACCACCTCAATGACCCGATGTACCTCCAATATTTCCACTACCTCAAGCAGTTGGCGCAGGGGGATTTGGGGCCGTCGTTCAAATATAAAGATTTCAGCGTTAATGAGTTGCTTGCCCAATCCCTGCCAGTATCGGCAGAACTTGGTTTCTACGCCTTTTTGATTGCCGCCATCTTCGGCATGTTTATCGGCATCATCGCCGCCTTAAAACAAAACAGCTGGCTGGATTATTCGCTAATGAGCGGCGCGATGACCGGTATCGTTGTTCCCAGTTTTGTGATGGCGCCGGTATTGGTGCTGGTGTTTGCTGTCAGACTGCAATGGCTGCCTGCAGGCGGCTGGAACGATGGCGCACTGATGAATTTGATTCTGCCTGTCGTTACTTTGTCCATCGGTTATGTGTCCAGTATCGCGCGGATTACGCGGGGTGCGATGATTGAAGTATTGAACAGCCCCTTTATCCGTACGGCACGCGCCAAAGGCCTGCCCATGAGCCGCATCATCCTGCGCCATGCGCTGCGTCCCGCCATGCTGCCGATTGTTTCTTTCTTAGGCCCGGCATTCGTTGGCATCATTACCGGCTCCATTGTGATTGAAAACGTGTTCGGTATTCCCGGCGTCGGACAATTATTTGTCAACGGCGCGCTCAACCGCGACTACGGCATGATTTTGGGTTTGACGATTTTGGTGGGCATTATGACCATTTTGTTCAACGCCATCCTCGATATTCTGTATGCCATTATTGACCCGAAAATCCGTTATTAATCCCATTTGCGCAAAGGCCGTCTGAAACGTTCAGACGGCCTGAAGAAAGAATAAAAAGCGAGAGAGAACATTATGTTATTCAAAAAGAAGCAGACTCAGGCCCTCGCAGAGGCAGCAGAATACGCCCAAGTGCACGGCAAAAGCCTGTGGAGCGACGCATGGCGGCGTTTTAAACAAAACAAAGCGGCGGTGTACAGCATTATTATCCTGTTGCTGATCAGTATTTTTGTGATTGTGGCACCATGGATTGTCCGCTACACCTACGACTTCACCGACTGGGACAATATGCAGATTCCGCCGTCCCTTTCTACTCATCACTATCTGGGTACGGACTTGCTCGGCCGTGATTTGCTGTCGCGTGCGGCAACCGGCGGACGTATTTCCTTGCTGGTCGGTGTGGCCGGCGCATTGGTGGCTGTTGTCATCGGTACGCTTTATGGCGCGATTGCCGGCTTTATCGGCGGTAAGCTCGATTCGCTGATGATGCGCTTTTTGGAAATTTTGAACGCGTTTCCGTTTATGTTTTTCGTCATTCTGCTGACCACATTCTTCGGCCGCAACTTGCTTTTGATTTTTGCCGCCGTGGGTTTGGTGTCTTGGCTGGACGTGGCGCGTATCGTGCGCGGCCAAACCTTGAGCTTGAAGCATAAAGAGTTTGTCGAAGCGGCACGTGTGAGCGGCGTGGCAAAACGTAAAATCGTAACGCGCCACATTATTCCGAATGTTTTGGGTGTGGTGATGGTGTATGCCTCTTTGCTGGTACCGGGCATGATTATGTTTGAATCCTTCTTGAGCTTCTTGGGCTTGGGTGTGCAAGAGCCGATGACCAGTTGGGGTTCGATGCTGCAAGAAGGCGCAATTTCGATGGAAGCCGCACCATGGCAGCTGCTCGTGCCGAGTTTCTTCTTGGTAACCACTTTGTTCTGTTTCAACTTTATCGGCGACGGCCTGCGCGATGCGCTCGACCCGAAAGACCGCTAAACCACAACCAAAAGGATAATCAAAATGACAAAACAGTTACTGGTTGTAGAAAATCTGGACATCAATTTTGAATTGCATGAAAAAAACGTGCACGCCGTGCGTAATGTCAGCTTTAAAGTGGCAGAGGGCGAAACATTGGCTTTGGTCGGCGAGTCCGGCTCGGGCAAGTCTGTAACATCTATGTCCGTTATGCGCCTGTTGCCTGAAAAGTTTGCCCGTTATGGCAAAGATTCGCGCATTACTTTTGACGGCATTTCCATTTTGGATGCCGATGAGAAAACCCTGCGTGATTTGCGCGGCAACCGCATCAGCGTGATTTTCCAAGAGCCGATGACCTCGCTCAATCCGTTTATGCGTATCGGTGCGCAACTGATTGAAGCGGCGCGTGTGCACAATAAAAAGCTCGGCCGCAAAGAAGCAGGGCTGAAGGCATTGGCATTGTTGGAGCGTGTGGGCATCAAAGAAGCCGAACGCCGCATGAAACAATATCCACACGAGTTTTCCGGCGGCCAGCTGCAACGCATCATGATTGCCATGGCACTCATTAATGAACCTGACCTGCTGATTGCCGACGAACCGACCACGGCTTTGGATGTAACCATTCAAGCCGAGATTCTCGATTTGCTCCACGATTTGCAACAGCAAATGGGCATGGCGATTATCTTCATTACCCACGATTTGGGTTTGGCGGAACACTATTCCAAAACCGTCTGCGTCATGCGTAACGGCGAAATTGTCGAGCGCGGCAAAATCAAAGAAGTTTTTGCCCATCCGAAGCACGAATATACCGCCGAACTCATCAATGCCATTCCCAAAGGCATGAAAGAGCCGGAAGAAAACAACGCCGGTGTGTTAATCGATGCCGATAATGTCAATGTTTCTTTCGTATTGAAGCAAAGCTTTTTTGGCAAGCCGCTCAAAACTTTCGACGCCGTCAAAGGCATCAGCCTCAAAATAAAAGAAGGGGAAACATTGGGCGTTGTCGGCGAGTCCGGTTCCGGAAAATCCACGCTGGGCAAAGCCGTCATGCAGATGCTGCCTTATACCGGCCATATCTTCTTTGAAGGCAAAGACCTGAAAAACTATACAGCCGAGGAAGCATGCCGTCTGAAATCGCAACGGCAAATTGTGTTCCAAGATCCGTTCGGTTCGCTTTCCCCACGCCTTACAGTTGGTGAAATTATTGGTGAAGGTTTGACGGTTCATCATCCTGAGATGACTAAAAAAGAACGTATCCAGCGCGTTTTGGAAGTCATGAAGGAAGTGTCCCTGCCGCTTGACGCGCTCAACCGTTATCCGCATGAATTCTCCGGCGGCCAGCGTCAGCGTATAGCTATTGCACGCGCCGTTATCCTGCGCCCGAAATTCATTCTTTTGGACGAGCCGACTTCTGCACTTGACCGTTCCGTACAATCCAAAGTAGTCGAGCTTTTGCGCGATTTGCAAAAGAAATACGGCCTGACTTATATGTTCATCAGTCATGATTTGTCTGTCGTGCGCGCCGTTAGCGATAATGTGATCGTGATGAAGCAGGGCGAAATGGTTGAGTACGGCAGCGCGGATCAGATTTTCCACCATCCGCAAAACGATTACACCAAACGTTTGATTAACGCCGCATTTGATTTGTAGAAAAGGAAAAGGCCGTCTGAAAAGAAATTTTCAGACGGCCTTTTTAAGCGGAGGCTTTTTTCATCTAATGAGCGATTGCTTATGCCTGTACGGCATCCAATGCCTGCGCCAAGTCGGCAAGCAAATCGTCGATATGCTCGATACCCACGCTCAGGCGTACCATGTCGGGGCTGACGCCTGCTGCGGCGAGTTCTGCATCGTCAAGCTGACGGTGGGTCGTTGTGGCAGGATGGGTAGCCAGCGATTTGGCATCGCCGATATTCACCAAACGCAGGAAGAGTTGCAGTGCGTCAATGAATTTCGCGCCGGCTTCACGACCGCCTTTAATACCAAAACTCAGCAAACCTGAGGCTTTTCCGCCGTAGTCGCGGTCAATCAAAGCTTTATACGGACTGTCAGGCAGTGCAGGATAGTTCACCCATTCGACCCGCGGATGTTTCTTTAAGAATTCGGCTACTTTTAGGGCGTTTTCGCAATGACGTTCCATACGCAGGGCGAGGGTTTCCAAACCTTGAAGCAGTAAAAATGCGCTGTGCGGAGACAGGGCGGCACCGGTATTACGCAATGGGACGACACGGGCACGGGCGATATAGGCTGCCGCACCAAAATGTTCGCAGTAGTTTACGCCGTGGTAAGACGGATCAGGCTGATTGAAGGTTTTTTCAAAACGCGGATTGCCTGCCCATTGGAATTTGCCGCCGTCGATAATGGCACCGCCAATCGTTGTGCCGTGGCCGCCGATGTATTTTGTCAGAGATTGGATAACAATGTCGGCTCCGTGTTCTATCGGGCGGAACAATGTAGGCGTAGCAACGGTGTTGTCCACCATTAGTGGTAGCCCTTGAGCGTGCGCGGCTTGGGCGAATGCTGGAATATCAACGACATTGATGGCAGGATTGCCGATAGATTCGCAATACACCAGTTTGGTGCGGCTGTCGGTATTGGCGGCGATTTCTTCGGGTTTGGCCGGATCGATAAAGCGTACTTCTATGCCTTGGCGCGGCAGGCTGTGAGCAAAGAAATTGTATGTGCCGCCGTAGAGGGTTTTGGTTGCAATGATGTTGTCGCCTGCTTCAGCCAAGGTTTGAACGGCATAGGTAATTGCCGCCATACCGCTGGCGACAGCCAATGCGGCGATACCGCCTTCCAAACGGGCAACGCGTTCTTCCAAAACGGCAGTGGTCGGATTCATCATACGGGTGTAGATATTGCCCGCTACATCAAGGTTGAACAAGTCTGCGCCGTGTTGCGTGTTGTCGAAAGTGTAGGAAGTGGTTTGGTAAATGGGGACAGCAGCGGATTTGGTAGTTGGTTCGGATTGATAGCCTGCATGCAGGGCAATGGTTTCCCGTTTCATTTAAATATCCTTGTAGCGATTAAATAATGATAAATAGAGGCCAGCAGATTCGGATTTGAAGGGCAAACTTTCCATAACGGAAAAGTTCGGTATGTAGCAGCATACAGCCTTTCCTATAAGAAAGATTACCCTGAGCGACACTCAACTGACCCAAGAAGAACGATATCACATTCAAGACCTGTCCTACCACCACACCATCATCGAATGACACCCCATCATAATGCCGTTTACCGCGACCTTCTCCAAGATAAAAGCAACGGCAGTACTCTTTGGCAACAGCTCAGAATATGCAGCAAACCCTACCGCAAATGATACGGCAGCACACGGCTCTGAGGCAAAATGCACGATCGCGTCGGCATAGGAAAAGCCCCACATGGTTGAGCAAAAATTCCGCATTGGTGATGGGTAGGCAGATACCATTGACGGCAAAGATTAGAAAAGCGGAGACCTTGGCAAAAATCCCTCAAATTCCTAAATGTCTGGGTAGGACTTTAGGGATTTGGGGGAGTTTTAAAGGTTTTAGGCCGTCTGAAACTGCGTTATAGAAAGTTTCAGACGGCCCTTGGGTATTCTTTGGATTTGAAAATAAAAAAAGACTTGAATCATCAAGTCTCGCATTTCATTTTTACTGGATAAAAAATATCAAGAATGGCGGAAGCGGTGAGATTCGAACTCACGGAGGGCTATCAACCCTCGACGGTTTTCAAGACCGTTGCATTAAACCGCTCTGCCACGCTTCCGTTCTTGAAGCCGTAATACTAATGGAACTTACGGCCTTTGCCAAGAGGTATTTTAGAAAAAATATCTAGGATTCTGTTTTTATTTAGATTGTTCTTTACGCATGAATACCCATTCGGCTTCGTTTGAAGCTGCTTCATTGAATGAATAGCCTTCGTAGTCGAAGTTTTTGAGCATTTCAGGCTCGGTAATGCCGTGTTCTGCCGCGTAGCGCACCATCAAACCGCGCGCACGCTTGGCGTAGAAGCTGATGATTTTGTATTTGCCGTTTTTCTCGTCTTTAAAAATCGGCGTAATCAGGCGTGCGTTGAGTTTTTTGGTGTTGACGGATTTGAAATATTCTTGTGAGGCGAGGTTGATTAAAACGTCGCTGCCTGCCTGCTTCAGCGTTTGGTTGAGCAGGTCGGTGATTTTATCGCCCCAAAATTCGTAGAGGTTTTTGCCGCGCGTGTTGGTAAAGGCTGTGCCCATTTCCAAGCGGTAGGGCTGCATCAAGTCGAGCGGGCGCAGTACGCCGTATAGGCCGGAGAGCAGACGGACGTGTTGTTGCAGGTAGTCGATTTGTTTCGGTTTGAGCGTATCGGCGGCAATGCCTTCATAGACGTCGCCGTTGAACATAAATACGGCTTGTTTGGCGTTTTCAGGCGTAAACGGCGTGTGCCATGCGGCATTGCGTTCGGCGTTGAGCAGGGCGATTTTGTCGGAAACATGCATCAGCTCGGCGATTTGTTGGGGGGCAAGCTGACGCAACTCCTGCATCAGGATTTCCGCTTCGGGTAGAAGGTCGGGCTGGGTAAAGCTGCTGACGGGGGAGGGGTCTTTTTCGTTGAGGTTTTTGGCTGGGGATAAGACAAAAAACATAATAATTTCGGCTTTGAAATGAATAATGTGTGGGATTGTAGGTTTAAAATCGAGGAAGAACAAGACGGGCTAAACGCATTAATTGAATGCTTTTATTGAAACGTATTTCTGTTGAAAGTAAAATTCGAAGCTTCCCCCTGTTTCTGACATTTCTACTTGAGGAGAATATCATGTCTAAAACCATTATTCATACCGACAAAGCCCCTGCCGCGATTGGCGCATACAGCCAAGCAGTCCGCGCAGGCGATACGGTTTATATGAGCGGTCAGATTCCTTTGGATCCGGCTACGATGACTGTGGTCGGCAATGGCGACTTCCGGGCAGAAGCCGTGCAAGTATTTAAAAACCTGCAAGCCGTAGCCGAAGCAGCCGGCGGTTCTTTAAATGATATCGTCAAACTCAATGCTTATTTGACTGATTTGGCTAACTTTGCCGTGTTCAATGAAGTGATGGCTGAATTTATCGAACAACCTTTCCCTGCACGTGCGGCGGTTGGCGTGGCCAGCCTGCCTAAAGGCGTTCAGGTTGAAGCAGAGGCAGTATTGGTTTTAAATGCATAATTGATGTTTTCAGACGGCCTGGGCTGGGCTTGAGGCCGTCTGAAAAGAATAACAACGGAAAACAATAATAATGGCACATTACGCAATCGGAGACATTCAAGGCTGTTTTGACGAGCTGACTTTGTTGCTTGCCAAAATCGGCTTTAATCATGGTACGGACACCCTTTGGCTGGTCGGCGATATTGTCAATCGCGGCCCAAAGTCATTGGAAACCCTGAAATTTGCCAAAGAGCATGACAGCAGCGTGCAAATGGTTTTGGGCAATCATGATTTACATCTTTTGGCCGTCGGTTGCGGTGAAGGAACGCTCAAGCGCAGCGATACGGTTGAGCCGATTTTGACCCATCCCGAGAGTCAATCCCTATTGGACTGGCTGCGTCATCAACCGCTTTTGGTGCGCGGCGACAGGCATGTGATGGTGCATGCCGGTATTTTGCCTCAATGGTCGGTTGATAAGGCCGAAAGCCTTGCCCGTGAAGCTGAGGATGAATTGCAAGGTAAAAAGTACAGGAAATTTTTTGGCAAAATGTACGGCAACAAGCCGACCGAGTGGACAGATGATTTGACAGGCTATGAGCGTCTACGCATGATTATCAACGTCTTTACCCGTATGCGTGCGCTGACGTACAAAGGCGAATTGGATTACGAATATAAATCCACTTTAAAAAAAATGCCGCTTTACCTGCGCCCTTGGTTTAAAGCGCCTGATAGGCAGAATTTGGATTATATTACCGTGTTTGGACATTGGTCGTCATTGGGCTACGTTAATACCGATCAGGTCATTGCTTTGGATACCGGCGCGTTGTGGGGCGGAGAGCTGACAGCGGTCAATTTGGATACCAATGAAGTGATACAGGTACCGTCGTTGGGCGGATTGGATTGGAAAACGGCATTGAAATAGTTTGGATAAGATAAAAGGCCGTCTGAAATGTTTCAGACGGCCTTTTTGTATTGGTTAATCCAAAGAAGGCAGGAGTTTGTCTGGATTCATAATGCCATAAGGGTCAAGCTGATTTTTGATGGCATGCATCAGAACGAGTTCGGCCTGCGTACGTACGCGGGGCAGCCAATGTTTTTTGATGATGCCTACGCCGTGTTCTGCGGCAATCGTACCGTGGCAGGCAAGGATGTTTTCATAAACAATGGTATTGACGGCGTCTTCGTATTGGTAGGCTTCATTGCTCAATACATTGGGCAGGAATGTATTGTAATGCAGGCTGCCGTCGCCTAAATGTCCGAAGCAAACAATTTGTATGCCGGGAAAGCGGGTTTCCAAGGCAGGGGCGCATTGGCGGACAAAGGCGGCTACTTGGGCGATAGGGACGGCGATGTCGTGTTTGATGCTGGTGCCGAGTTTGCGTTGGGAAGCGGAAATATTTTCACGCAAGGTCCATAAGTCGGAGCGCTCTTGCTCGGATTGCGCCAAGATACTATTTTCCCATCCGTTTTGATAGAGAAATTCGGCAAGTTTTTCATCCAAACCTGCGTCGGGAACGGAGTCGGCAAGTTCAATCAAAATATGCCATTCCGCATCGGCAGGCTTTTTGAGTTGGCTGAATTCTGAAGATAAATCGAGGGCAAAGCGGCTGATCAGCTCGAAGCTGGTCAAGCGTTCGGCAAAATGACCTTGCACCGCAGTCAAAAGCGAGACGGCGGATTCAATATCGTCTAAACCTACCCATGCTGTCGCTTTGGTTTTGGGCAGGGCAAAGAGTTTGAGTGTGGCGGCGGTAATGATGCCCAATGTTCCTTCGCTGCCGATAAAAAGATGGCGTAAGTCGTAGCCGGTTGTGTTTTTGTGCAGGGGCTGAAGGTGGGAAACCAGTTCGCCGTTGGGTAAAACGACTTCCAAACCTAATACCAAATCGCGCATGCTGCCGTAACGCAAGACATTCAAACCGCCGGCATTACAGGCGATATTGCCGCCAATTTGGCAAGAGCCTTCGCTGGCAAGGCTGAGCGGAAACAGTCGTCCGGCTTCGGCTGCCGCCTTTTGAGCATCTTGCAAAATCACGCCAGCTTCAACCGTCATGCTGTTGTCGGCAAGGTTGATATCGCGGATGCGGTTGAGCTTGGAGAGGTTGAGCAGTACGCCTTCGGTGGTTACCGTTGCGCCACATAATCCGGTATTGCCGCCTTGCGGGGTTACCCGGATGCGGTTTTCAAAACAGAAACGCATGATTTTCTGTACGCTCTCGACAGAGTTCGGCTGTAAGACAATATCCGGCGAAGAAACAAAACGGCGGCGTTGGTCGTTTAACAAGGCCGGAGTGGCTTCGATGATTTCAGAGGCGGAAAGAAACTCAGCAAAACGGTCGTGAAGGTGCATGGCGGTCAGGTGGGAAAATCGGGAAGGGGAGTGTGAGGAATGTAAAAAAAGCAGGATACGCAATGGTATCCTGCTTTTCTTATATTCAAAAGAATATTATTTAGCAGCTTCAGAAGCAGCAGAAGCAGCGGCTTCAGTAGCAGAAGCAGCAGCTTCAGTAGCAGAAGCAGCAGCTTCAGTAGCTTCGGTAGCAGCAGAAGCGGTAGCTTCGGTAGCAGATGCAGCAGCTTCAGTAGCAGAAGCAGCGGCTTCGGAAGCAGCAGAAGCGGCAGTTTCAGCAGCTTTATCAGCACCGCCACAAGCGGCCAAAGCTAAAGACAACAAAGCAGCAGCGAACAGAGATTTTTTCATTTTTAAGAACCTTTTTTAAATCGATTTAAACTAAAAATAGCCGTCAGACGGCCTATACAGTAGAAATTCATTGCTGAATTTTTCAATATTATGCCCCACGGGATAGGTCAATGCAACGTTGCGTAACCGTTTGCCGGCTAAAATCAATACGAAAATAGTGAAAATAATGTAAATCATATTGGCGCGCGAAAAATCATCTAAAAATATTCATTATTAATGAAGATTTTAAAAATACATTGTATTCAATGAGTTGTGTATTTTTATTTGTTATAGGTTTTAAGGGTTTGGAATGTTTTTGCGTTTAGGGAAATTTTTGTAATTTAGCAACTTTGTGTTGTGAAAAAGCAACTTTTATGGATTGGAATCATTCGATTTTGTTTTTTATATGGACTTTTTCGGTTTTGTTGTGTTTGCTAAAAGTATTTGTTTAAGGTAAACCGATTGTTTAGTTACAGCTGTGATAGAATAGCCTGAACTTGACTTTATAAATATTGATTAAGGACGACATGATGTCTATTGTTAAAAATTCCGTAGTTTCCCTGCATTATGAAATGTACGATGCAAACAACCAGTTGTTGGACAAAACCGAAGAGCCGATTGCTTACTTGCATGGCGGTTATGACGGTATTTTCCCTTTGGTGGAAGAAGCGTTGCACGGCAAAAATGTAGGCGATACCGTCGAAGTGGCTTTGTCGCCCGATGATGCTTTCGGCGAGCAAGATCCTGAGTTGGTGCGCATTGAAGATGTAAGCGTATTTCCTGTTGAAGTTGAAGTCGGCATGATGTTTGAAGCCGATGATCCGGAAACAGGCGATGTATTGATTTATCGTGTAACCGATGTTGCCGACGGTAAAGCCGTAGTAGACGGCAACCATCCTTTGGCCGGTATGAAAGTATTGTTCAAAGCGACCGTTGAAGGTGTACGCGATGCGACTGAGGAAGAAATTGCCCACGGTCACGTACATGGCCCGCACGGTCATCACCACCACTAATCAGGCTTGAAGCATGATGAAGGCCGTCTGAAAAGGAATGAAACCTTCCTTTTCAGACGGCCTTTAAGTTTTTACAAGACAGATAAATAGGAAATTTTGGCTCAGGTCAAATCAAGCGGGGAAATATGGGGTTTGTTTGATACTACAATGAATTACATATCACGGTGCGGCAGAATCTGTATTAAGATTCTGATATTGGTAAAACAGGCAGAATACAATGAGTGAAACATTGGAGCAGCAGGCGGTACAGGCCGGTATTGATTTAGGTTATCACGACATCAACGGCACTTATCGTGTGACCAAAACGGAAGTTTTGGAATCGATTGTTGCTGTTTTGGATAAAAGCAAACCGGATTCAGATGGCCTTTATTTGAATACGATGGTTGCGCATGAAAATGGCGAAGAATCTTTACAGATGCCGTCTGAATTTCATGGTGCGGAAGCGGTCGTATTGATTGATGAGGCGGATGAGTGCCAGACCTTGACTTTGTATCTGGGCGACAACGATACGCTTTGGATTAAGCTGCCCCAACTGGCTTGCGGTTATTACACTTTGTCGGCCGAGACCGGCGGCAAATGTCGCCTTGTACGCCTGATTGTTGCGCCTGAATCGGTTTATCAACCCAAACTGCTTGCCAATGGCGGACGGATGAATGGTTTGACCATGCATTTGTACAGCCTGCGTTCCGAGCGCAACTGGGGCATAGGCGACTTTACCGATTTGCTGAGCCTGATGAAATATGCTGCAGAGAAAAAGCTGGATTTTGTCGGTATCAACCCTTTGCACGCCTTGTTTACCAGCAAGCCTGCCTTTGCCAGCCCGTATAGCCCTTCTTCGCGCGAATGGCTCAATCCGATTTATTTGGATATAGAGAAAGTCGGGGCGTTTACTTATAACGAGCAACTGAAAAACTGGCTGGCGCAACCGAAAATCCGTCAGCGCATCGCTGCTTTGCGTATCACGGAAACGGTGACTTATACCGCGGTTTGGGCATGCAAACGTGATGCGCTGCAAATGGCGTTTAATGCATTTGAACAAGATACTTGTGAAGCCGCGGAAAATGAGCGTGCTGCATTTGAATCGTTTGTGATGGAAAAAGGCAAAGCCTTACAGGGCTTCGGTTTGTTTGAGGCTTTGGACCAGTATTACAGCCGTCCTGGACAAGTGGGTTGGCAGTCATGGCCGTCTGAATTTCATCAACCTGATGGCGAAGCAGTAGAAAAATTCGAGCGCAGTCATGAGCGGGAAATCCGTTTTTATATGTGGCTGCAATGGCTTTGCGCGGAGCAATTGCAAGAAGTTAACCAAGCCGCTGCCGAATACGGTGTCAAACTCGGCATTTACGGCGATTTAGCGGTCGGCGTGGCGCGAGGTAGCGCGGATACTTGGTTAAACCGCCAAGATTATTGTATGGACGTATCGGTCGGTGCGCCGCCCGATCCTTTAGGGCCGACAGGGCAGAATTGGGATTTGCCGCCGCTTAATCCGTCGATGTTGAAGCATACGGGCTATGAAAAGTTTGCCCATCTGTTGCGCGAAAATATGCGTCTGTATGGCGTGTTGCGGATTGACCATGTGATGGCATTGTGTCGTTTGTGGTGGGTTTTAAAGGATAAAACAGCAGATTTCGGCGCATATGTGCATTACGATGCCGAAGTGACTTTTGCCATTTTGGCATTGGAAAGCCAGCGCAACCGTTGCGTCATTATCGGCGAGGATTTGGGGACGGTACCCGATCAAGCGCGTTATCTGCTCAACCGCTATCAAGTGTTCTCCTACAAAGTGATGTATTTCAGCAAGGGCTGGAACGGTTTTCAATTACCTGACGAATACCCCGAGCAGGCGATTACGGTCATCAGTACCCACGATGTCGCACCCTTGGCAGGTTATTGGATAGGCAAAGATTTGGATACGATGTTCAAACTCGGTACTTTGCCTGATGCAGCCGCTTTTCAGACGGCCTTGGATGAGCGCGAACACGATAAAGCCGATTTGCTGGACAAATTGAAAGAAACCGGCTGTCTGGGTGCAGACGTACAAATGCCGGCAAAAGCCGATGAAACCTTGCTGGCGGCTTTGCACAAATACGGCGCATTGAGCCGCAGCAAGCTTTACGCCGTACAACTGGAAAACCTACTGGGCGTCATCGACAATCTGAATGTCCCGGGTGTAACCGAAGGCTATCCGAACTGGGCGCAAAAAATGCCGGTTTCTTTGGAAGATTTCCTACAACACCGCCTCATGGGCGGCCAACTTGCCATTATTGACGAGGTACGCATGAAAACAAACAGCCAAATCAAGGCTTATCATGAACTTGACCAAATCGAGCGCGATACGGTCGAAAGCCTGTTTCTTGCCACCCATAGCGATGTGTTCGCTTATCTGGGACGACACCGCCTTGCAGAGGGCGATGAAGTAGTGCGCGTTTTGATTCCCGGCGCAGTAAGCGTGGATATCGTGAACCGCCGCAGCGGCGAAGTCATCGTGCCGTCTGAAAAAATTGATGAACGCGGTTTCTTTGTGGCTGTCTTGCCCGATGATGCGCCCGATTACGCTTTGCGTATCCGTTACACCGAAGACACCGAGCCTGTGATTGAAGAAGACCCTTATCATTTCAGCTCTGCGTTGCAAGACATGGATTCCTGGCTGTTGGCCGAAGGCAAACACCTGCGTCCTTATGAGACTTTAGGCGCGCATTTTGCCGAGTTGGACGGCGTGAAGGGCGTACGTTTTGCCGTCTGGGCGCCCAATGCGCAACGCGTTTCCGTTATCGGCGAGTTCAACAACTGGGACGGCCACCGCCATGTGATGCGTTTCCACCGCGACAACGGCATTTGGGACATCTTCATTCCTGCCGTCAAACTCAACGCCCTCTACAAATTTGAAATCCGCGATGCCAACGGTAATGTACGTGAAAAAGCCGACCCATATGCTTTCGGTGCGGAACTGCGTCCAACCACGGCATCTATCGTGCGCGGTTTGCCTGACGAAGTGGAAGAACCGGCCTTCCGCGCCCGTGCCAACGCTATTGATGCGCCGATCAGCATTTATGAAGTACATTTGGGTTCGTGGAAGCGCAATCCGGAAAACAATTTCTGGCTGACTTACGAAGAGCTCGCCAAAGAGCTGGTGGCATACATCAAAGACATGGGTTTTACCCATATCGAGTTCCTGCCTGTTTCCGAATATCCGTTTGACGGCTCATGGGGCTATCAAGCAACCGGCTTGTATGCGCCGACCAGCCGTTTCGGTTCGCCGGAAGAATTGCGCGCATTGATTAAAGCCGCGCACGACGAGGGCATCAGCGTTATCCTCGACTGGGTGGTCGGACACTTTCCGACCGATGATCACGGCCTGGCCAAGTTTGATGGCACCGCGCTGTATGAACATGCCGATCCGCGCGAAGGCTACCATCAAGACTGGAATACCCTGATTTACAACTTCGGCAGAAATGAAGTGAAAAACTTCCTGCAAGGCAACGCCCTGTATTGGATAGAACGTTTCGGCTTCGACGGTATCCGCGTTGACGCGGTTGCTTCGATGATTTACCGCAACTATTCGCGCAAAGACGGCGAGTGGATTCCGAACCAATACGGCGGCCATGAAAACCTTGAAGCCATCGCTTTTCTGCGCGATACCAACACCATGTTGAAAGAGGAAGTTCCGGCAGCGACTGAAATCGCCGAAGAATCTACTTCGTTTGCCAATGTGACCCGCCAAGAAGGTTTGAACTTCAGCTTCAAATGGAATATGGGCTGGATGAACGATACTTTGCGTTACATGATGGAAGACCCCATCAACCGCAAATACCATCACAACAAAATGACCTTCGGCATGATGTACCAGTACAGTGAAAACTTTGTCCTGCCACTTTCACATGATGAAGTCGTGCACGGCAAACGTTCGCTGCTCGGACGTATGCCAGGCGACTGTTGGCAACAATTTGCCAACCTGCGTGCCTACTACGGCTTTATGTACGGCTTCCCCGGCAAAAAACTCTTGTTTATGGGCAATGAGTTTGCACAAGGCCGCGAGTGGAACTACAACGAAGGACTGGATTGGTTCCTGCTGGAGCAAGAGGGTGGCTGGCACAAAGGCGTACAAGACTTCGTACGCGAGTTGAACCATGTCTATAAAGACACTGCGCCGCTTTACCAACTGGACCAATGGCCTGAAGGCTTTGAATGGCTGGTTGCCGATGACGGCGACAATTCCGTATTTGTCTTCGAGCGCCGCGACCGTGAAGGCAACCGCGTTATCGTCATCAGCAACTTCACGCCTGTGGTACGCGAAGGCTACCGCTTTGGTGTGAATTCTGCCGGCGAATACCGCGAAATCCTCAACTCAGACGACCTGCATTACAAAGGCAGCGGCGTTTCTGCCGGCGCAACGGTAGAGACAGAAGAAGTTTGGTCGCATGGCAAACCAAATTCCCTGTCTGTTACCGTACCGCCGTTGGCAACCGTTTACCTGTATCAGGCGGCAGTCAAAGACGAAGCGTAAATCAACTTTGAGGATGGGTATCGTTCCTGCCTAATCAGCTGAAAATTAAAAGATAGTGATATCAATATGATTCAAGGCCGTCTGAAAGATTTTCAGACGGCCTTATATTGGACACGAAACCAAATACATACCAAGGAATCATTCTATGACTGCCAAATCATGGCATATCGAGGAAGGCAAGCCTTATCCCATGGGCGCGACCCTGACAAGCAAGGGTACGAATTTCACCTTGTTTTCCATCAATGCCGAAAAGGTCGAATTGTGTCTGTTTGATAAAGATAAAGAAACCCGTTTGGAGATGCCTTCGCGGCGCGGTTCGGTATTTTACGGATTTGTGCCGGACGTTAAGGCAGGACAGCGATACGGTTTTCGCGTGTATGGACGTGAAAACGCAGAATACGGCTCATGTTTTAATCCCAACAAATTGCTGATTGACCCGTATTCCAAAAAAATTGACGGCAAACCAAGCTACCGTACCGCTGAAGAAATGGCATGGTTCAGACCGGAAGATGAGCGCGACAATGCCGCTGTTGCGCCGAAAAGCGTCGTGATCGGACGCAGCCGATTTAATTGGGCCAAAGATTGCCGTCCAGAAATACCGTGGGGCAAAACCGTTATTTATGAAGCCCATGTCAAAGGGTTTACCAAGCAGTTCCCCGATTTGAAATATGCAGGTACTTATAAAGCCTTGAGTGATAAACGGGTTTTGGCCTATCTGCAAGAGTTGGGGGTAACGACGGTCGAGCTGCTGCCGATTCATTATCATTTGGACGAATACCATCTTCAGCAGATGGGCTTGAGCAATTATTGGGGCTACAACACTTATTCCCATTTTGCCGTTGAGCCGTCTTATGCCGACAATCCCGAACGTGCGGCGGCAGAATTTAAACAAGCGGTCAAAGCCCTGCATCAGGCAGGTTTGGAAGTGATTTTAGATGTTGTGTACAACCACACGGCCGAGCAGGACGACAAAGGCCCGATGCTGTGTCAGCGCGGTATCGACAACACGTTATGGTATTGGCACACCCCTTACGGCAATTATGAAAACTGGTCGGGTTGCGGCAATACGCTCAATATCGTCCGTCGCGATGTTACCCGTTGGGCAACAGACAGCCTGCGCTATTGGGCTGAAGAGTTTCATGTCGACGGCTTTCGTTTCGACTTGGGAACCGTATTGGGACGCGAGCCCGATTTCCAATCGTATGGCCGTTTTTTCCAAGTCCTGTATCAAGACCCGGTCTTGGCCGATTTGAAGCTGATTGTCGAAGCATGGGACATCGGCGAGGGCGGCTATCACTTGGGCAATTTCCCGCAACCTTTTGCCGAATGGAACGGCCGTTTCCGCGATGATATGCGCGCGTTTTGGTCTTGGGAAAGCGGTAATTTGGGTGCATTTGCCGAACGTTTGGCCGGGTCGTCCGATATTTTCAACCACAGTGGCCGCCACCCGTCCGCCAGCATCAACTTCATCACTGCACACGACGGCTTCACTCTGCGTGATTTGGTCAGCTACAACGAAAAACACAACGAAGCCAACGGCGAAAACAACCGTGACGGGCATAATGAAAACATCAGCTACAACCACGGCGTAGAAGGTGAAACCGATGATGAAGAGGTTTTGCTCAACCGCGAATACACTTCCAAAGCGCTGCTTGCCTCCTTATTTTTATCTAACGGTACGCCCATGCTTTTGGCCGGCGATGAGTTTGGCAACAGTCAGCACGGCAACAACAACAGCTACTGCCAAGATAATCTGATTACATGGTTGGATTGGCAAAATGAGTCCCATATGTTGCAGAATTACACCCAAGAGCTGATACGCATCCGCAGTCAAATCAAGCTGCTGACAGATGATTGCTGGTGGGAAAAAGAGCGTGTGCAATGGCTTAATGCCGATAGCATCCCGATGACCGAATATTGTTGGCACAACAGGGGCAGTAAAGCGATTCAGATTGTTTTGGACGATAAATGGCTGCTGTTGGTCAATGCCAAACGTAGTCGTCAGTTATTTAACCTGCCTCAAGGCAATTGGGAAATTTCTTGCGTACCATCTGAGAAATTTAATTACGAAGAATCAGGAAAATGTGTTGTTGAGCATATGGGGATTTGGATTTTACATAAAACAAATTAAATGAGAATCAAACTATTATTTTACTAACTTTTTGATATTTTGTCGGTATTTTCTGATTTGCAGCTTAGTGGTATAAATTGAAAATGCCAATAAGATGATGAATGGTTTAATTGTTAATTGAATGTTTTATAAAGAAAAATATATCCTTTTTTTGAATCTTTCCGCTATAATCTCCTTAGTTTGTAACAAATCTACGCACCATTCCTTTCAGACGGCCTGTTGCCGTTGTCAGGCCGTCTGAAAACCGAGTTTCGTTGTTTTTAATAAAACCATCAGGCGCGTTGTCCAGTGCCTCACGCTAGAGAAAGGCTTCCATGGCTAAGAAAAAACTCCCCATCTCCGGTTACGATTATGTAATGCCTAAACCGGACGCCGAAACCATCCGTAAATCCATCGTTTACAAGCTGATTTTCATCTTGGGCGTAGATCCGAAGGAGGCAACTTCACACCAATGGCTCAACGCCGCCATGCTTGCCGCGCGTGACCTGATTGCGGAAGATTTCCTCAAAACACGCCGCGCCCACATTGATAACAGTAAACGCATGGTTTATTACCTGTCTATGGAATTCCTGCTCGGCCGTTCGTTTGTCAACGCGCTGATTAACGAAGGCGTTTACGCCGAATTTGAAGAAGCCTTTAAGCAACTGGGCAAAGAATTTGCCGATGTCTGCGAACAAGAAGAAGATCCGGGTTTGGGTAACGGCGGTTTGGGCCGTCTGGCCGCCTGCTTCCTCGACTCTTTGGCAACCCTGCGCATTCCGGCCATGGGCTACGGCATCCGTTACCAATACGGTATGTTCAAACAAGAAATCGTGGATGGCCAACAAGTTGAAAAACCTGATTTGTGGCTCGACCAAGATTTGGCATGGCAGTTTGCCCGTCCGAACAAACAATATTCCGTCCGTTTCGGTGGTCAAGTGTTGAACTTGGGCGACAAAAAAGAATGGCAGCCAAGCGAAGAAATTTCTGCTTGGGCATACGATGAAATCATTCCGGGCTATGGCGGCGAATGTGCCAACCCATTGCGTTTGTGGACTGCACACGCAGGCAACCTGTTCGACCTTGCCGACTTCAACCGAGGCGACTATGCCTCTGCCGTTCGCGCACAAAACAGCGACGAAAACATCTCACGCGTTCTGTATCCGAACGACTCTACCGATTCCGGCCGCGAATTGCGCTTGAAACAAGAATACTTCTTGGTTTCCGCTTCCGTTCAAGACATCGTTGCCCGCCACAAATGCCGTTTCCCAAGTATCCGCACTTTGGCGGACGAAGTCGCCATCCACTTGAACGACACCCATCCGGTACTCGCTATTCCAGAATTGATGCGTATCCTGATTGACGAAGAGGGCATTGCATGGACTGAAGCATGGAATATGTGCTGTAAGATTTTCTCTTACACCAACCACACATTGATGAGCGAAGCCTTGGAAACTTGGCAGGTTGACCTGATGGGCCGTCTGCTGCCGCGCCACTTGGATATCATCTTTGAAATCAACGCCTACTTCCTCAATGCCTTGCGTGCCATCGGTAACTTCGACGACGACTTTGTCCGCCGCGTATCCATCATTGACGAAACCCACGGCCGTCGCGTTCGCATGGCATGGCTTGCCGTGATCGGTTCGCACAAAGTCAACGGCGTGGCAAAAATCCACTCCGATTTGATGACCACATCCATCTTTGCCGACTTTGCCAAAGTGTTCCCAGAACGCTTTACCAACGTAACCAACGGCGTCACCCCGCGCCGCTGGATCAACATCGCCAACCCGGGCCTGACCAAATTCTTGGACAAACATCTGGGCGACGAAGACTGGCGTCTGCATTTGGACAACCTGACCAAGCTCAACGACAAAGTGGACGATGCCTCCGTACAGGCAGAATTCGGCGAAGTGAAAAAAGCCGCCAAAGAGCGTCTTGCCAAATACATCGAAACCGAGCTGGGTATCAAAGTTAATACCGATGCACTTTTCGACATCCAAATCAAACGTATCCACGAGTACAAACGTCAAGCATTGAACGTGATGCACATCGTCGACCGTTACAACAAAATCCTGGAAAACCCGGATTTCGATTGGCAGCCGCGTGTGTTCATCTTTGCCGGTAAAGCCGCTTCCGCCTATTACATGGCGAAGAAAATCATCCGACTGATTAACGACGTTGCCAAAGTCATCAACAACGACACCCGTATCCGTGACCTGATTAAAGTCGTTTACATCCCGAATTACAGCGTCAGCCTCGCCCAAATCATCATTCCTGCCGCCGATTTGCACGAACAAATCTCACTGGCAGGTACAGAAGCATCCGGTACCAGCAACATGAAATTTGCCCTCAACGGCGCAATCTGTATGGGTACACTGGACGGCGCGAACGTTGAGATTTTGGAAAAAGTCGGTGCGGACAACTGCTATATCTTCGGTAACACCGTAGAACAAGTCGAAGAAATCCGCCGCAACGGTTACGACCCGTTGAGCTATATCGAGCGAGACAGCGACCTGCGCCGCGTCGTCAACCAAATCAGCCAAGGCACTTTCTCTCCGGAAGAGCCAAACCGCTACAACGACGTGTTGCAACCATACGGCGACTTCTATCAACTGATGGCCGATTTCCGCAGCTACATCGACACGCAATACAAAGCGGACGAACACTACCGCAACGTATCCGCATGGCGCAAATCAGCCTTGATCAATATCGCCAACATGGGCTTCTTCTCATCCGACCGCTCCATCGCCGACTACTGCCGCGATATTTGGTACATCAAACCATTGAGCGAAAAAGAATTGCCCGGCAGAAATTAAGCGTTAAGCAGATAACGAAAGCCGATACATCGGAAAGGTGTGTCGGCTTTTTTTATATTCGCTGTTTTTGAATTGGATAATAAACTTAAAAGGCCGTCTGAAAACTTTCAGACGGCCTTTTGTTTCATTTGCTTTGAGCATCAATCAAGCAAGATTATTTTTCAGCTTCTTCAAAGCCGACGACTTCGAGGCCGAAGCCGGTGAGGCCGGTGAAGGATGACGGCTGGCCGAGGACGCGCAGTTTTTTGACGTTGAGGCCGGCGAGGATTTGTGCGCCTATGCCGTAGCTTTTGCTGTCCCATTTGTAGGCTTGGTTGGCGCCTTTGGGCAGGGTGCGGTCGAGCAGGGTGGCGCCGTCTTCGGTACGGTGCAGGAGGATGACTACGCCGCTTTCGGCTTGTTGGATGCGCTCAAGGGCTTTGGGCAGCGACCATGAATGGCGCGGGTTGGCTTGGATGAAGTCCATGACGCTGAAGGGTTCATGGACGCGGACGAGGGTTTCTTCTTCGGCGGAGGGTGTGCCTTTGACAAGGGCGAGGTGGGTTTCGCCGGAGAGTTTGTCGACGTAAACGTGTTGTTGGAACTCGCCCCACGGGGTTTGTACGGGTGCGTTGCCCATGTCTTCGAGCAGGCTTTCGGTACGGCTGCGGTATTCGATGAGGTCGGTAATGGTGCCGATTTTGAGATTGTGTTCTTCGGCGAACTTCATCAGTTCGGGCATACGCGCCATGGTACCGTCGTCGTTGATGATTTCGCAGATGACGGCGGCGGGAATCAGGCCGTTCATTTGTGCCAGATCGACGCCGGCTTCGGTGTGTCCGGCGCGGACGAGTACGCCGCCTTTTTGGGCGCGCAGTGGGAAGATGTGGCCGGGTTGGACGATGTCTTCGGGTTTGGCGGATGGGGAAACGGCGGTTTGAATGGTCAGGGCGCGGTCGGCGGCGGAAATGCCGGTGGTAATGCCGTGGGCGGCTTCGATGGAGACGGTAAAGTTGGTGCCGTATTGCGCGCCGTTTTTCTGGGTCATCATGGGCAGGCCGAGTTTTTCGACCATTTCGCCGTCCATCGGCAGGCAGACCAGGCCGCGTGCGTTTTTGATCATGAAGTTGATGGCTTCGGGGGTAACGAATTGGGCGGCCATCAGCAAGTCGCCTTCGTTTTCGCGGTCTTCGGCATCGGTGATGATGACCATTTTGCCGGCTTTGATGTCTGCTAGGATTTCGGGGATGGTGGAGATGTGGGACATGGTATTTCTTTCTTGGCTGATGGTGGGGGCGTGGCGGTCTTGGTGGTCTTGATCCAGCCACATGTCAGGCATATTGGCTGCCTGCTCGATTTTTCGGGCTTTTTTCTCGCCGAAAGATTTGTTTTTCAGCAGGGCGGACAGCTCGCCTTGGTTGATGGCGATGGCTTGTGCAAACTTGGTCTGCTGGCCGTTGTGGTGTTGTGTTATCCATTGCCGCAGGTTGTGGCGGCGCAGGTCGGTGGTATTCATGATGAGATGAAATTGAATTGTGTGTAATGGATTGTAGTCTTGTCTTTACCAAAAGGCAAACTTTGTTTGTTGAGATTTTTTATTACTTTTTGGTAATGAAATTTATTGTTTCAGACGGCCTGGGTATGGCTTGAAATTGACGGTTTTGGGAGAATATGGGGAATGTTTTGATGATTATTTTAACGGGGGATATTTGAAATGAAAATGTTTGGGCGCGGATTGGTCGTGCTGGTGTTGTGTGCGCTGACGGCTGCGGGCGGCTGGTTTTATGCCCTGCATGGTCAGAACGAAGAACATCAGGTTTTGTCCCGCGAGGGGGTTTTGATGCAGATTAAGCAGATGAACCGCTTGGAAAGTACGGCATTTTATATCGATACGATTATCCGTACGGAGAAAAAAGGGGATTGGCGCAGGCTGTGGCAGGATTCGCAAAGCGGTATTTTTATTGTGCGCGGCAAGGTGTTGGCCGGTTTGGATTTGGACAAGTTGAACTCGGACAATGTCAATATTGTGGACGACAAGGTATTAATCAGTCTGCCGGCGGTGGAAATCTTGAGCGTGGATTTGGAAAATATCGAAGTGTACGATATTCAGACCGGCTCGTTTAATTTGCTGCCTATGGATAAGTCGGTATTTAAGACGGTGCAGGAAGAGGCGAAACGGCAGGTATTGCAAAGCGCATGTAAGGCTGAGATTTTGGAACATGCCAACCGTCAGGCGCAAACGCAGTTGGAAAACCTGTTTGCATTGACGCAGACGAAGGTATCCGTCTATCCGGCTGCGGTAGGGAAGTGCGGTTAAATAGATTGCTTGAAAAGATAAGGCCGTCTGAAAAATTTTCAGACGGCCTTTGTTTCATTAAGCCATTAACCGCGTCGTAAAACGGCGGTATTGATGTATTTTTGAATACCGGTGGCAATGGCTTGGGCGCATTGCTGGCGGAATGATTCGCTGCCGAGCAGCCGCTCTTCGGTAGGGTTGGAGAGGAAGGCGGTTTCCACCAAAATGGACGGAACATCCGGCGCACGGAGGACAGCAAAGTTGGCCTCGTCAACGCGGCCTTTGTGCAGTTGGTTGAGTTTGCCCAATTCGGTCAAGACGGAATGGCCGAGCTTGCGGCTGTCGCGCAAGGTTGCGGTTTGGGTCATGTCCAAAATCGTGTTGTCGACGTTGCGGTTGCCGCTGGATTGTACACCGCCGATGGCGTCGGCGTTGTTTTGGGTTTGGGCAAGGAATTTTGCCGCCGAGCTGGTTGCGCCTTTGGTATTGAGCATATATACGCCGGTACCGCGAGCGGACGGGCTGGTAAAGGCATCGGCGTGGATGGACACGAATACGTCGGCATTGCGCGCACGGCCTTTGGCAACGCGTACGCCCAATGGGATAAAGATGTCTTCGTTGCGCGTCATGAATACGTTGTAACCCAAGGCTTCAAGGCGTTTTTTGGTTTCGCGGGCGATGGAGAGTACGACGTTTTTTTCTTTAAGTCCGCTTGGGCCTATTGCACCGGGGTCTTCGCCACCGTGACCGGGATCGATCATAATCACGGGACGGCGGTTGCCACCGCTGCCGCGATTGTTTTTAGGGGTAGGGGTGTCGTATGCGATATTGGTATTTTGACGTTGTTTGGGAACATTGCCGTTGAGCAAGGCCATCATCGGGTCGTTGGCATCTGCGCCGTGCGGATAGAGGTCGATAACCAAGCGGTTTCTGAAGTTGCCGACGGGGGCGAGCGCAAAGACTTGCGGATGGGTGCTTTGTTTGAGGTCGATGACGATACGCACGGTATTAGGCGTATTTTGACCGGCGCGAATGCTGCGGATAAAAGGGTCATTAGACAGTACTTTGCTGGAAATGCCTTGTAGGACGCTGTTGATTTCCGCTCCTTGAATATCTACAACCAACCGGCTGGGGTTGTCCAACATAAAATGTTGGTATTTCATCGAGTGGTTGCTCTCAAGGGTAACGCGTGTGTAGGCGTTCGCCGGCCAAATGCGGACGGCAAGGAATTGCGCAGGAGAGGCCGGTTTGGCTAATGCGGCACCAACGGGCGTGAGGGTGAGAAATAGTCCTGTGCCTTGACGGAGAATGTGTCTTCTAGTTAATTTGACCATGATTCTAAACTTTTTCGGCCTTGGTTTGTGTGGGCGGAAAAGGTGCAGGTTCTGCCCTTATCGGTGTACGTCAATGTAATGGTAATGTCTGCCTGAGGCGTGAATTCCCCGCCTTGCTGCGGCCATTCGATGAGGCAGACGCTGTCGGGCGCAAACAATTCGTCCAAACCGGCATCTTCCCATTCCTCGGGCATGGTAAAGCGGTAGAGGTCGAAATGGTGGAGGGTGAATGTATCCAGCGGATAAGATTCGACAATGGTGTAAGTCGGGCTTTTGACTGCGCCCGTATGCCCCAGTCCGCGCAAAATCCCGCGTGTCAGCGTGGTTTTGCCTGCACCCAGTCCGCCTTCAAGATAGATGGTCAGCGGAGCGGAGAGTTGCTTGCTCCATTCTTCACCCAGTTTCAGGGTTGCTTCTTCATCGGGCAGAAAACGGGTGTAAAGTCCGTTTGAGTGCATGGAATAGGCCTTGTCGTTCAAAAGGCTTAATTATGATGGAATTGGCGGCGTTTGCAAACCTGATAGACGATAAAGTTAGATAAAGATAGTGTTGAGACCGTCTGAAAACGGAATTCAGACGGCCTTTAATGTTAAAATGAAAATATCCCTCACAAAATTGCGAGACAGCTTATGCCTTTATCCATAGACGAACAATTATTGCCGCACCGCAATGCCATCGACAGCATTGATGCGGAAATTCTCCGTTTGCTCAACGAGCGCGCCGGTCATGCGCATGCTATCGGCGAATTGAAAGGGACAGGCGCGGTGTACCGTCCTGAACGGGAAGTAGCCGTTTTGCGCCGGATTCAGGATTTGAACCGCGGCCCTTTGCCGGATGAATCGGTCACCCGGCTGTTTCGCGAGATTATGAGTGAATGTTTGGCGGTAGAGCGTCCGCTGACGATTGCCTATTTGGGCCCGAAGGGGACATTTACCCAGCAAGCCGCCATCAAACATTTCGGCCACGCCGCACACACCATGGCGTGTACCACCATCGACAACTGCTTCAAACAAGTCGAAACGCGCCAAGCCGATTATTTGGTGGCGCCGGTGGAAAACTCGACCGAAGGCTCGGTGGGCCGCACTTTGGATTTGTTGGCTGTAACCGCTTTAAAAGCCTGCGGCGAAGTGGTTGTCCGCATCCATCACAACCTGTTGCGTAAAGACAGCCACGAAATCGGCGGCATTACCAAAGTTTTCGCTCATGCCCAAGCCTTGGCGCAATGCAATGACTGGCTCGGCCGCAACCTGCCCAATGCCGAACGTATCGCCGTGGCCAGCAATGCCGAAGCAGCGCGTTTGGTTGCCGAATCTGACAGCCCGAATGTGGCCGCCATTGCCGGACGTATCGCGGCGGAAATTTATCAGTTGAGCTTTGCCGCCGAGTGTATCGAAGACGAACCGAACAACACCACGCGCTTCTTGGTGATGGGCCATCAAGAAACCGGCCGCAGCGGCAACGACAAAACTTCTTTGGTCGTCTCCGCACCCAACCGTGCCGGTGCCGTTACTTCTTTGCTGCAACCTTTCACCGAGTTGGGCATTTCCATGACCAAATTTGAAAGCCGCCCAAGCAAATCGGTTTTGTGGGAATACCTGTTCTTCATCGACATCGAAGGCCACCAAAGCGATGAAAATGTCCAAAAAGCCTTGCAGCTTTTGGGCGAACGCGCTTCCTTCGTGAAAGTTGTCGGCTCTTATCCGACCGTTGTTTTGTAAGGATTATTGGGTATAAAAGGCCGTCTGAAAAGTTTTCAGACGGCCTAAATTATGTTCTCAATAGTTGCCATTTATGCAACATCATTGGCAGATTGATGCCAGTAAGTTTGCATGATTGGAAATGAACACTCTATAATCCGAAAGTTTTTAATATTTTTATGCAAAGAAAGGAGCAAGCCATGACACGTAATACTTCAATCCGCTCAATCACATTCTTTGCAGCCCAAGCGTCGGTCTGATTTTCGGATAACGCTTTTCGCATTCCATGTCGCCCGCTTCGGGCTGCTTTCCCTACGATTATCGGCTAGAAACCAGGCCGTCTGAACATTTCGCAGACGGTGGATGCTTATTGTCATCTGTTGACGGTTTCTATCCGTTTTAAAGAAAGCATAAACACATGGGCAATTATCCCCATCATATTCAAATTATTGCCGATTCAAATACATGGATTGAAGGCAACGCTGTCGCACAGCTCGAAACCACCGCCCGATTACCGCATATGTTACGCGTTGCCGGAATGCCGGATTTACACGTAGGGCGCGGTTATCCGGTTGGCGCGGCATTTTTCAGCGACCGTCATTTTTATCCTGCCCTGATTGGGAATGATATCGGTTGCGGTATGGCGTTTTGGCAGACCGATTTACGTGCAGCCAAACTCAAACCGGCCAAACTCGCCAAACAGCTGGGTAATATCGATACGCCGCTAGACAAAGACGAACAGGTCGAATTATTAGGCGACGCTGTCGATATGTTCCCATTTTCAGACGGTCTTGCCGTAGGTACGATTGGCGGCGGTAACCATTTTGCCGAGTTGCAAACCGTTGATACTGTTTATCGCGCCGATCTGCTCCCAATAGATTTTGATGAAAACCATCTGCAACTGTTAGTACATAGCGGTTCGCGCGGATTAGGCCAGCAGATTTTGCAACGCCATATTGCCGCCTTTGGGCATCAAGGTTTGGCAGAAGGGGGCGAAGCGGCAGCAGCCTACCTTGCCGAACACCAAACAGCCCTTGAATTTGCCAGCCTTAACCGCCGTTTGATTGCCGCCAGAATGCTCGACCGTTGGCGCGCAGAAGGAACATGCCTGCTCGATGTCCATCATAATTTTTTGGAACAAACCGAGATTGACGGCACAACCGGTTGGCTGCACCGAAAAGGCGCAACGCCCACCGATAAAGGCTTGGTCATGATACCCGGCTCGCGCGGCGATTACAGCTATCTGGTCCGACCTGCCGAAGATTGCCAAATTTCGTTGAATACCTTGGCTCACGGCGCAGGTCGGAAATGGCAGCGCGGCGAATGCAAAGGCAGGCTGTCGCACAAATATACTGCCGAGAGTCTGCGCCAGACCGAATTCGGCAGCGTAGTCGTTTGTCAGGATAAGGCCCTGATTTTTGAAGAAGCGCCGCAGGCTTATAAAAGTATCGACAGCGTTATTGCCGCCATGAAAAACGCAGGTTTGATTGAATTGGTTGCGCGGTTCAAGCCTGTTTTGACTTATAAAACCGGCGGCGAGTGTGGAGTGTAAAGATGAAACAGAATACACCAGCGGTTTATCTGCAAATTTCTACCGCGCAAGGGCCGGCAGAGTGCCGTATATTTGCCCGTTTTGTCTTGGGCAAGCTGCTTGCTCAAGCCCAAGCAAAAGGCATTGATGCCGAACTTGTTACCGAAACCGCCGATAAGCACGGCATTTTGTCGGCGACGCTCAAGTTGGAAGGGCAGAAAGCCGAAAGCCTAGCGCAAACTTGGCAGGGGACGCTCCAATGGATATGCCCCAGCCCTGTCCGTCCAAAACATCCGCGTAAAAATTGGTATATAGGAGTTTTCCGCTTGCCCGATATGCCGCAGATGTATGAAATGCCGTCTGAAAACGGAATCGAGTTTCAAACCTGTCGTTCGGGTGGCAAGGGTGGGCAACACGTCAATAAAACCGAAAGCGCCGTCCGCGCTACCCATAAAGAAAGCGGCATTTCTGTACGGGTCGAGAGCGAACGCAGCCAGCATGCCAATAAAAAATTGGCGGTAATGCTCTTGGCGCAAAAGCTGGCGGAGCATCATGCCGGACAAGCTGGAAATTTTGCGCAGGAGCAGCACGCGCAACTCTATCAAGTTGAGCGCGGCAATCCGAAAAGGACGTTTGTCGGAGCTACGTTTAAGGAGAAATAATTTATCTGCCGGATAAGTAAATATAGTGATCAATAAAAGGCCGTCTGAAAACTTTCAGACGGCCTTTTATCGTTTTATCGATTAGCGTTCGCTTAACGCTTGTTTCATACGCGTTATCGGTTTGATCAGGTATTGGAAGATGGTTTTTTCGCCGGTTTTAATGTCCACCGTTGCGACCATACCCGGAATAATCGGCATAGGTTTGCCATTTTTGTCTTTCAGGGAGTTGTTTTCGGTTTGGACGAGAACGCGGTAATAGACTTGGTTCGGGTCAAGTTTCAGGTCGTTGGCACGGTTTTGCATGGAATTGCTGACGGTGTCGGCACCAACGAGAGTAACTTTGCCTTCCAAACCGCCGTAGATGGAGTAGTCGTATGCGCTGACTTTAACCAATGCAGGTTGGCCTGCACGGATAAAGGCGATGTCTTGCGGACGGATATAGGCTTCGACCAGCAGTTTGTCGTCAACCGGGACGATTTGCATGATGTCTTCGCCTGCGTTAACAACGCCGCCGATGGTGGTGACTTTTATGCCTTTGACGATGCCGCGCATAGGTGCGCGGATTTGCGAGCGTTCAACCGGGTCGGCACGCATGGCAACGTTTTCTTTGGATTGCGCCAGCTCGGATTCGGCTTGCAAAAGTTCGTTGTTGGCATCGGCTTTGTAGCGGTTGCGGCGTTCGGCGATTTGGGTGGCCAAGTCTGCGGAATCGCGGCGCATTCTTAAGAGTTCGACTTCGGAAACCACGCCTTCGGCAACCATGGGGGCGGTAATGGCGATTTCGCGGTCAAGCGCGGCCTTGCTTTGGGAGAGACCGCTGACGGCGTCGGTCATGGCTTGACGGCGTGCTTTGTAGGCGGCGATTTCGCGACGGCGAAGCTCGGGACCCACGCTGTCAGGGAAGGAGAGCTTGGTACCGTAGGCTTCGGCTTTAAGGCGGGCAACGGTGGCTTCGAGGTTTTCGACTTTGGCTTCGCTTTCACGCAATACGGCGGAGCTGCGCGTGTCGTCAAGTTTCATTAGAATCTGATCTTTCTCGACCATATCGCCTTCTTTAACCATGATTTCGGTTACGATGCCGGGGTCCAGGCTTTGAATTACTTGCTCACGGCTGCTGGGAATGATATTGCCGTTGCCGCGGGTCACTTCTTCGACAGGGCTGTTGTATGCCCAGACGACGAAGACAACCAGGAAAAGGAAGAATAGGATGATGACCCAAAATTGACCGCTGTGTTTTTCTTTTTGAAGGGCGGCATTGAGGTCGTTGATGAGGTGTAGGTCTTTGGATTTGACGTTGTTTTCGCGGCTCATAATCGTGTATCTTTATTGTGTTTGGTGGATTTTAACCATTAGGGCAGGCCGTCTGAAAGGGTAAGTAGATTTTCAGACGGCCTTTTGCTTTATTGTGCTGCCGATTGAGGGGCTGCGGCAGCTTGTTGTTGCTGCTGTTTGACTGCAGCAGCTTGTTGCTGTTGTTGTTTGACGTTGGCTGCTTTGGCCTGTTCGTTTTGCATGAGTTTTTGCAATACCAGGTCGCGCGGGCCGTCCATCACGACTTTACCATTGTCCATCACAATGATGCGGTTGACGATTTGCAACACTTGCGGACGGTGGGTCACCAAAAGCATGGTGCGGTTGCGACCCCATTGGGCGATGGCATTGAGCGCCATACGTTCGGTAGCCTGGTCCAGGCTGGTGGTCGGCTCGTCCAGCAAGACAACTTTCGGGTTGCGCAAGGTCATGCGTGCCAGGGCGATGATTTGTTTTTGACCGCCGGACAAGCCTAAGCCGTCTTCACCCAGAGGCATATCCAAACCACGTGGATGGTTGCGGATGATTTTGTCGAGGCCGAAGCGGTTGAGCGCAGTCAGTAAGTCTTGGTCGGTAGAGTAGCTGCCGGTACGCGCCAAGTCCATATTTTCACGCAATGTGCCGAGGAACAGGCGTGGCGATTGGCTCAACAGCAGGACTTGATCGCGCAGGAAGTTGGGGTCAAGCTGGCGCATATCGACGCCGTCAAGGGTAACGTTGCCTTTTTCAGTGTCGTACAGACCGCTGGCCAGTTTGAGCATGGTGCTTTTACCGCTGCCGATACGGCCCAAAATACCGACTTTTTCGCCCGGTTTGATGGTCAGGCGCAAATCTTCGACCGCGCTGTTGTTGTCGGCTTGATATTTGAACGATACGTTTTCAAAGGTAATATTGCCTTGAACATTGTCCAAAGTAATATATTTGCGTTCCGGATTGCGCTCGATAGGGCGGGTAACGATGTCGTTTACGCCTTTGAGGGCAAGTTTGGCCTGTTGGAAGCGGGTGGCCAAACCGGCAATTTGTGCCAATGGCGCCAAAGCACGGCCGGACAGAATCACGGAGGCAATCAATGCACCCATGGTGATGCGTTCCGCATGGTTGTCGGCATGAATCAGATAGGTACCGACGACGACCAAAAAGACGGTATTGAGCTGCTGCATGGCAACGGCAAAGTTGACCATGAAGTTGCTGGTGTCTTTGACTTTGATGGAAGAGGCGGAAGTTTTGGCGGTGTATTCGTCCCAACGTTGTTGCGCCCAAGATGTGGCGTTGTTGGTTTTCAGGGTTTCGATGCCTTCGATGGCTTCAACGGCAAGGCCGGAGCGTTGCGAACCTTCTTTCATCGATTCGTTAATGTGGCGCGAGAGCGGTCGTTGTACGACAAAACCGACAATCACGACAATCGGAATGATGGTCAGGGGAACGAGTGCCAGTTTGCCACCGACCATGGAAATCACGAAGATAAACAGCAACAGGAAAGGCAAGTCGACGATGGTCAACAAGCTGGCACTGGTCATGAACTCGCGCACGGCTTCAAATTCGCGCAGGTTGCTGGCGTATGAACCGGAAGAAGCAGGACGGTCTGCCAGACGCAATGCCATCACGCGGCGGAACAGGGCGGAGCTGATGATCAGGTCGGCTTTTTTGCCGGCAATATCGGTCAAGTGGCCGCGAATCATCTTGGCGGCAAACTCAAACAAAATCGCCAAGACCACGCCGATGCTCAATACCCACAAGGTCTCATAGGCTTGGTTGGGAATCACGCGGTCGTACACGTTCATCACATACAGGGAGCTGACGAGCGCAAGGAAGTTGATGATGATGGTGGCCAAGATGACTTGGTAGTAGTAGCTGCGGAAACGCCAAATGACTTTCCAAAACCATGCTTTGGGCAAATGGTATTCAGGCAGCTCCGAGCGCATATCGGTAGCCATTTTGGGTTTGATAAACCAGCAGTAGCCCAAATACAGGCCGGAGAGCTGCTCGTGGCTGAGTTCCTGTTCCAAACCGTCAACCTGGCGGATATGGTATTTGCGTTCTTGGCCGGAGCCTTCGATTTGGGTGATGACCGCTGCTTCTTCGTTGTGCAGGATAATCATAACCGGCACAGCGAGCGAGGGGATGTCTTCCAGATTGCGTTTGGATAAGGTGTTTTCAAAGCCGTGACTGCGCAGGACTTCGACCAGTGAGTGATAGTTGACCTTGAGCTTTTTGTCGCGCACGACTTCGGCGGACAAAGCGGCTTCGGATACGGGCGCACCCAAAAGGCGGGTCACTAAAACGATGTGTTCAATGATGGCTTTCATATTTTTTCGCGTAATGTTTTTGGTTTAACCGGCGGATATGGCTTTATTTTTGTGCCAAACCGACCCAAGCGGAGATTTTGGCTTGGGTATTTAAATAGTCAAGCGCCGCATCGCGGAAATCGTTGCGGGCGGCAACATAATCCTGCTCGATGGAGGATAACTCGCTGTATGCGCTCAAAACGTCGGTCAGCGTACGTCGGGCGATTTTAAATTGCAATTCATACACTTTGATGACTTCTTTTTGGGCGGCGATGTGTTGCGCCGTCAGCGCGGTACGCTGTTCGCTTTCCTGCATATCGATGGCCGACGTTTGAACGCGTTCGTTCATGTCGCGCAGGATTTGTTCGGACTTGGCTTCTGCGGCAATCAATGATTTGGCATTGCGTTCCACATTGTGTCGTGCGGCAATATCCAACACATTCCATGCAACGTTTAAATAAAGCTGTCTGGTGTTGCGCGTTGCACTGCCTTCCAAATTGAGGGCAGGCAGGCGTTCGGCTTTGGAGGCGTCCAAATCGGCACGGACGCTGTCGCGCTCGGCCAATTGCGCCTGATAGGACGGATTGTTGTTGCGGTTGGGATTGTTGAAGCGTTCAGTGATGGATTTCGCCGTGTCGTTTTTAAACGGATCTTCCAAGTCGTTGGCAGTCAGCTGGCGCGAGGTATAGCGGGACAGGCGGCTCAGGGCCAAATCCATGGTGCGGCGTTGTTGGGCAATGATGTTTGCCACTTGTAGTTGGCGCGCGCGCGCTTCAATCAGCTCGGAACGACGGCCGGCATCATATTTGACGATGGTGTCCAAGTCTTTTAAGAGGTTGTTGTGGCGCGCTAAAGTCTGCTCGTTGAGGATCAGGGTTTCTTTTGCACGCAATGCGCTCAGGTAGAGGCGGCCGATATCGCTGCCGAGCTGCTCTTGGCTTTCGGTGTATTTGTGTTGATAGTATTCTTCGCGGCTGCGGTCGCGGCGGACGGCGGCTTCAATCGCACCCCATGAGTAGATGTTCACGCTGCCGCGCACGCCGATACCGTCATCCATGTCGTTGCTGTTATATTTATTGTGTTGCGCCAGCACTTTCGTGCCGGTCAGGGTAACGACAGGATAATGGCGCGCACGCGTAGCTTTGGTCGTGCTTTGCGCTGCTTCTTGAGTGGCTTTTGCTTCACGCACAATCGGGTCGCTGATTAAAGCATCCCTGAGGATGTCTTGCAGGCTGTATGCAGAGGCCGTCTGAAACGGCATCAGACAGCAGGCGACGGCAACGGCCGATGACAATAAACGGAGCTTTGTGGGGGAAGAATAAATATGCGGCATGATTTCTAACCAAATGATTTATATATTATCGTTGTCCGTATCGGGTATCGCCTGAGGCATGACCGGGCGAATTTTGAACGAGAACACATACATTTACAAAGCATAAAGCATTTTTTCCAGCTTTTCACAATATTCTGATGAAAGGTCAAGATACATGCCTTAAAGTATATTATTGCAGAGCGCGACTATCGTTTCTAATGATTTTAATGTAAAAAATCTATTAAAAAGGCCGTCTGAAAGGATTTCAGACGGCCTTTTTCAACCTTAATCCTTACGTTGCAATACAGCGGCAAAGAAACCGTCGGTTTGGTGTTCTCCAGAGTTGAGGCGCAGGTATTTTCCGGTATCCAAATCAACCTTCAGGCTTTGCAGCAGTTCGGCGCAGTTGACGAGTTCAAACTCGGGATGTTCGGACAGGAAACGTTCGACTTGCAACTCGTTTTCTTCCGGCAACACGCTGCAGGTGGCGTAAACCAAACGGCCTTGCGGTTTCACCAGTTTGGAGGCGGCATCGAGGATACTGTGTTGCTGTTCCAAAAGGTTGGCCACGGTCTCGGCGGATTGGCGGTATTTGAGGTCGGGATTGCGGCGTAAAGTACCCAAACCGGAGCAGGGCGCGTCCACCAACACGCGGTCGGCTTTGCCTGCCAGTCGGGCGATACGGGTATCGTGTTCGCTGCTGATGCGTTCGGGGTGGATATTGGTCAGTCCGGCACGGGTCATGCGCGGTTTGAGGTTGGCAAGGCGTTTTTCGGCGATGTCGAATGCGTAGATTCTGCCTTTGTTGGCCATTTGCGCGCCGACAGCCAAAGTTTTACCGCCGGCACCGGCACAGAAATCGACAATGATTTCGCCGCGTTTTGCGCCCACCAATAAGGCAAGCAGCTGGCTGCCTTCGTCTTGGACTTCCAGTGTACCGTCTAAAAATAGCTCGTGTTTGTTAAGCGCGATTTTGTTTTTCAGGCGGATGCCCCAAGGCGAATAAGGCGTGGCTTCTGCATCGGCACTTTCGGCTTGCAACAATGGCAGCACTTTATCGCGTTTGCCTTTCAAGGTATTGACGCGGATGTCGAGCGGGGCAGGTTGGTTGATGCTGCGGCCGAAGGCGAGGATTTCTTCTTCGCTCCAATGCCGTTGCAGTTGTTCTACCAGCCATTGCGGCAATTCTGCGGCGGTATTCAGGCCGTCTGAAAACTCGGTTTTGCGGGCTTTCAAATTGCCGAGGAACTCTGTTTCTTCTTCATCAAGCAGGTCTTTGATTTGGCTGATGTTGGTGCTTCTGCCGAGAACCAGTGCGGCGAGTGCTGCTTTGCGCGGCTGCGCGTGCGGACGGCGCAGGGCGGTACTGATTTTTTGATAGTGGCGCAATGCGGCAAAGGCTGTTTCGGCGATTTCGTGGCGGTCTTGGCGGCCGAGCTTTTTGTGTTCGCGGAAATAGGCGGAGAGGACGGCATCGGAAGGCTGTTTGAAAGTCAGCATTTCAGCCAAAACTTTGGCGGTATGGTCGAGTTGTGCGGCGTTCATAATGTAATGGGTTCTCTTAAAGTTGGTAAAGGGTTTCAGACGGCCTTCATGATGCGTTCGATTTCGTGCCAAAAGCCGTCCGGCCGTAATTCCAAAACGGCAATCAAGCCTTGGTCGATACGGCGGATTTCGGTTTCGTTCAATGTTTCGGTTTCGGCGACACGAGCAGGCGCGAGATAGGCCATACGGTCGAGCAGGTGGTAGCGGACTTCTTGGTGTTCAAACCAGTATTCCGCCCAATCTTGAATATAGATGCCGCGCCAGCCGTATGAGTTAAGTGGCGGCTCAAAAGCATGGAAACCTTGTGGAAAAAATCCGATGCCGCGCACGATGGAAGCAGGAAGCGGATTTTCCGGCAGGCCTTGTGCGGTTAAGGCTGCTTTGCCTTGCAGTGTATGTAGCAGCTGGGATTGCTGCACCAATTTGGCGGCCTTGTCCGTCAGCGTGTCTTTAGGGTTGAGACCGTGCAGGTTTTGCACTTGGTCTCCGCCGTAGTATTTACACGCCAGCTCGATATGGTAGGGCTGTTGGTTGAGGGAAACGACAAAATCCGCGGCACCTAAAGTTTGGCCGTCTGAAAAAACGGGCAGGTTGTATGCGTGCAGTTTGGCGTGCGGCGCGTTGGCAAACCAAAACGTCAACAACTCTTCGGCATAAATGCCGAGACGGTGGCCGAATGGGGAACGTTGGGCAAGGTGATCCATCAGCGGCGCGGGATCGGCGTCCAATGCCAAAAGGTAGCGGAAACCGTGCTCCCCCAATAGTTCGCGCACGCTCAATTCGCAACCGCTTTGCCACAAAGGGGGCGCAGTCAGCAGCGAGGCGAGGTCGCGGACGGGTTGGCTGGTGAGTTTCCACCATAATGCGTCTAGGGCGTAATTCATGCTTATCCGAATATCAGTCATGCTGTCTGAAAAAGCTTGTAATGTTTTCAGACGGCCTTAAATCAGTCTTTTTTATGGATACGGTGGCTGACGGTATTGAAAAAACCGCGCAGGATGTCGATGTCTTCGGTTTGCGTGTTGGCGCGTCCGAACAGGCTCTGCATACGGCGCATCAGGCGCTCGCCGTTGCGGCGGTTGAAAAAGCCGATGTCGTTCATCACGCTTTCCATGTGGGCGACCATGCCTTTGATTTGCTCATGGGTCGCAGCGTGGTCTTCCTGTTGAAGATGGGTCATGGGCGAATCGGTTTGGCTGAAGATTTCGTAGCACACGACCTGCACGGCTTGGGCGAGGTTGAGCGAGAAATAGTCGGGATTGCCGTTGATGGTCATCAGTCGGTTGCAGGCTTGGACTTCTTCGATGCTCAAGCCGAAAGTCTCGTTGCCGAAAACCAGTGCCACTTTTTCGCCTCGGTTGGCGGCCTGCAGTAATTCGGGCACCAAATCGCGCGGGGTTTGCAGCGGCGCGGTGATTTCGCGGCGGCGACTGGTCAGGGCGCAGGCGATGGTGGTGTCGGCAAGGGCTTCGTCCAAAGAGGCAGCAATGGTGGCATTTTCCAAAACGTCTGCCGCACCGGAAGCGAGGATGAAACTTTCTTCCGGTAATTTAAACGATTGCGGATGCTCCGGATCGAATACGGGCGGATTTTCCGTCATCGGCGTTGCCATCAGATTGGGGGCAACGATGGTCAGTTTGTGCAGGCCCATTGTTTTCATGGCGCGGGCGGCGGAGCCGATATTGGCGGGATGGCTGGTACGCGTGAGGATGATGCGGATATTGTCCAGATAGGCGGGCAGGGCGGGTTTTTCGGAAGTCATGTTTTGTTTTCTGTTTGTACGGGAATCAGGTATAATGCGCCATCTTTTTGTTTTCAGACGGCCTTTTTCCATGCCGTCTGAAATGTTCTTTAACAGCATCGGAAACGATTAACAGCCTCTTGTGTGCCTGTTCGGCGCATTAGGGCGTATTTTACCTGAATTAGGAAGAAAACCATGAATCCGTTTTTAAATACCGCTTTCAAAGCCGCCCGTAAAGCAGGGCAAATGATGATTCGCGCCGCCGGCAATCTGGATGCCGTCAAAGTAGACAGCAAAGCATTCAACGACTTCGTTTCCGATGTTGACCGCAGCTCCGAAATGATTTTGGTGGAAGCGCTCAAAGAAGCCTATCCGCATCATAAAATCACTTGCGAAGAAGGCGGCTCCCACGGTAAAGCCACCGCTGAGTACGAATGGATTATCGACCCGCTCGACGGCACAACCAACTTCCTCCACGGCCATCCCCAATACGCCATTTCTATGGCACTCCTGCACAAAGGCGTGTTGCAAGAAGCTTTGGTGTACGCACCTGAGCGCAACGACGTATATATGGCTTCTCGTGGCAAAGGCGCGTTGCTCAACGACCGCCGCATCCGCGTTTCCAACCGCATCGAATTGAACCGCTGCCTGATCGGTACCGGCTTCCCTGTTGTCGATCAAAGCATGATGGACAAGTATCTGGCGATTTTGAAAGATTTCTTGGCCAAAACCGCCGGCGGCCGTCGTGAAGGCGCGGCTTCTTTGGATTTGTGTGCCGTTGCGGCCGGCCGTTTGGACGGTTTCTTTGAGTTCAACCTCAAACCTTGGGATATTGCCGCCGGTGCATTGATTGTCCAAGAAGCAGGCGGTATTGTTACCGATATGTCTGGCAATGAAGGCTGGCTGGAAAGCGGCGACATCGTTGCGGCCAATCCTAAGGTATTGGCGCAAATGCTGAAAATTATTTCCGACCATCAATAAGCGTTTGTAGGGAACGGTCTGTATTTATCTTTGCAGACTAGAGTTTCAATAATCGGTAAAAGGCCGTCTGAAACCTGAAATAGGGTTTCAGACGGCCTTTTGTTTTATTGTTAACAGATTCGTGTAAAAGCTGGAAATATGGCTTTTGAAGGAGGCACTTTTTAATTTTGTCTGTATTTTCTATTGCTTCGCAGTTATGATGTAGATACGTTTGGCTGAAATAATGCCGCGTGCAATCATAAAAATAGAAAGCAGAGGAGAATAATGGAACGAGATTTTGAAGCAGTAAAACGCATTGTCATTAAGATTGGAACCAGCTCTTTGGTGTTGCCAAACGGCAAAATCAATTTGGCAAAAATCGATCAACTGGCCTTTGTCATTTCCAGCCTGGTCGGTAAGGGCAAAGAAATTGTGCTGGTGTCTTCCGGCGCGATGGGCTTTGGGCTGAATGTCCTCAACATGGAAAAACGTCCGGCGGAAATGGCGCAGCAGCAGGCTGTTTCCAGCGTCGGCCAAGTGGCCATGATGAGCCTTTATTCGCAGATTTTTTCCCATTATCGGATGACGGTATCGCAAATCCTGCTGACGCGTGATGTGGTTGAATATCCGGAAAGTTTGGCAAACGTTACCAATGCTTTTGAATCCCTGCTTTCCATCGGAGTCATCCCTATTGTCAATGAGAACGACGCGGTCAGCGTGGACGAGATGGATCATGCCACCAAGTTTGGCGACAACGACCGTTTGTCGGCAGTCGTGGCGAAAATCGTTAAAGCCGATTTGCTGATTATGTTGTCCGATATCGACGGTTTGTTTGATAAAAATCCGGCTGTTCACGCCGATGCCAAGCTGCGCAGCCATGTTGCCGATATTACCGAAGAAATTATTGCTTCTGCCGGCGGCTCGGGCAGTAAGTTTGGTACGGGCGGTATGCTCAGTAAGATTAAGAGCGCACAGATGATGTTTGAACATCACGGCCAGATGGTGTTGATGAACAGCGCCAATCCGCGCGATATTCTTCAGGTTTTAGATGGCGCGCCTATCGGAACTTGGTTTGCACAAGAGAAATAGGGAGGTTTGATGAGCTATATCGAACAGTTGGGCAAGAATGCCCAAAAAGCCAGTAAAACGTTAATCAGCTTGGGAAGCTTGGAAAAAAACAATCTGCTGCGTCAGGTCGCGGCGGCTTTGGTTGAACAGGCTGAGGTGATTTTGGCAGAAAATGCCCGCGATTTGGCCGCTGCAAAAGAAAACGGCATTTCGGACATTATGCTCGACAGGCTGCGCTTGAATCACGAACGCATCAAAGGTATTGCGGAAGGTGTTGGGCAGGTTGCCGATTTGCAGGACCCGATTGGGCAGGTTGTCCGCGGCTATACTAATTTGGACGGTTTGAAGATTGTTCAAAAACGCGTGCCTTTGGGCGTGGTTGCCATGATTTTTGAAAGTCGCCCCAATGTTTCGGTCGATGCGTTTTCTCTGGCCTTTAAAACCGGCAATGCCATTATTTTGCGCGGCGGCCGAGATGCGATTCATTCAAATACTGCATTGATTGCCGTCATCAGGCAGACTTTGGTACAAGTGGGAATGGATGCCGATGTGGTGCAGCTGGTCGAAGATACCAGTCATGCCGCTGCCGAGGAATTGATGCAGGCGGTTGATTATATTGATGTGCTGATTCCGCGCGGCGGTGCACGCTTAATTCAGACGGTGAAAGAGAAATCGAAAGTTCCCGTCATTGAAACCGGAGTCGGCAATTGCCATATTTATGTGGATAACAGTGCCGATTTGGAGATGGCGGTCGATATCGTCGTGAACGCCAAAACGCAGCGTCCGAGCGTGTGTAATGCCGCGGAGTCTTTGGTTGTCCACGAAAAGATAGCGGAAGCGTTTTTGCCTAAACTGGAAGAAGCTGTTGCCAAAGTACATCCGGTCGAATTTAGAGCCGATCAGGAAGCATTGCGTATGTTTAAAAATGCTGTTTTGGCGACCGAGGAAGATTATAAGACTGAGTTTCTTGACTATATTATGTCGGTCAAAATAGTGAAATCAGTGGAAGAAGCCGTCGATTGGATTAACGGCCATACAACGCACCACTCGGAAGCGATTGTGACCCAAAGCATTGCCCATGCCGAGTTTTTCCAAGAAAGCATTGATGCGGCGGCGGTTTATGTCAATGCATCCACTCGGTTTACCGACGGCTTTGTGTTCGGATTGGGCGCGGAAATCGGGATTTCCACCCAAAAAATGCACGCCCGCGGCCCGATGGGTTTGGAAGCGCTGACTTCGACCAAGTTCTACATCAACGGCAACGGTCAGATCCGACGTTGATAAACGCCCCTCAACTTCATCAATTTGCGTATAATGGCGGGAAATTTGATTTTTCCCGAACAACCGATTTAGTAAAAAGGAACACACCATGTCCTCTATCCACGATCAAATCAAAGAAGTCGTTACCACCCACCGCGTCGTATTGTTCATGAAAGGCACGAAGCAATTCCCGCAATGCGGCTTCTCTTCCCGTGCTGTACAAATCCTGAATGCGGCAGGTTGCACCGACTATGTAACCGTCAACGTATTGGAAAACGATGCCGTACGCCAAGGCATTAAAGAATACAGCGACTGGCCGACCATTCCTCAACTGTACGTCAACGGCGAATTTGTCGGCGGCTCCGACATTTTGATGGAAATGTATGAAGCCGGCGAACTGCAAGAATTGTTGAAAGCTTAAGCATTTTAAATATTTCCGCAATGTAAAATTGTTGACAAAGGCCGTCTGAAACCCTGATTCAGACGGCCTTTCGCATGAATACGCACTTTGCGCGCCATGCGAAAAAAAGTATAATCCCCCTCCATCAACGCAATTCGGAAAATCAACATGAACGTTACCGTTATCAACCACCCTTTAGTCCGCCACAAACTCACGCTGATGCGTGAAGCGGATTGCAGCACTTACAAATTCCGCACGCTTACCACCGAGTTGGCACGTCTGATGGCATATGAGGCCAGCCGTGATTTTGAAATTGAAAAATATATTATTGACGGCTGGTGCGGCTCTATTGAAGGCGACCGCATCAAAGGCAAAACGCTGACCGTTGTCCCGATTTTGCGTGCCGGTTTGGGTATGCTTGACGGCGTACTCGACCTGATTCCGACTGCCAAAATCAGCGTTGTCGGCTTGCAGCGCGATGAAGAAACTTTGAAACCGGTTTCTTATTTTGAAAAATTTGTCGACAGCATGGACGAACGTCCCGCACTGATTATTGACCCAATGTTGGCGACCGGCGGCTCTATGGTTGCCACCATCGACCTTTTAAAAGCCAAAGGTTGCCGTAACATCAAAGCATTGGTATTGGTTGCCGCTCCGGAAGGCGTAAAAGCCGTCAATGACGCGCATCCTGATGTAACCATCTACACTGCCGCGCTCGACAGCCACTTGAACGAACACGGCTACATCATCCCCGGTTTGGGCGATGCCGGCGATAAGATTTTCGGTACACGTTAATTGAAATGTTTAAGGCCGTCTGAAAAGTGTCAAACCTAAACTTTCAGACGGCCTTGTTATATGGTTTGCTTTAAAACCCACATCAGAAAGGACAATCATGAGCTTCCAAGATAATCTTGCCGCCATGCCTGCCATCGATCATTTGAGCGGCTTAGATATTCTCGACAAAGAGGGCAATGTGGTTCATCACATTCCCAATGCACCCGGCAAACAAGGCTCGCTCAAGCTTTACCATGCTTTGGCGCAAGAGTTTGGCGGTAAACTTGACGCAGCGGCGGCAGAACGCGGCCTGGCATGGTTTGCCGAACATGTTGCCGATGCCGAAGCCAATCCGGGCAAACATCCGAATATTGATTTGCTGTTTAAAGTGAAAGCTGAAAATGCCAGCCTGACTTTGAAACCATTGGCTGCTTAATGAATACAAAAAAGGCCGTCTGAAAACAATTTTCAGACGGCCTTTTTATATGCTTAAAGCCTCAAGCGATAGAGGCTTCAACGAATGCAGTCAGTTGACCTTTAGCCAATGCGCCAACTTTAGTGGCAACGTTTTCGCCGTTTTTGAACACCATCAGGGTAGGGATGCCGCGAACGCCGAATTTGGCAGGAGTGGCTTCATTGTCGTCGATGTTGATTTTAACGACTTTCAGACGGCCTTGGAATTCGGAGGCAATGTCGTCCAAGATTGGGGCGATCATTTTGCAAGGGCCGCACCATGGTGCCCAGAAGTCCAGCAATACAGGTACGTCGGATTTCAAAACGTCTTGTTCGAAGCTGGCATCGCTGGCGTGGATAATCAATTCGCTGCTCATGTTTGTTTCCTTTTGAATGGGGATCGATAAATATGTTGTTCAGGATAGTGGCAGACTGGGAAAATTTCAAGTGCCGCCACTCGGTAATAGTTTTTTTGAAATGCGTCTATCGTAATCCTTAAAGATTCAGACGGCCTCTTGGACCATGTGGCCGGAGTGGGCAATCAAATGACGTGTGTAGTCGCTGGCCGGATTGGCAAATACGCTTTCGCATTCGCCTTCTTCAACGACTTGACCGTCTTTCAACACCATCACGCGGTGGGAAATGGCGCGGATGACGGCGAGGTCGTGGCTGATGATGATGAAGGCGAGGCCGTATTCTTTTTGCAGGCCGCTGAGTAATTCAAGGATTTGTTGTTGCCATTGGACATCGAGCGCACTGGTTGGTTCGTCCAATACGAGGATTTTCGGGCGGACAATGATGGCGCGGGCGATGGCGAGGCGTTGGCGTTGGCCGCCGGAAAATGCGTGCGGATAGCGTTCGAGTGCGTCTTCGGGCAGGCCGACTTGTTTGAGGACTTCTTCGACGCGGCGGCGCATTTCTTCGCGCGGCATTTCAGGTTCGTGCACGCGTAAGGCTTCGGAAACGGTATCGAAGACGTTCATGCGCGGATTGAATGCGCCGAACGGGTCTTGGAACACCATTTGGATTTCGCGTCTCAATTCGTGTTTCCATGGTTCGCCGTTGACAATCAGGCTGCCTTCGGAATCGATAAGGTGCATAACGGCTTTGGCCAGTGTGGTTTTGCCGCTGCCGCTTTCGCCGATGATGCCTAAGGTTTCGCCGGATTTGAGGTCGAAAGAAATGGGGTTGAGAATGGTTTTGTCGCGTTTTTTAAACCAACCGTCCGATTCTTTGACGGAAAAGGCGACGTGCTCGGCCTTAAGTACGGTGGCCGGGTTTTCAGGCAAGGGGGCCACTCGGCGCGTTGTGCCGGCGTTGAGCAGCATTTTGGTGTATTCGTGCTGCGGATTGGCGAAGACTTCGGCTGCTTTGCCGGTTTCAAGGATGCGGCCGTTACGCATAACGGCGACATCGTCGGCAAAACGGCGCACGAGGTTTAAGTCGTGCGTAATGTAGAGCATGGTCATGCCGTGTTCTTCCTGCAGGCGTGAGAGCAGGTCGAGGATTTGGGCTTGAACGGCAACGTCCAAAGCAGTGGTCGGTTCGTCGGCAATCAGGAGCTTGGGTTGGGCGGATACGGCCATGGCAATCATGGCGCGCTGGCGTTGGCCGCCGGAAAGTTGGAACGGATAAGCCTGGGCTTTTTGCTCGGGCTGGTGGATGCCGGTTTCGTCTAGGAGTTCGATGGCGCGCGCCCATGCCTGTTTTTTATCCAAACCCAAATGCAGGGTCAGGACTTCGGCGATTTGTTCGCCGACGCGCATCACGGGGTTGAGGGCGGTCATGGGTTCTTGAAACACCATGCCGATTTCGCAGCCGCGCAGCTTTTGCAGGGCGCGTTCGGACTGGGTCAGCAGGTCGGTTCCGCAATATTTCAGACGGCCTTCAAAGCTAACCATCGGGTTGAGGCGCATAATGCCTTGCGACAATACGGTTTTGCCGCTGCCGCTCTCACCAACCAATGCCAGCTTGCGGCCGGGTTGCAAGGTCAGGTTGATATTGTGCAGGACTTGCTTGCTCGGAAAGGAGCCGTTTAGGTTTTCGATTTCGAGTATAGGTGTCGTCATGGTTGTGGCCGTCTGAAAAGGTTTGTGGAATACAGGTTGTTTTCAGACGGCCTGCATGAATCAAGAGGCCGTCTGAAACAGCGGTTTAGTCTTGAAACTGTTCTTTGAGTTTGCGTTTTAACACTTTGCCGGTGGCATTGCGCGGCAGCTCGTCTTGGAAGATGATTTGTTTGGGGATTTTAAAGTTTGCCAACAGGCCGCGCAGGTGGCTGCGGACTTCGGCTTCTTCCAGCTTCATGCCTTCTTTGAGTTGGATAAAGGCAATGATTTCTTCATCGGCGTATTGGTCTTTCACGCCAATGACGGCGGCGGCTTCCACGGCTTCGAGTTTGTAGATGGCTTCTTCGATTTCGCGCGGATAGACGTTTTGGCCTTTGGAGATAATTAGGTCTTTTTTGCGGTCGACGATGAAGATGAAGCCGTCTTCGTCTATGGTGACAAAGTCGCCGGTTTTCAGCCAACCGTTGACGATGGTTTCATCTGTGGCATCAGGCATATTGAGGTAGCCTTGCATGACCGAGCCGCCTTTGATGATCAGTTCGCCCACTTCGCCGCGCGGCACTTCGATCAATTCGTCATCGACGGCTTTCACGGTCAGGCCGGGCAGAGCGACGCCGACGCTGGCGGTTTTTTGGCGTTCGGGCGTATTGACGGCCACGACGGGCGAGCATTCACTCAAGCCGTAGCCTTCCAGTAATTTGGCGCGCGGGAATTTGGCTTTGAAGTCGTCAATGGTTTGTCCGGCCAGAGGCGCGCCGCCGCTGATAAACAGACGGACGCGATTGAACCATCTGAAATACCAAGGGATTTTGGCTTTGCTCATGGCAGTGTAAATAGCCGGTACGCCGAGGAAAATGGTAGCGCGTTTGAGCAAAACCTGTTTCAACACGTTGGAGAATGGGAAGACGGATTTGACCAAAATAATCGAGCAGGCTTGAGATATCGGCAGCAAAACCATGGCGGTCAGCGTAAAGCTGTGGAACATGGGCAAGAAGACGACGAAGCGGTCTTTTTGCGAAATTTGGAAAATTTGTTCGATGCCCGAAAGATTGGAAAACAGGTTGCTGTAACTGATTAATGCGCCTTTGGGGTGGCCGGTTGTGCCGGAGGTGTAGATAATGTGCGCCAAATCGTTGACGGACGGCTGACGGCTCAGATTCGGCTTGCCGGGGAATGTACGCGCGGCATCGAAATAGCTGTCATCGCCACTGGCGGCGTTGGTTTCGCCAATCCAGATGATTTTATTGACTTTGGTTTTGGCTTTGATGTTTTTGAGTTCTTTGGCCAACGGCGCGGAGGCGAACATAAAGCGTGCGTCGCAGTCATTGAGGATGTAAGAGAACTCTTCGCTTTTCAAAAAGACGTTGAGTGGGACGGCTACTGCGCCGATGGAAGTAATGGCGAAATAGGCGGCAATAAATTCGGGAGAATTGGAAACGACAAGGGCGACCTTGTCGCCATATTTTACGCCTTCGTGTTGCAGATAGGCGGCGACGGTTTCTACTTCGTGTTTGAGGGAGGAATAGCTGATTTTTTCTTTGTCGTTGAAAATGACTGTGCCTTTACCGTTTTTTTGGCAGGCTGCAGTCAGCATAGCGTAAAAATTAGGGTGGGTGTGCATTTCGGAGTTCGTGTCCATATTGTGTCGATGGGTGTACGGTTTCGATGAGCCGTTTATTTCGAAGGATAGGTTTTACATCCTATCGGTAAAATAAGCAAGAGGCCGTCTGAAAATACTTTCAGACGGCCTCTTGCTTTGTCGGGCTTAGGAAAGCAATATTTTGAATTTAAATTCATTTATTGTGTTGATGGAAATATTTCCATTCTTTAAAGGTCCGGCCGTCCGGAAGATGGCACAAGCCGATTTTGTTGTCGTTTCTGTCTTGAGCCATTTTGAGTTTGCCGCTGCGTTTGAGGCAGAACTAGTGGTAGAAGCCTTAGAACTAGTCGTTGTTCAGACGGCCATCGGGTACTTTCTTAAACAGGCGATAGAAATTGTCGCTGGTGTTTTGTGCTAATGTTTCCAAGCTCTCGCCGCGCAGATTGGCTAAGAACTCGGCTGTATAGCGGACGTAGGAAGGCTCGTTTTGTTTGCCGCGTTTGGGAACCGGCGCGAGGAAGGGCGCATCGGTTTCTACCAAGATTCTATCGGCTGGGACGTATTTGGCGGCTTCCTGAATCAGCGGCGCGTTTTTAAACGTTACAATGCCGGAGAAGGAGATGTATAACCCTAAATCCAAAGCGGCTTTGGCAAAGGCGACGTCTTCAGAGAAGCAGTGAATCACGCCGGAGTTGGTGTGGCACTCTTTCAAAATCCGCAATGTGTCTTCGGCCGCATCGCGCGTGTGGACGATAACGGGTAGGCCGCTTTCGTTGGCGGCTTGGATATGGTCGGCAAAGCGTTGATGCTGCCATGACAAATCGCCTTTGCACCAGTAATAGTCCAAACCGGTTTCGCCGATACCGACGATTTTGGGATGTTTGGCCGCCTCTACCATTTCGGCAATGGTAAATTCTTCTGCTTCTTGGCTGTCGGGATGTATTCCGATAGTGCAGTAGATGTGGTCGTTTGCCTGAGCAATGTCGAAGACTTCGACAAAACTTTGTTTGCTGACGCTGATGGCAAGCGCCTGTTTGACGCTTTGCGCTTCCATATTGGCAAAGACTTCGGGCAGGCGGTCTTTTAAGCCGTCAAAGTTGAGATGGCAATGTGAATCGATTAAATACATGGTATTACAGGGTAAAAGTAGTGCGGTCGCTGCGCAGGCGCGGGCCAAGCTCGGCTTCGATCAGGTTTTTTGCCTGCAGGCAGCTTTCGTGTTCGGAGAATGCAAGGCCTACGCCTTTGGGGCGGTGGGCCGAAGTGCGTGCCGGATTGATCCAAACGACTTTGGTTGGCAGGAAGCGTTTGGGGTAGTCGGCGATTTCTACGGCCAAGAGGATGTCTTCGCCTAGTGAGAATACGTCATCGGTCGGTACGAACAGACCGCCGTGTTCTAAAAACGGCATATAGCAGTTGTACAACAGATTGGGGTCTTTGAGTTGCAAAGCCAACATCTTCGCCGGAATGTCTTTTTTATTCATCATTGGTTACCTGTTAGGGTTTGTTTTGCCAAAAATCTAAATATTCGATAAGCAGATACTCAAGCTGCATTTTAACACTCAAGGTATGGTATCCGTAAGGGTTGAGCGCGTTCAGACGGCCCAATAGGGCAAACAGCTTGCGTGAATCGGTTTTAGAGGCTGTCTGAAGCAGGGCTTGGGCATGGTGCGGATAATAAAGCGGCGCCATGTTTTGTTGTGCCAAGCCGACATCCATCAGCCACTTTTGCATCCAGTCGATGAAAACGGCCAGCGGTTGTTTTTGTTTGTCGAACGCGGCGGCGTAGTCGAGTATGGCCAACAGGCGCGGGGCGGCCAGCAGCGTCAGCAACTCTTCGCGCAATGCGTCCAATTCGGGAGTCGGTGTGAATAAAGGCGCGCCGCTGTGGAATGCCAACAAGGCTTCGGCATTTTCCACGCCCTGTTGGCGCAGGTATGCCGCAGCCTGCTCATGGGTAGGCGAGGGCAGCACCATCTGGCGGCAACGGCTTTTGATGGTGGGCAGGAGTTTGTCGCGCGCGTGGGTAACAAGCAGGAAAACGACATGTTGCGGCGGCTCTTCCAAAGCTTTCAACAAACCGTTTGCCGCTTGTGTGTTCATGCTTTCGGCCGGGTGTACCAATACCACGCGCAGGCCGCCGCGGACAGCGGTCAGGTAAATGTTTTCCACAATATCGCGTACGGCATCGATTTTGATTTGCAGGAGTTTGCGTCCCGTTGCCTCGCCTTCGGGCATTTCCGGCGTGAGTTCGTAAAAGTCGGGATGCGTGTTTTGGCTGAACAAATGGCACGAAGCGCACTCGCCGCAGGGTTCATGGCCGGACTTGGGCGATTCGCACAGCAATGCCTGCGCGACAAAGCGGGCAAACTCGGTTTTGCCGGTATTTTCTTTGCCGGTAAACAGCCAAGCGTTAGGTCGGTTTTGCCAATGGGCGGCGAGCTGTTGCCATTGGGTTTCATGCCATGGATAAATCATATCGTTTGGGAACTATTAGGTAGGTAGTTATTATACTCTCAGGCCGTCTGAAAAAGGTTTCAGACGGCCTTTAATAAACTGCCTAAAAATTAATCAAATATATTTTTGCTTTGAAATATCAATTGTTAAGTTTACTTATTCACAGCCTTTGCACATGCTTATTTAGGGAAAATGTGCATTTTGTTTGGCGGTAAAGTTGTGCTTAAAATTTAGGCAGATGTGTTTTTTAATGTTAAATCAGACAGTAATCTGATTTATGCACAAACTGTCCACGCGATTGAACAGTGAAAATGTGCATGGTGGGGAGACATTTCAGACGGCCTTATTTGCTGATTTTCAACAAAGCGGTCAAATCCCCGATAAATTTCGGTTCCCGTTTGATGAGGAAAACAATCAACGGAAGATTACCCACGGCAACAATCAAATATAGCAGCGTAATACTGTCGAACAACATCAGCAAAACCGCGCTCAAAATGGCAGCCGACACCATAAACACGCCGTTGATGATGTTGTTGGCAGCAACAGCGTGGGCGCGGAAGGTTTCGCTGCTGGCAGTTTGCAGCCAAGTGTAGAGCGGTACGGAGAAGAAGCCGCCGAAAAAGCCGATGGCTGACATCACGAGCATAATCGGATACGCTTTAGCATGCGATAAAAACCAAATAATGCCGTTTAATTCGGTAAAGCGTTGGCCTTGGGTCAGCCACACCAGCAATAATCCACAGACCGTCAGCCCCAGAGTGCCGATGGTAACCAAGCCCAAAATCAGGCGTTCGTGGCTGAGTTTGGCGCATAACACCGAGCCGATAGCGATGCCGATGGAGAACAGCGCCAACATCAGGTTGAACACATTATCGTTGCCGCCCAAATGGATTTGCGTGAACGTCGGCAGTTGGGTGGTATAAACCGAGCCGACAAACCAAAACCATGAAATACCGATGATGGACGTGAATACGGGACGATTGGCCGCCGCTTCACGAATCAGCGAATTCGTGCCTTTGATGATATTCCATTCGATTTTTGTGCCCGGCATTTTAGCGGGTACAGACGGCATAAACAGGCTGGTCATCGTGCCGCCGATAGCGACCAATAACACCAAACCGCCAACAATATACGGAGGAACGCCTGCGACTGCGGTGCCCAAAATTTGGCCGAGCAAAATGGCGATAAACGTACCCGATTCAATCAGGCTGTTGCCCATAATCAGCTCTTTGTCGTTGAGGTAATCGGGCAAAATGGCATATTTCAGAGGGCCGAACAAGGTCGATTGCGTGCCCATGCAAAACAGGCAGATTAAAAGCAAAGGCGCGGATTGGATGTAGAAGCCATACGCCGCCACTGCCATGATGATGATTTCCAACAGCTTGATCCAGCGCGCTAAAACGGCTTTATCGAATTTGTTGCTCAGCTGTCCTGACAGCGCGGAAAACAGGAAGTAGGGCAGAATAAACAGCATTGCGCCCAAATTCAGCATTTGGCTGGGCGGCAGAAAGTCGTTTTTACCCAAACCGTAAAAACTGATCATCACGAATAATGCGGTTTTGAACATATTATCGTTCAACGCGCCCAAAAACTGCGTCCCAAAGAGCGGCGCAAAACGGCGGGTCGTGTGGAAATTCAGATTGTCTTTTTTAAGGCTCATTGTTTGGATTCTTTGTCTTCGTCTTTTTCGATCAGTTTTTCAGTGGAGTCGTCATCCATCAAAATGCGGTGCGCAGGTCCTTCAAGGTCGTCAAACTGTCCGTTTTTACCCGACCACCAGAAAAACCAGCCGATGATGAAGGCCAAAATAATGCTGATGGGGACAAGGATAAACATACTTTCCATTACATCGCTCCGGTCAAATCGGTCAGGATAAAGGTTTTACCGCTAATGGTCAGGTATTCGTTGCGCAACGAACCGATATTTTTATCGTCAAAAAACAGTTCGATACGGTCTTTAACCACGCGCCAGTATTGCGGGATATCGGTTTGCTCAAAAGGCGACAATACCGCCGCTTCGGCTGCGTCTTCACTTTGCAGCTTGATTACAAAGCGTCCGCTTTGCGGCGGATTTTGCGATTCATCGTCTGCCAGCATAATGAAAAATCCGGCGTGTTCGCCGTCTTGAGTGTGGATACTGAAATAATGCATATCGGTAAATTTTCAAAACCGTCGTCATTTTTTCAGACGGCCTAAAATAAAATTCCGTCCATTTTACATCAAATATTAAGTCAAGCAGCCGATTACATTTTTTGTTAGAATACGACGTTTACTTTGTTAATCTGTTCAGACCGCTACCCACTACGTCCCACAAGGGGTGCAACATAGCCGGAGCCGCAGTAAGGTCCCGACAAAAATGCCGTCTGAAACCTCAAGGAGCATAAAAATGTCACAAAAATTAATCTTGGTTTTGAACTGCGGTAGCTCTTCCCTCAAAGGTGCCGTATTGGATAACGACAGCGGCGAAGTATTGCTGAGCTGCCTGGCAGAAAAGCTCAATCTGCCTGATGCCTACATTACCTTTAAATTCAACGGTGAAAAACACAAAGTTGACCTGTCTGCCAAGCCCGACCACACCGGCGCAGTTGAAGCCCTGATGGAAGAACTCAAAGCCCACGGCCTCGACAGCCGCATCGGCGCCATCGGTCACCGCGTCGTCAGCGGCGGCGAACTGTACAGCGAATCCATCCTCGTTGACGACGAAGTTATCGCTGGCATCGAAAAATGTATCCCGCTCGCTCCCCTGCACAACCCGGCCCACCTTTTGGGTCTGCGTGCCGCACAAAGCATTTTCAAAGGTTTGCCTAACGTTGTCGTATTCGACACCGCCTTCCACCAAACCATGCCGGAACATGCCTACACCTACGCTGTTCCACATGAATTGTATGAAAAATACGGCTTGCGTCGCTACGGCGCGCACGGTACCAGCTACCGCTACGTTTCTGATGAAACCGCCCGTTTCCTCGGTAAAGACAAAAAAGACCTGCGCATGGTGATTGCCCACTTGGGTAACGGCGCATCTATTACCGCCGTCGCCAACGGCGAATCACGCGATACCAGCATGGGTCTGACTCCGCTAGAAGGTTTGGTCATGGGTACCCGCAGCGGCGATATCGACCCTTCAGTTTTCAGCTTCTTGGCTGAAAATGCCAACATGACCATCGCCCAAATCACCGACATGCTGAACAAAAAATCAGGTCTGCTCGGTATTTCAGGTTTGTCCAATGACTGCCGTACCATCGAAGAAGAAGCTGCAAAAGGTCATCCAGGCGCCAAACTGGCTTTGGAAATGTTCATCTACCGCTTGGCTAAATACATCGGCAGCATGACAGTCGCGGCAGGCGGTTTGGACGCATTGGTCTTCACCGGCGGTATCGGTGAAAACTCCGACATCATCCGCGAACGCGTATTGGGCTACTTGGGCTTCCTCGGTCTGTACATCGACCAAGAAGCCAACCTAAAAGCCCGTTTCGGTAATGCTGGTGTGATTACCACTGCCGACAGCAAAGCTGTTGCCGTTGTGATTCCTACCAACGAAGAATTGATGATTGCACACGATACTGCCCGTCTGAGCGGCCTGTAATCTCCGTCATTATTGAAAACCTGCCCGCAAGGGCAGGTTTTTTTGTTGTGTATAGATGAAGAAAATTTTGAGGATATATCGAAAAAAGCCGGAAAACATTGCGTTTACCGGCTTTTTAATCAGTGCAATATGAAGAATGCTGATGGATAGGTTTAGAACTTATAACTGATGGTAAACAGCAAAGTCCTGCCGCGCGCATAGTTATTCAAGACGGAGCGTGTCGTGCCGCCATATTTGCCATTGCATAAACCGTTGGCATCGCATTCGACTTCCTCATCATCTAAACCACCTTTTCTTTCAAATACGCTGAAATAGCGCTGGGTTGCGGCATCGTTTGCGGAATCCAGAGGATCGATATAGCGCTTATTGAACGCATTTTGAATGTCGAAACGAAGGATAAGGTTTTTCTTCGGTTCATAATTGGCATAGAAATCAAAAATCAGCGGCTGTCTGTTGATGCTTTCTGTTTTTTTGATCACCCTTCTGCCCATTTGGTGTGAAGAGTAGGTATTGGCACCGGTTGTCCCGTCAACAAATTCCTCCTCAGTCGTCGCCCGTGTACTTTTGCCGTAATAGCGCATAATGCCGCCGATAGTCAATTTATTGCCCAACCATCGGGACCCTAATTCAAACCGACCGTAATCTCGGGGTAAGCGGGAAATTTTGCTTAAGCCGTAGCCTTGTTTGATTTGGTCTTCTTTAGAAGAGTTGCGGGGCGATTCGCTGGCATCGCTATAATTGGTCGGCTGGTTGGTTTTTTGATATGCGTAAGACAGGGTTGTAAAAAAGCGGCCGAAATCATAGTTCATTTCCACTTCCAAACCATTTTTATGGACAGGTTTGGCGTAGTTTCGATGCTGGATAGAGTATTGCAGGCCGGTACTGGTTACCCAGCTGGGTGCTTTATCCAAATCCCACCATTTGCCATAAACATTGTGGATATAGTTGTTTATCCTGCTGCGATAGGCGACCAGTTTGAAACCCAATACATCGTCCGGCTTGAAAATCCCTTTTTTGAAGGTATTGAAGCCTATTTGGTAAGTATTGGCCTGTTCCGGCTTGAGGGCGGTATTGACGCCTGAGTCGCCGATTTGTGAAAAATACATTTCTTGAATATTCGGCATTCTATGCGTACGCGAATAGCTGATAAACGGCATAAAGTAGTCGTTGACATTGATGTTTAATGCCACCGAATGGTTTACCGCATGCTTTTTACCGGATTTGGTATAAACCGGTTCGTAAAGGTCGCAGCTTGGCGTGCAATGCTGTTTATAAATTTCAGAATCTTCTCCAAATGCTTTTTTAAAGTCTTCTTGGGTATTGAAGTAGTCGGTATATTCGCCCTTGTAGCGGTAGTTGACCATATTGGCGCTGTAATTCAATTGATAAATGCCTTTTTTCAAGGAAGTATCAAAATAGAACGTATTGAATTTTTGCTGGCCTGAAGGTTGCAATATGGTTGATTTTTGAGGAAATATTCCTTTGTCTCCTTTGAAACGGCCTAAAAAGCTGTACAGGCCGGCATCTTGATCCGGGCCGTCGTAAAACAGGCTCAGCTCTTCCGGAAAGCGGTTTTTACTGTATTGGTTTTTAAAGAAATTGAAACCGACGGTAGCTTTTAAATCTGTTTTTTGGGGAAGTTTGAAAGAAAAGCTGTTGTTGATATCCAAAAGATTGGCTGTGTTTTTGGTTTCCAAATAATCAAGCAGCCCCCATCCTGAAAAACGTGAGTTTTTCGGATATTTTTGTTTTCCCAAATTATGGGCGGCCAACACGTTTAAATCGACATAATCGCCAATGTTTAAGTTGTAATTGGCTTGGTAGTTGCGGTTTTCTACTTTGCGGCTGCCGATACGGTTGTTCATGGTACGAAGCTGAAGGTCCAGCTTGTTGTTGTCGTTTTCGTATTCCACTTTGACCAAATGGCTGTTTGAGCGTTGTTGCAGGCTGGTAGGATCGATTGGGGTCAGATCCCATTGCGGTGCCAAATTCTCTTTCCAGCTTCTTTCCAAGTCATCGACATAATCTCTTTGCAAAACCTCAGGATCGTTATATTTTTTGGAGAAAGGGTAGTCCCAATAGCTTTTACCGACCGCATTGCGCTTGGAAAAGTCACGGACCCAGAGATTTTGTTCGTGGTCGAATTTCAATAAATTGCTCTCAAAATATTCTTGTTTTTTACGATCCAGATATTCCTCGCCAAAATTGCCGATACGCTGACCGCCACCGCCTACTTTATAGTTTTGCTCGACATTACGGTGGCTGTAACCATATAACGCACCAAGGCGCGCTCCGCTGTCAAACCATTTTTGTACCGCTCCGGTTGCCATAAAGTTGCTTTTGGTGCTGTTTGTGCCGGTCAATCCTTTGGTCAAGAGGCCGAAGGTATTGTTTCCGTGTACTACATCGTCTACCCGTAAAGTACGGAAATTGGCTGTACCGGATAAGGTATTGATGCCGTTGGCACCCGAGAAACTGCCTTTGGTTACATCCACGCCGGCAATAAAATTGGGATCCAGTGCCGTACCGAATTGTGAGGAGCTGCCGCTGCGTCCGGCATCGGCAGAAGTGGAATAGAAGGTTTGGGTTACGCCGTCAACCATCGTATTGACACGTCCCAAACCGCTATCGCCACGGATATTGACCGCCAATACGCCTGATCCTTTGTCTTGTTGGGTGAAAACGCCGGGCATGCTCCGCACGATGGTATCGATGTTTTCGCTGGATTGATAAACGCGTTCACGCGAACTTTTGGCTTGGCCTTCGGTAAAAACTTTTTTCTCTTTGGCAATGTGTTTACCTTTGACTTGAATTTCATCAAGCTCTTGAGTTGAAACCTCGTCTTCTGCGTGTGCGATACTGGTTATAGCCAGTAAAGATAATGTTAGTAGATTTAATTTGAAATTCGGATTCATGATAGTTACCTCAGAAACGAAGTAGATACTTTATAACATATTATTAAACTTTACAAATATTTAGATAATGGTTTTTATTTATTAAAAAATAAAGCAGATTCTTGTTTCAGGAGATAATCCAAGCGCATATGATTAATCTGGCTGAAAAGATAAAGCAGGTCTGAATTTGAATTTGATTGGTTGAGAAGAAGGGAGATTTAATTGAATTTAAACAGCCGGAAGAAGAAAATTTGATTGCGATATGTGAACTGGGCCGTTAGTTTCAAATGAAACCGGTAAAAAACATGAAATGCAAAATATAAAGTTAATATAGAAAGATTTGAAGTCAGTTGAAGAAAAGGCCGTCTGAAAATGATATTTCAGACGGCCTTTATTGTTTTAAGCCTTATTCCGGACCGCGGAATGTGTCGTGGCAGGATTTGCAGGTTGCACCGGTTTCGCCGTAAGCGGCTTTGATTTCTTCCAATTTGCCGGTTTGTGCGGCGGCGTTGAGTTTCTCAACTGCAGCGGCAAATTTTTCTTCTTCGGCTTTGAAGGTTGCCGTGTCTGTCCAGATGGCAGGCAGGGCGCGGCCGTTGCCTTGAGGGTCGGATTCAAACAGGGTGAACGGTTTTTTGCTGTTTTCGGCGAAGGTTGCGGCGGCTTGTTTGAATTTTTCTACGTCGTAAGGCTCTTCGTCTTTGACCATTTTGCCCATGCGGGTAAACTCAGGCATCATGGATTTGAACGCGGCCGTACGGTCTTCGGAAATAGGGCCTTTAGGCTGGGAAGGCGCGCTGCTGCCGCCGCAGGCGGAAAGGGTAAGCGCCACTGCTGCCAAAGCAACAGGGAGAAAACGGGTTTTCATATGGAGTGTGTCCTATTGTAATGATATGATTATCGTTAAATTTAAAATCAGCCGGCCAAACTCTCAGGCCGTCTGATAAGGCGTTATCATACCTTAAACCCAAGTCTGAAACGAGTACAGAAAGGAAACGATATGGCAATTTTGATTACCGGGGCATCGGCAGGATTCGGCGCGGCAATGTGCCGTACTTTTGTTGCGGCAGGCTATCATGTCATTGGCGCGGCACGGCGCGAAGACAAATTGCAGCAGTTGGCAGAGGAATTGGGCGAGCAGTTTTACCCTTTGGAAATGGATGTTTCTCGTACGGAGTCAATTCAAAACGCTTTAAACAGCCTGCCTGAGCATTTAGCTGAAATCGATTGCCTGATCAACAACGCCGGTTTGGCTTTAGGTCTGGATTCCGCTGATAAAGCCGATTTTGGCGATTGGGAAACCATGATTCAAACCAATATCATCGGCCTGATTTTTCTAACCCGCCAGATTTTGCCGCAAATGGTAGCGCGCAAACAGGGCTACATCATCAATTTAGGTTCGATTGCCGGCAGTTATGCTTATTCCGGCAGTAATGTCTATGGTGCAACTAAGGCTTTTGTGCGCCAATTCAGTATGAATCTGCGCGCCGAATTGGCAGATAAAAATATCCGCATTACCAATATCGAACCGGGTTTGTGCGGCGATACCGAGTTTTCCAATGTCCGTTTCAAAGGCGACGATCAGCGTGCGGCCGAGGTTTATGAGAATGTCGAGTTTATCCAGCCGCAAGATATTGCTGATACCGCTTTATGGCTCTATCAGCGTCCGGCGCGGATGAACGTCAATTCCATCGAAATCATGCCGGTTGCCCAGACCTTTGCAGGCATGAAAGTTTACCGCGATGAGCCTGCTCCGGTGAAGGAAGAAACGTTTGAAAAACAAAGTATGTCTTTGTTTGGAAAAATTAAATCTTGGTTTAAGTAATCGGCATCAGGCCGTCTGAACGTTTCAGACGGCCTCTTTGTTATCTGAAATTGAACAAACACGTTATAATGTAATTTTTTATTAACAAGGCCGTCTGAAAGGCTGTTTCAGTTATGAACGTAATCAAACAAAAAATCTTAGAACAAGCGCAGCGCGATGGTGTGCAGGTAACCGCTTTGCGCGAGCAAGTGCTTGATATTGTTTTGAAACAAAGCGGCGTGATTAAAGCCTACAACGTTCTGTCGCAGATGCAGCAGCAAAGCGAGGGCGTGGTTGCGCCGCCGACGGCCTACCGCGCCCTTGATTTTTGGGCGGAGCAGGGCGTTTTGCACAAAGTGGCGGCGGTCAACGGCTATATTCTGTGCAGCCACGCGCAGCACGAGTGCAATGACCATTGCCATGACCACGAAGAAGCCGAAGCGCACCACAGCGCGTTTATTTTGGTTTGTACCGAATGCGGTACGGCAGATGAGCAGACCTTGAGCCAAGAATGGGCGGCATTGCGTGCAGGCGTGGCGGAAACTGGTTTCTCATTAAAAGAAGAACATGTTGTTTTAACAGGAATTTGTAAAAAATGTCAGAAGTAAAAAAGACTAAAGTCCACCTGATTTCAGGCTTCCTCGGAACAGGCAAAACCACCGCCCTTAAAAGTCTGATGGCACAAAAAGACCCGAATGAAAAATGGGTCATCATTGTCAACGAATTTGGCGAAATCGGCATTGACGGCGCCGTCTTGAGCGACAACGGCATTCCCGTGGCAGAAATCGCCGGCGGCTGTTTGTGCTGTACTGCCGGCGCGCAAATGGGTACGACCGTACAAAAAATGCTGCGCGATGCCCAACCTGACCGCTTGATGATTGAAGCCAGCGGTTTGGCACACGCTGCCAGCGTTATCGACGAATTGAAAGCCAAACCGCTCGACAGTATGCTAGAAATCGGCGCCGTCTTTACTGTTGTCGATCCGCGCCAATTCATTAATCCCGATTACGCGCAACAAGCCTTGTATAAAGACCAAATCGGCATTTGCGACGTATTGGTCGCCAGCAAAACCGACTTGTGTACGCCGGAGCAACTGGCCGAATTTCATGATAAAGCGGCCAAGCTGTTCCCGCCTAAAGCCAAAGTGGTTGAAGTACAAAATGCGCAACTTGACATCCAATGGCTTGATATTCCCGTTGTCGAAAAATCGCGCTACCGCCTCAAAGCCCTGCCGGACAACACCATGGGCTTCCAGTCGCAAGGCTTTACTTTCCCTGCCGGACGTGATTTCGATGGCGAAAAACTGACTGATTTCTTCAACGACCTGCCTAAATTTACAGACGGTCTCGTGCGTGCCAAAGGCGTGTTCCAAGTGCTCGGTACATGGGTATGGCTGAACTGGGTGGACGGTCAATGGGGCGCAAACCAAGTTTCATGGCGCCGTGATTCCCGCTTTGAGCTGATTGCCAAATCGTTTGACGCGGATTTGATTGAGAAGAAATTGCAGGAGGCGTTGGAGAAGTAAATCATCGGCCAAACGCTTATTAATCCGTTACTATATGCCGTCTGAAGTCAGCGGTTTCAGACGGCCTTCAAATCAAAAAATAGAGGAACACTTAACCATGTGGCGTTATATCTTTCATCGTTTGCTCCTTTTGATTCCCACGTTGTTGGGGATTTTGGCGATTACCTTCGCTGTGATTCAGTTTGTTCCCGGCGGTCCGGTGGAGCAGATGGTTCAGCAGCTGACGCAGGGCGCGGTTGGCGGCGAGACGGCGGGACACAGTATGCCTGGAACTTTGGCCAAAAACGGCAACCGCATCAGTGCGGAAGATTTGGCCGCGCTGAATGCTTTGTACGGTTTCGACAAGCCACCTGTGACGCGTTTTGTGGATATGGTATGGAAATTTGCCCGTTTCGATTTGGGCGAGAGCTTTTTCCACCACCAAACCGTATTTGAGTTGGTAAAAGAGAAAATGCCGGTATCGATGAGTTTGGGTTTGTGGACGTTCTTCCTGACTTATTTGATATGTATTCCGTTGGGTATTGCCAAGGCGGTCAGGGATGGCAGCCGATTCGATACGATTACGGGGATGATCATTTTGGTCGGCTATACCGTACCGCCGTTTGTCTTGGGCTTGGTGTTGCTGGTGTTATTTGGCGGCGGCAGCTTTTTTGCCTGGTTCCCGCAGGGTGGCTTGGTTGGTGATGATTTTGATACGCTCTCTTGGGCAGGTAAAGTCAAAGATTATTTATGGCATATGGCCTTGCCGATTACCGCTTCGGTGGCAGGCAACTTGGCGGTGATGACCGTATTGACGAAAAACGTGTTCCTTGAAGAAATCCGCCGTCAATATGTTTATACCGCGCGAGCCAAGGGCTTGCCTGAGAAACAGATTTTGTGGAAGCATATTTTCCGCAACGCCATGATTCCTCTGATTACCGGTTTCCCGGCTGCATTTATCGGCGCATTCTTTACCGGAAGCCTGTTGATTGAAACGCTGTTCTCGCTGGATGGTTTGGGTTTGCTGTCTTACGAGGCAGTGATGAAACGTGATTATCCTGTCGTAATGGGTACGCTGTATGTATTCACGCTGATGGGGTTGTTGGCTAAACTGGTGTCGGATATTTCTTATTCATGGGTCGATCCGCGTATTCACTTTGGCGGACAGAAATAAGGCCGTCTGAAAATATCTTCAATCCATTATTAAAGAATGTTTCGAACCATGAAAAAGAAAAAATCTACTTCAAACCCTACTTGGCAAGCCTTTAAGCAGCATAAGCGCGGTTGGTTGGCTTTGCGGATTTTGGCCGTTTTGTTTGTCGTCACTTTGCTTGCTCCTTTGTGGAGCAACGATAAACCTTTGTGGATACGCTATCAGGGCGAGTATTTCTTCCCCTTGGTAAACGAATACAACGAAACCACATTTGGCGGCGATTTCGATACGCCGGCGGATTATTTGGATCCGCTTATCCGTCACAACATCACTTCAGACGGCAATTTTGCCCTTTACCTGCCCAATCCTTACGATGCCGATACCTTAAACGATTTTGATACGGCACCCGATCCGGCCAAACCGTCCGAACGGCATATCTTGGGAACGGATGACCGCGGCCGCGACCTGTTGGCACGCTTGGTTTACGGTTTCCGCGATTCGCTGTTGTTTGCCTTGGTGTTGACTGTGGTGACTACCGTGATTGGCGTGGTTGCAGGCGCGGTACAGGGTTATTTTGGCGGTAAAACCGACCTTCTGATGCAGCGTTTTATCGAGGTTTGGGGCGGTATGCCGGAGTTGTACCTCTTGATTATCCTGTCTTCGTTCTTTAATCCGGGACTGTTGATTTTGTTGGTGTTGCTGTCGCTTTTCGGCTGGATGGGCTTGTCCGACTATGTCCGCGCCGAGTTTTTGAAAAACCGTCAGACCGATTACGTTTTAGCAGCGCGCGCGATGGGCGTAGGCAACCGTGAAATCATGTGGCGCCATATCCTGCCCAACAGCTTGACGCCGGTATTGGCCTTCCTGCCTTTCCGTATTTCCGGTGCCGTACTTGCCCTGACCAGTTTGGACTTCTTGGGCTTGGGCGTACCTGCCTCACAGGCAAGTTTGGGCGAGTTGCTGGCGCAAGGTAAAGACAACTTGGACGCGTGGTGGATTGGCCTGTCTGCCGTTGCTACGCTGACGGTAATGCTGCTTTTGCTGGTTATGATCGGCGAAGGTTTGCGTCAGGCATTTGATGTACGCGCACGCAGTTAATTGCTTTTCTAAAACGTGAAGAGGGTGGGCGGAAAAGCCTGTCCTTCATTCTCAAGGCCGTCTGAAAAGTTTCAGACGGCCTCATCCATTCGTTTGAATCATTAAAAATCATGAATCAAGAAATCACATTTCTTACTCTTTTTTTGCTCGGCTTTTTTGGTGGAACGCATTGCGTCGGCATGTGCGGTGGATTGAGCAGCGCATTCGCTTTGCAGCTGCCGCCACATTTAAACCGAATCGGGCTGATTGTATTGTTGAACTTGGGGCGCATCAGCAGCTATGTCGTCATCGGCCTTCTGGTCGGCTTGGTCGGGCAGGTCGGCATTTCCTTGGACGATACGCGCGCGGTTCAAAACGGTTTGTATATTGCCGCCAATGTTTTGCTGCTTTTGCTCGGTCTGTATCTTGCCGGTATTTCGACTGCCGCAACCAAAATCGAAGGCATCGGTAAACCGATATGGAAACGCCTGAATCCTTTGCTGAACAAATTGCTGCCGATTAAATCAGTGCCTGCCTGTTTCGGCGTCGGCGTGCTTTGGGGCTGGCTGCCTTGCGGTTTGGTGTACAGCGCGTCTTTGTATGCTTTGGGCAGCGGCAATGCCTTGCACGGCGGGCTGTATATGCTGGCGTTTGCATTGGGGACCTTGCCGAACCTGCTCGCGATGGGCATATTTGCAGCGCAGTTGAAAACCTTTCTGCAAAAACGCATGGTTCGTTTGTGCGCCGGATTGTTGGTGGCAGGATGGGCGATATGGCGCTTGGCTGTATTTGCGATGGGGCAAATCGGGTAAGGTAAAAAGGTTTTATTTAGTTTGTTGTTTTGCAATTAAAAAGGCCGTCTGAAAGAATTTCAGACGGCCTTTTTCACAAGAAAGATTTAATGTATCAAATTCCAAGCCATCTTGGCGGCAATCAGCAGCAACATGATGCCGAAGGCGATTTTGAGTTTTCGGGCGGGCAGCTTGTGCGCCGTTTTTACGCCGAGTGGAGCGAAGAGGATGGTGGCAACGCTCAATATGGCTACAGCCGGAAGATAGATAAAGCCTGCCGCGCCTTCAGGCAGGTGGGCAACATGTAAACCGTTGGCAAAATAGCCGATGGTGCCGGCAATCGCAATCGGCCATGCCAGACCTGAAGATGTGCCGATGGCGCGGTGTGCCGGAAAGTTGCAATATAGTAGAAATGGAACGGATAGCGAACCGCCGCCGATACCGACCCAACTTGAAGCCGCCCCAAAAAGCGTACCCACGGCTGTCAGGCCGTGGAGGGCAGGCAGGGTGCGTGAAGGTTTGGGTTTGGAATCGCGTAGGGTTTTGACTGCGATAAAGGCAAGAAATGCAATAAAGAAAACTTGCAAAGCCAGCGTCGGCATATATTTTGCCGTTACCGCGCCGAGGAGTACGCCAAGTATCATGCCCGGCGTCATTCGGCGGACGGTCGCCCAATCAATGGCGTGCTTTTTATGTTGGGCGTACATACTGGAGAAGGTAGTAAACACCATGACGGCAAAGGAAGTGCCGATGGCAAGATGCTGGGCATAGGGGTGGCTGCCTATGCCTTGCAGCTGCAACGCCCATAAGACAACGGGAACAATCAACGTGCCACCGCCTACGCCGAATAGTCCGGCAATAAAGCCCGCTGCGCTGCCGACGGCGAGCAGGGCAAGGATGATGTCCCAAGACCACATTTCAGACGGCCTTGTCGTGTTTGTGTGCTTTATGGCGTTTTTTAAACCAACGGATGACTGCCATCACATAACCGGACAGGCTGTAACCGAGGAAAAATAGGAAGAGGACGAGAGAAGGCTCCCAGTTGATGAGCAGCAATACCAACACGGCCAACACCATGCCCATAAACGGTACTTGGCGGCGGATGTTGATTTCTTTGAAGCTCCAAAACGGAATCTGCACAATCATGGAAATGCCGGCAAACAGGGTAATGCCCAATGCCCACCAATGCACGCCGGGGAAGCGTTCGATGCTGTGGTTGACCCAAATCAGGCCGACAATCAACGCAGCGGCGGTCGGGCTTGGAACGCCGATAAACCAGCGTTTGTCGACTTTGCCGATAAGCGTGTTGAACAGTGCCAAACGCAGAGCGGCGCAGGCGCAGTAGATAAAGGCGACGGAATAGCCGATTTTGCCAAACTGCCAAAGTTGCCATTTGTAGGCAATCAGGGCAGGCGCGACGCCGAAACTGACCATATCGGCGAGGCTGTCGAGCTGTTCACCGAATGCGCTCTGGCTGTTGGTCAAACGTGCAACGCGTCCGTCCATGCCGTCGAGCAGCATGGAAAGGAAAACTGCAATCGCCGCCGTTTCATAACGTCCGTGCATGGACTGTGTAATGGCGAAGAAGGCGCAAAACAGTGCGGCGATGGTAAAGGAATTGGGCAGCAGGTAAATGCTGTTTTTGCGGATGGAATTGCGTGGTGGAATCGGATTTTCTGTATTTTGTGAGTTGTCCATAATGTTTCCGTATATGCTGCGGGTGCAGATGAGGCATTATACCGCATTGGCAGGTTAAGGATTTTTAAAAGGCAGACATAGTTTCACTTCAATCGCATAAAGTTTCAGACGGCCTTTATTTTGTCAGTCAAACAACTCGCCCTGAGCCTGCTCTTTGGTCACGCGTACGTCGGTTTCGCCGTCGGCAAAAGTGATGTGCAGTTTCTGCCCTTGTTTCAATGTATCGGCATTGCGGATGACTTGTCCGCGTGTGTTTTTGACGACGGAGAAACCTCGCTCCAGAATATGCTGCGGCGATACGGCTTCGAGCAATGCGGCTTGGGCGATCAGGCTTTGACAGCGTTGGACAAGCAGCTGGCGGAAGGAATGCGACAAGGCCGTCTGAAAGCGGTCGATGTTGTGTTTGTAAATGGAAACATCAGGACGGCAATGTTTCAGGGTTTGGGTTTGGCGTTCAAAACGGGCGGTATGGGCACGGAGGTTTTGCGTCATCGAGTAAGACAGCGTTTGCGCCAGCTTGCTGATTGAAGCGCGCTGATCGTCAAGTTTTTGGCGCGGGTGACGGATTTGCCGCGCCAACCAGTCGAGTTTTTGGCTGGCATCGAAATAACGTTGCTCCAAAACGGTTTTCAGACGGCCTTGCGCTTGGGCTAGACGATGTAACGATTCTTGGCGGTTGGGGCTGACCAGTTCTGCCGCGCCGGTCGGCGTGGGTGCGCGTACGTCGGCGACGAAATCGGCGAGTGTGAAATCGGTTTCGTGGCCTACGCCGCTGACAACGGGAATTGCGCAGGCTTCGATGGCGCGCACAACCGGTTCTTCATTAAACGCCCACAAGTCTTCAATGCTGCCGCCGCCGCGACAGACAATCAGCACGTCACATTCGGCGCGTTGCGAAGCGGTTTTAATCGCTTGAGCAATTTGCAACTCGCTGCCTGTGCCTTGTACGGGCGTCGGATAAACGATAACGGGGATTTCGGGTGCGCGGCGGTTTAAGGTGGTCACGACATCGCGCAAAGCTGCCGCCGCCAGGCTGGTGACGATGCCGATACATTGCGGACGGGCGGGCAGAGGTTTCTTGCGTTCCGCTGAAAACGCGCCTTCCGCCTGCAACTGCGCCTTCAATCGCTCATAGGCTTCGTAAAGCTGCCCCAAGCCTTTGAGCCGCACCTCGTTCACCGTAATCTGAAATTCACCCCGCGCTTCATAAATACTGATTCTTCCTGATACCTCGATATGGTCGCCTTCTTTCAAAGGCTTCGCCAAGCGCATGGCCGCACCCTTAAACATCGCGCAACGCACCTGAGCGCGGCTGTCTTTGAGCGAGAAATAATAATGTCCGCTGGCAGCACGGGTCAGGTTGGATACTTCGCCGGCAATCCACAAGCCTGCGAGATGGTCTTCCAACAAGGCTTTGGCGAGGGCGTTGAGTTCGGATACGGAAATGGAGGAGGGCGCGAAGAGTTCGGACATTGCGAAACAGGAAAAATTTGGGAAAGTTGAATTATAAGGGTTTTAGAGCGATTCGTTGTATTCGTTTTTATGAAACTTGCGCCCTTTGTTTTAATATTATCAAAGGCGCATGTTCAGACGGCCTTGCCTGGGCGGGCTTGTGTTATATTATCGTTTGATTTTCGCTTCAAAAGCCGTGCGTATGCCCAAACTCCACCAAATTATCGAACGCCATTGGCAATCCCCCAATCCGTTTTTGTCTTTGCTGTTAAAACCATTGTCCAAGCTGTTTGCCAAAATTGCGGCGAAACGGCGCGATGATTTTGTTTCAGGCCGTCTGAAAAGCGAAAAATTGCCTGTGCCTGTGGTGGTAGTCGGCAATATCCATGCAGGCGGAACAGGGAAAACGCCGATAGTCGCTGCGCTGGTGTCGGGTTTGCAGGAAAAGGGCGTTAAGGTCGGTATCATCAGCCGAGGTTATGGGCGCAAGAGTAAGGCGGTTCATGTATTGAATACAGCCAGCAGTGCGGCAGATGCAGGCGACGAGCCTTTATTGCTGTTTCGCCAAACCGGTGCGCCGACGGCGGTAGGCAGCAGCCGTGCAGAAGCAGGCAGGGCATTGCTTGCAGCGCATCCGGAGCTTGAATTGATTGTGACCGACGACGGCTTGCAACATTATGCCTTGCAGCGCGATATGGAAATTGCCGTATTCCCGGCGGCGGATACGGGGCGGACGGATTTGGATTTACTGCCCAACGGCAGCTTGCGCGAACCTTTGTCGCGATTGGCTTCCGTTGATGCGGTCGTCGTCAGTGGCGGAAAGGCAGATGCGGCATTTAAGCCGTCTGAAAATATGTTTGTCAGCCATATTGAAACAGGGCGGATTTACCGGTTGAACAGGCCGTTTGAGAAATTGGATTTGGAAGGCTTGGGAAATCAAACCGTCGCTGCCGTCGCCGGTATCGCCAAGCCGGAACGTTTTTTCAATACGTTGCAAAGCATGAATATCGCTTTGAAACAAACCGTTGCCTTGCCTGATCATGCAGATATTACGGCCGCGGATTTACCGGACGCAGATGTGGTGATTATCACGGAAAAGGATGCAGTCAAATTTTCAGACGGCCACGGTTTGAATCATGTGTGGGTCTTGCCTGTTTATGCGATAATTGAGCCGGACTTGGCGGCGTTTGTATCCGCGAATGTTTCAATCTAAATGCTTATAGATGTTTCACAGATGTTTTAAAGATGATCTTCAAACTACGCAATAGGAGTAAATCATGAAGTTAAAATATTTGTTGGTCGCTTGCGCAGCTTTATTTGTATCCACTCAAAGCTTAGCTGCTAAACCAAGTGATGAATCTGCAATGAAATGGTTGGAAATTCAAGGGATAAGCAGTAATTATAGCGAGAAAGTACAACGTTCTTTAGAGATGGTGAATAAAGAGGACAATGAACGCTTGTTAACGATGACGCCCAAAGCTCAAAAAGCGCAGATGAAGGCGGTCATCAGCCGTTATATGAAAAACATGCAAGACGATTTGAGCCGCCCTGAGTTGAAAAAACAATGGTTGGATGAAGAAAAGCGTGCCGTACAGAAAGTATTCACACAAGAAGAAGTGGATGTAACCAACCGTTTTTTCTCTTCGGCTCAGGGAAAAAATATTTTGAAAAAGATAAGAAGTTTCCAACAGCATGGTGGAAATCTTGAGGATATGTTGAGCCAATCGGATATAGAAAAGATGACTGAAGCATTTGGGCATGGTGCCGGTAAGTCTGCGCTCGAGAAAATTAAGCATTTCGATAAGCTGAGTGATGAGATTATCCACAAAACCATGAGTCAAAACTACCTCAATGCAAGCGATAAATATACGCCTGCTTTTGAGGAGCAAACACATGGTATTTTATGCGAAGGCAACAAACATTTGCCGAAGTGTGCCAAATAATTTTCCGACTATCTGAAAATATTTATTTTTTGTTGAAAGGTAGAAAAAGATGAAGCTGAAAACCTTATTATTACCCTTCGCTGCGCTGGCATTGTGTGCCAATGCGTTTGCCGCGCCGCCCAGTGATGCGTCGCTGGAGCGTTTGTTTGAGGTGCAGAAGATGGATGCTCTGTTAGACCAGTCTCTCCAAAGCGTTGGAGGTATTGTGCTTTCTGATCCGAATGTACAGAATCTTTGGAAAGATGCGCCGGAAGACAAACGTCCTCAGTTGGAAGCAGTCTTGAAAAAATATACAACTCAATTGATTGCTGAAATCAATACACCGCAAGTGCGTGCCCAGTTGCATAAAGCGGCTTTGGAAGGCATAAAGACGGTTTATACTCAGGAAGAAGTCAACGCATTGATTGACTTTTACGGCACTGCAGTGGGTCAATCAATACTCGCTAAAACTCCACGCTATCTTGAAGCAACAATGACCCCAATATTGAGTATCATCACCGAAAAATACGAAAAATCCAGTCAAAACGCAAACTTAGCCCGTGAAATCCGTCAGATCATGTGCAATGGCAAAAATCCTGACCAAGCTTGTACACAGCAAACGAAGAAAACGGCACGGAAAAAATAATGCCGCTTGAGGCCGTCTGAAAACGAGTGCAGCAAGTTTCGCCAAAACGAGCAAAGTGATTTTCGCTAAAACCACCAAACCAGAAAGTAACCCCATGGAAAAAAAATTCTTAGACATCCTTGTTTGTCCTGTTACCAAAGGCAAACTCGAATACCATCAAGACAAACAGGAATTGTGGAGCCGTCAGGCAAAGCTGGCTTATCCGATTCGTGACGGCATCCCTTATATGCTGGAAAACGAAGCACGAGCGTTGAGCGAAGAGGAACTGAAAGCATGACCGAATTTGTCGTATTGATTCCGGCGCGGTTGGATTCTTCACGTCTGCCGGGCAAGGCTTTGGCCGATATTCACGGTAAACCGATGGTTGTACGTGTTGCCGAACAAGCAGCGAAAAGCAAGGCCGCGCATGTTGTCGTTGCCACCGACCATCCTGATATTCAGACGGCCTGTCAGGCGCACGGTGTCGAAGTGGTCATGACTTCTAATCAACACGAAAGCGGTACAACGCGTCTTGCCGAAGCGGCCAATACGCTGAAACTGCCGCAGCATCTGATTGTTGTGAACGTACAAGGCGACGAGCCTTTAATCGATCCCGAACTCATCAACCGTACGGCTGAAGTTTTGGTTGAAAACAATGTGCAAATGGCGACCGCCGCCCACGAATTGCACGATTTTGACGAGTTTATGAATCCTAACGTTGTCAAAGCCGTCCTCGACAAAAACCGCAACGCCATCTATTTCAGCCGCGCCCCGATTCCTTATCCACGCGATGTGATGCGCTCTGAAAAACGTGAATTGCCTTCAGAAACAGCTGTCTTGCGCCACATCGGCATTTATGCCTATCGTGCAGGTTTCCTGCAACGCTATTCCGAAATGGAAGTTTCTCCTTTGGAAACCATTGAATCTCTGGAACAATTGCGCGTCCTGTGGCACGGTTATCCGATTGCTGTTGAAATTGCCCAAGAAGCGCCAGCCGCCGGCGTGGATACACAGGAAGATTTGGACAGGGTAAGGGCTGTGTTCGAGGCCGTCTGAAAGGAAAAAACATGAATGATTTACGCCATTTGAGCCGTGACGAACAAAAACTGCTTGCCGATGTCGCTTTGCTGGTCAAAGACGACGATCAAGAGTTCAACTACGAAATGTTGAAAGTGGCCGCGCCCGACGAGGCCAGCGGCGAATTTTGGTTTCGCATGGCAGAAATGCTCAGCACCCTGCCGCCCAACCAATCCTTAGATTTGCGCATGACCGGCGGACGGTTGGCGGTCGCCGTATCGATTTTATCGGTGTTGTTGCAGGAAAGCCCCGATATTCCCCAGCTTTGGGCACAAAAAGTGATTGCGCTCAACTATCTGGCACACGGCCATCGGACACGCGCCCTCGGTTTAGCGCAACAGCCGGATAAAGCGGCAGAAGCCAACGAGGAAGAATATTTGGCAAAAGCCTTGTCCCAAAACCTACTTTCCACGTTGAAAGACGCATTGGAACGCTTCCCCGAAGACAGCTGGTTTATCGAAATGCGCGATGATGCGTGGCAGCACTTTGGCTCAGAGCAGGCCGTCTGAAGTTTTGAACGATAAACGCAAGGCGTGTAGAATTAAACAAACATCAAATCCATAAACCAAGAAGGACTCATCATGAAAGTATTATTGTTGGGCGCACCAGGCGCCGGCAAAGGCACACAGGCTCAATTCATCACTGCTGCATTCGGCATTCCTCAAATCTCTACCGGCGATATGCTCCGTGCTGCCATCAAAGCAGGCACTCCGCTGGGTTTGGAAGCAAAAAAAATCATTGATGAAGGCGGTTTGGTACGCGACGACATCATCATCGGCATGGTCAAAGAGCGTATTGCCCAAGACGACTGCAAAAACGGTTTCCTGTTTGACGGTTTCCCACGCACATTGGCACAAGCCGAAGCGATGGTTGAAGCTGGTGTGGATTTGGACGCGGTTGTTGAAATCGACGTACCCGACAGCGTGATTGTCGACCGCATGAGCGGCCGCCGCGTGCATTTGGCTTCCGGCCGTACTTACCACGTTACCTACAATCCGCCTAAAGTTGAAGGCAAAGACGACGTAACCGGCGAAGATTTGATTCAACGCGACGACGACAAAGAAGAAACCGTGAAAAAACGCCTTGCCGTTTACCACGAGCAAACCGAAGTTCTGGTTGATTTCTACAGCAAACTGGAAGGCGAACACGCGCCTAAATACATCAAAGTCGACGGCACCCAAGCAGTAGAAGCCGTGAAAGCCGAAGTATTGAAAGGTTTGGGCAAATAAGTTTTGCTGAAGTAAAATCATGAGGCCGTCTGAAAAAATATTTTCAGACGGCCTTTTGTGTACAAAAGCTGTTAAAATCGAAGCTATAACCGTTTCCGCAGGCATCTTATGAATCCCTTGATCTCCGACTTCCAAACTCAGCAACAACGTACTCCCGTTATCGTCGCCCTTGATTTTGCCAACGAAAAAGATACGCTCGGATTTGTCCGCAATCTTGACCCGGCATTGTGTCAAATCAAAATCGGCAAAGAGCTGTTTACCGCAACCGGCCGTAATTTGGCAGAAAGCTTAATCAATCAAGGTTTCAAACTTTTCCTCGATTTGAAATACCACGATATTCCCCACACAGTTGCTCAGGCCTGTAAAGTTGCTGCCGATATGGGCGTTTGGATGGTCGATATGCACGCCTCCGGTGGCCGCCGCATGATGGAAGCTGCAGCAGAAGCCGTTGCCGGATATCAAACCAAGCCGCTCCTAATCGGCGTAACCGTGTTGACTAGCATGGAACAAAGCGACTTGTCCGAAATTGGTTTGAACATCGCCCCTGAAGAACAAGTCATCCGCTTGGCGAAACTGGCGCAAAGTTCAGGCTTGGACGGCGTGGTATGTTCCGCTCAAGAAGCCGCACCATTGCGTCGTGAATTGGGACAGGATTTTGTCTTGGTCACACCAGGTATCCGCTTGGACGTTGCAGGCAATAATGACGACCAACGCCGTATTATGACACCGGCCGAAGCATTGGCTGCCGGTTCAACCTATTTGGTAATGGGCCGTCCGGTAACCAAAGCTGCCGATCCGGTAGCCGTATTGCGTGAAGTCAATCGAGTAGCCAACGCTTAAGGCCGTCTGAAGTATGAAGACGATTGTGATTGGTGCGACAGGCGCAACAGGAAAATCCTTGTTGCCTTTACTTGCAACCAGTTCAGAGGTTGAGTCTATCGACTGCTTCGGTCGCAGACATCCTGATTTTACCCACCAAAAGCTAAATAGCCATCAGATTGATTTTTCTCAGCCTGATGATTGGCGCGATGAAGTACAGGATGATTGTTTGCCTGCTTGGGAACAACCCTGAAAGCAGCAGGAAGTAAAGAAGCGCAATGGGCAATTGATTATGAGGCAAATCTTGAATTTGCCAAAGCCGCACGAGAAAACGGCGTCAATACTTTGGTTTTGATTTCCGCTTCCGGTGCAAATTCTGCTTCGCGCCTGTTTTATCAACGGATGAAGGGCGAATTGGAGCAAGCAATTATCGCTTTGAATTTTCCTCACCTTATTATTTTCCGCCCGCCATTGCTGATTCGTCCGAACAGCGACCGCTTGGGCGAAAAAATAGCAGAACGGATTTTTCGCGTACTCAACCGCATCGGCATGCTGAAAAACCAACGTCCACTTGCTGTCGAAAAATTGGCGCAAGCCATGCTGAAAGCAGCGTTGTTGTCATCTCATGAACAGGCGTCGTACTCGAAAAACCATATGCAGGTATATGAGCCTCAAGATATTTTTAGGCTGTTAGATCAATAAACCGATAACAAGCCTTACACAGAGATTTTAATGGAGCCAGTATGGTAACCAAGTTCCAACAAGAAACCCTCAAATCCCGTTTTGCACAAGCCAAAGTCCTTGTTGTCGGCGATGTGATGCTCGACCGTTATTGGTTTGGCGATGTGTCCCGCATTTCTCCTGAAGCCCCTGTGCCGGTGGCGAAAATCGCCCGTATCGACCAGCGGGCGGGCGGGGCGGCAAACGTTGCGCGCAATATCGCTTCATTGGGCGGCAAAGTAGGGCTGTTGTCCGTGACTGGCGATGATGAAGCTGCAGATGCGTTGGACGCATTGATGATGCAAGACGGCGTTGCTTCCTATCTGATGCGCGACAAGCAAATTGCGACTACTGTCAAATTGCGCGTTGTTGCCCGTAATCAGCAGCTTATCCGACTTGATTTTGAAGAATCGCCTCATCGTGAAGTGTTGGAACAAATCAAGCATCAATATTGCGAAGTGTTGCCTGAATACGATGCCATTATTTTTTCAGATTACGGCAAGGGCGGCCTGTCGCATATTTCCGATATGATCGATTGGGCGAAACAGGCCGGTAAACCTGTTTTAATCGACCCCAAAGGCGATGATTACGAAAAATATGCCGGCGCTACGCTGATTACGCCTAACCGTGCAGAGTTGAAAGAAGTGGTGGGTAGCTGGAAAAACGAAAATGATTTGACTGAAAAAGCCCAAAACCTGCGCCGTCATCTTGATTTGACCGCGATTTTGCTGACCCGAAGTGAAGAGGGTATGACCCTGTTCAATGAGGGCGAGCCGATTTATCAGCCTACACGGGCCCAAGAAGTCTATGATGTATCGGGTGCAGGCGATACCGTTATTGCCGGAGTGGGCTTGGGTTTGGCCGCTGGTTATACCATGCCCGAAGCGATGCACCTTGCCAATACTGCGGCAGGTGTTGTCGTGGCAAAACTTGGTACAGCGGTTTGCTCGTTTGCCGAATTGACTAAGGCATTGGAAGAGCAATAATTGCGGTTTCAGACGGCCTTAAAATCTAAAGGCCGTCTGAAAATAGAGTTGGAAAATAATCCAGACAGACAAGTTTTTATTTTTAGACAGCATGATTTCTTCAAGGCCGTCTGAAAAATCAAAATAAAGGAAATTCATTATGACCATTATCGTAACAGGCGCGGCCGGCTTTATTGGCAGCAACATCGTCAAAGCACTTAACCAGCGCGGTATTACCGACATTGTTGCCGTCGACAATTTGAGCAAAGGCGAAAAATTTAAAAACCTTGCCGAGTGTGAAATTGCCCATTATCTCGATAAACACGAATTTATCCGTCAAGTGCGCGGCCATCTTCTGCCTTACGACGATATCGAAGCCGTTTTCCACCAAGGCGCATGTTCTGATACCATGAATCATGACGGCCTTTACATGATGGACAACAACTACCAGTACACACTTGATCTCTTGGACTGGTGTCAGGATGAACGCATTCCGTTCCTTTATGCTTCCAGCGCCGCAGTGTACGGCAAGGGCGAAATCTTCCGCGAAGAGCGCGAACTGGAAAAACCGCTCAATGTATATGGCTACTCTAAATTCTTGTTTGACCAAGTATTGCGCCGCCGCATGAAAGAAGGCCTGACCGCCCAAGTCGTTGGCTTCCGCTACTTCAACGTATATGGACAGCAGGAGCAACACAAAGGCCGTATGGCATCCGTCGCCTTCCATCATTTCCACCAATACCGCGAGCATGGTTATGTTAATCTGTTTGGCGCCAATGACGGCTACGGTAATGGTGAGCAAACACGCGATTTTGTCAGCGTAGAAGATGTTGCCAAAGTTAACCTTTACTTCTTCGATCATCCTGAGCTTTCAGGTATCTTTAACCTCGGTACAGGTCGTAGCCAACAGTTTAACGAACTTGCCGCCGCAACCGTCAACGCTTGTCGTGCGGCCGAAGGCAAGCCTGAAATGAGTTTGAAAGAGTTGGTTGAAGAAGAACTTATCCGTTATATTCCATTCCCAGATGCACTCAAAGGCAAATATCAGAGCTTTACTCAAGCGGATATTACCAAGCTGCGCGAAGCTGGGTATAAAGAAGAATTCTTGGATGTAAAACAAGGCGTCAGCCGTTACGTTAAATGGATGCTGGAGAAATTGGTTTAAGTCCTTCTGATTTGAATGATAAGGTCGTCTGAAAAAGGATTTTCAGATGGCCTTATCATTTTGGGAAATTTTAAAATGAGACCTTTGCAAAATTCCTTTTCCTTCCAGCAGCCGAAATCCAAACATAGATTTTCGACTGTTTTCGTTCCAAGTACCCACTGATTCTACTCAAACCCCCCTCTTTACTCTCCCCAGATACCTGATAATCAGGCATCCGGGCCGCCTTTTAGGTAACAACAGGCGCACTTAGCCTGTTAGCTGCTTTCAACAGGTTTAAACACATTGCCTTCAGATGGCTTTATGCACTCACTTTAATCAGACCGAAATAGGCTACCCGAGTGTAGCGGGACTTACGGTGCAGCGTACCGAAGCTTTGTTCGACCACATAACGGGTCTTCGATAGATGTCGGTTACGTTTGGTTTACGCTTCCATCAGCGGACGGTTGCGGTGGGCTTTGCGCATAATGCCGTCCAGCAAACGATGATTACCAGATGCTACCGGTCTTCCTCGTTGTCATAGCCTGAGACCTTTGCACGAGCTTGTCACATTTGACGCAAATGGCGCAAGTTAGATACAAATCAGGCACAAACAAAAAAGACAGCCTTACAAATAAGCTGTCAATTAGAAATTTAGAATATTAGGTTTTTCAATAAATTCAGATATTTATTGGTGCCCGGAGCCGGAATCGAACCGGCACGGCCGGTTTAGGGCCGACGGATTTTAAGTCCGTTGTGTCTACCTATTTCACCACCCGGGCGTAGACAGTAAATTGAGAAATTGGAGGCGGGGGCGCGGATTTGAACCGGCCTGTATAAGGGTTGCACCCCTTATAGCATAAACACTCTGCCACCCCGCCATGAAAGGGATGGAGGCGAGAGTCGGAATCGAACCGGCGTAGACGGATTTGCAATCCGCTGCATAACCACTTTGCTATCTCGCCAAAACTACGTTTGAGTGTTGTAGTATGAAACTGGAGCGGGAAACGAGTCTCGAACTCGCGACCTCAACCTTGGCAAGGTTGCGCTCTACCAACTGAGCTATTCCCGCGTATTCGGATGCATGATTTAATGGAGCGGGAAACGAGTCTCGAACTCGCGACCTCAACCTTGGCAAGGTTGCGCTCTACCAACTGAGCTATTCCCGCATATTGAAAAAGAACAATCAACAAGTAATCAGAATGGAGCGGGAAACGAGTCTCGAACTCGCGACCTCAACCTTGGCAAGGTTGCGCTCTACCAACTGAGCTATTCCCGCATTTGAGTGCATCTGAAATTAAACTGGAGCGGGAAACGAGTCTCGAACTCGCGACCTCAACCTTGGCAAGGTTGCGCTCTACCAACTGAGCTATTCCCGCTCTGATAGTTTGTTGCTTCGTATATCGAAGAAGACGCAATTATTATGGATTTAATCGCGTGCGTCAAGTATTTTGTTTTTATTTTTTTTAAAAATTTATTTGAATTCTTTCCATGCCATTTTCAGGTAGTAGCACATGGACCAGATGGTCAATACAGATGCTATAAACATCAATATGTTACCAATGAGATAGAAAGGATCGTTATATTTGTCTGTGCCGATAAGCAAAAGGAAGATGGCGATCATTTGGGCGGTGGTTTTGAATTTGCCGATAGTGGCCACTGCAACGCTGCCGCGTTTGCCCATTTGTGCCATCCATTCGCGCAAGGCGGAAATGGTGATTTCCCGGCCGATAATAATCATGGCGAAGATGGCGTATGTTCTGCCAAGGCTGACGAGCAGGAGCAGGGCAACGGCAACCATGAGCTTGTCGGCAACGGGGTCGAGGAATGCACCGAAGTCGGAGGTTTGTTTCCAGCGGCGTGCTAAAAAGCCGTCGAACCAGTCTGTAATAGCTGCAAGTGCAAAGATGATAGCGGCTGTCCAGTTGACGGTTTGTGGTTGAATCCATGTGTTCGGTAAATAGAATAGGATGGTGAACACGGGGATTAATAGGACGCGCATCCAGGTAAGTAAAATAGGTATGTTCCAAGGCATGGTTTGGGATCTTTTGGATGATGTGTCGGGTTGTTCATTATAGCTTATTTGTTCACTCTGCTTTTTGAAGTGTTGTTTTTTTGCCGACAAGTATCTTGGGCATAGATTTTTGTCGTGTGGGTTGTGAAGAAAATCTGCTAAGGCCGTCTGAAAAATAGGCTGTTGCGGGGTGTAAATGTTTTTGGGTAGAAAAGTAGCTGCGAAATAGTGAGCAATAAGGTCTGCCTGCTGTTCGATATTTAATTGGTTGATGTGGGGTAAGGGGATAGGGTAGGCGTAAGCTTTGCGTTTTCTGTATCCGCCTTTGAGCATGATGAATAGGCCGGAAAGCCAAACTTTGTGACCGCGCTGGTGTTGCCAGACATGTGTCAGCTCATGAATCAGCCAGATTTTGTAGGCGATGCCGGCTTGAGTGAAATCATCAGGGCAGTGTTTACGAGGAAAGTATATGTTTCCATTGGGCGCAATGGCGGTATTGGCGTTGGGTATAAGTGGAATGCCGCGATATATTTTGATGTGGTGGAAGTCTATGCTGTCCGCAAAAACTTGTTTTGCCATACGGACTTCATTTTCGGTCAGTCTGCGCCAATCGGAAAAAATCATATTTGGAAGGGAATATAAGAGGGTATGAAGATTTCAGGCCGTCTGAAAGGTTTCAGACGGCCTGGGTCGGGATTTATTGTTCTGTTGAAGCGGCTTGTTTGCCGTTGTCGAACAATTTGTCCATAGGCGTCAGATTGACTGCATTGCCTTGGCTGACTATCCATTTGTTTTCAACACGCCATACGCCTGAGGCATCTTCAACGCGTAAGTACCAATGATTGGTTGGGCGTAAAGGTTTAAAGACGGCTTCGTATTCCATGCGGCCGTTTTGTGGTTCGGCTGTTACGGCGCGCAGCTTGACGGTTTGGTCATCGGCTTTGCGCGTCGGGTGCATCAACAATAGGTTTAATGGCTGTTTGGTATCGAATTGTCCGCTGACGAATACTTTGGCGGCATTCATATCCGGACTGATTAAGACCTGCACTTGAATTTGCCGTTTAACGGCTTCTTCATCACGGTGAAGTTGGATTTCGATGTGTTTGCCGTCTTTGTAGTAATCGTCAGACACCAAGTCTGTCGTGTGTTCTTTTGCGACGAAGAACATGGAAACGCTGGCGATAACGACGAAGATGGGGCCTGCCATCAGCACCCAGGGCCAAATATGTTTGTACCAAGGTTTGATTTTGGGTTGTGGGGACACCGTTTATTCTCCGATAAAGGTTGCTTTTTCTTCTAAAGTAGTCGGTTTGGAGTCGGCAGAGCCGGTCTCGCGATAGATAAAGGTAAATTCAATCGGATGGCTGCCTTTGTCGGCGTATTCGGGAATGGTAGATACCTGTACTGGGATGGTAACGGTTTCCCGCGGCGCAATTTTAATACCGTTTTCAGGCAGGCCGGTCAGCGCGATTTCGTCAAAGCCTTTGACGGTTGCGGTCATCAGTTGTTCGTTTTCACTATTGTTGATAATACGCAGGTTATAGGCATTTTCCAACCAGCCTTGGCTGTTTTCGCGAACCATGACACCACGGTCTTTCAGGATATCGACTTCGACCATTTTTCGGGTGGAAATGCCGACCAGGAAGGCGATGATGACCACCAGGAGTACTGCGCCATAACCAGCTACGCGCGGACGTTTCAAGCGTTTTTTGATGTCGCTTTCAGGGTATTCGTGTTCCAACGCGCCTTCGGTTGTATAACGGATCAAGCCGCGCTCGTAGCCCATTTTGTCCATGATTTCGTCGCAGGCATCGATACACGCCGCGCAGCCGATACATTGGTATTGCAAACCGTCGCGGATGTCGATACCGACGGGGCAGACTTGCACGCACATGGTGCAGTTGATGCAGTCGCCCAAGCCGCTGTCTTCTTTGTTGGCGGTTTTCTTGCGTGCGCCGCGCGGTTCGCCGCGTTCGGTATCGTAAGAAATAATCAGCGTGTCTTTGTCAAACATTGCACTTTGGAAACGTGCATACGGACACATATGCAGACACACTTTTTCGCGCATGATGTGGGCGAAGAAGAAAGTCATGAATCCGTAAAATGCTGCGGCAAACATTGCGCCGCCGCCTGCTGCTCCGGTGAATAAATCGGGAACAAATTGGCGGATCGGGATAAACCAGCCTGCAAAAGTGATACCTGTCCATGCGCAGACAAGGAAAATCAGCAGGTATTTGGTGGCCTTAATGCGAATTTTAGTAAAGTTCCAAGGCGATTTTTCCAGTTTTAGGCGTTTGTTTCTATCGCCTTCGACCAAGTTGTCAATCCACAGCATAATTTCGGTGTAAACCGTTTGCGGGCATGAATAGCCGCACCACAAACGACCGGCAATGGTTGTCCACCAAAACAATCCGAATGCGCAAATCATCAGCAGTAAGGCAAGGTAAATCAAATCGCCCATACCCAGCGACAGTCCGAAAATGAAGAAATGACGGTCAGGGATATTGAATAAAACCGCCTGACGGCCGCTCCAGTTGAACCATGGAATAACGTAAAATACAAACTGGGTCGCCAATACTGCGGCGATACGCAGTTTGGCAAAGCGTCCTTCCGCCTTTTTAGGATGGATGCGTTCGCCTTCAGGATGGATTTGAATCACGCTGGATTTAGGTTTGGAAGGTTTGGGCGGAGTGGCTTTTGCTGTTTTTTCTGTTGAGGGTGTGGTATTTTCAGCTTGGTTTTCTGGTGACATTTCAGTGTTCCTTGATGAAGTGCACACAAGCCTGTTGTCATGGTAGTAGTTTGATGTGGATATTTTCAGACGGCCTTTCGCGTGCATACAAATCATAACATTTGACTCTATTCAAAGCAAAAGAGGGACTTCGTATTAACGATGGATTCCTTGCGGCCGTTTGATGTAGGGCCGTCTGAAAAGGGCAGTATTCAAAGGTTTATGGTTCGGCATGTGTGCAAACTTATAGTGATTTGCTATTTACACGATAAAAATATATAAAGCACTGTTTCAAAACGAAATAACAGTTAATATCATCTGTCCCGTCCGTTTCGGGTAACCGAGTGGAAACAGGCCGTCTGACAAAGCGAATATCAAAAGCTATCCTTGAAAGCACGGCTGATTCAGGCGATAATCGGTACACCTTTTTTCATATTTCCAATCTTGTCCAAGGAAGGTCAAACCATGTCTCAACTGGCAAACGCAATCCGTTTCCTCTCAGTCGATGCCGTACAAAAAGCCAACTCAGGCCACCCGGGTGCGCCTATGGGTATGGCGGAAATGGCAGAAGTGTTGTGGACGAAGTTCCTCAATCATAATCCGGCCAACCCGAAATTCTACAACCGCGACCGTTTTGTCCTCTCCAATGGTCATGCTTCCATGATTCTTTACAGCCTGTTGCACCTGACCGGCTACAACGTTTCTATTGATGATCTGAAAAATTTCCGCCAACTGCACAGTAAAACCCCCGGCCATCCTGAATATGGCTACACCGACGGCGTGGAAACCACGACCGGTCCATTGGGACAAGGTATTGCCAACGCAGTGGGCATGGCTTTAGCCGAAAAAATCTTGGCTGCCGAATTTAATAAAGACGGTTTGAACATCGTTGACCACCACACCTACGTCTTCATGGGCGACGGTTGTATGATGGAAGGCGTATCGCACGAAGCCTGCTCGCTTGCCGGCACTTTAGGTTTGGGCAAACTGATTGTTTTATATGATGACAACAATATTTCCATTGACGGTAAAGTGGACGGTTGGTTTACCGAAAACATCCCGCAACGTTTTGAAAGCTACGGCTGGCAGGTGATTCCAAATGTAAACGGTCATGATACCGATGCCATTCAGACGGCCATTGAAGCCGCCCGCGCCGAAACCGGCAAACCTTCCCTGATTTGCTGCAAAACCTTAATCGGTAAAGGCAGTGCTAACAAAGAAGGCAGCCACAAAACCCACGGTGCGCCTTTGGGTGCGGACGAGATCGAAGCCACGCGCAAACATTTGGGTTGGGCTTATCCTGCGTTTGAAATCCCTCAAGAGATCTATGCTGCATGGGATGCAAAAGAAAAAGGCGCGAAACTTGAGGCCGAATGGAACGAACTCTTCGCTCAATATCAAGCCAAATATCCTGCCGAAGCCGCAGAATTTGTGCGTCGCATGGATAAAAAACTGCCTGAAAACTTCGATGCTTACGTTCAAGCCGCATTGAAAGAAGTGTGCGCCAAAGCAGAAACCATCGCCACCCGTAAAGCCAGCCAAAACAGCATCGAAATCTTGGCAAAAGAGCTGCCTGAATTGGTGGGCGGTTCTGCAGACTTGACCCCGTCCAACCTGACTGACTGGTCAAACAGCGTTTCCGTTACCCGCGAACACGGCGGCAACTATATTCACTACGGCGTTCGCGAGTTCGGCATGGGCGCAATCATGAACGGCCTTACCCTGCATGGCGGTGTTAAACCATTCGGCGCGACTTTCCTGATGTTCAGCGAATACGAGCGTAATGCTTTGCGTATGGCGTCGCTGATGAAAATCAACCCTGTATTTGTGTTCACTCACGATTCCATTGGTTTGGGCGAAGATGGTCCTACCCACCAACCTATCGAGCAAACTGCCACTCTGCGCCTAATTCCAAATATGGATGTATGGCGTCCATGCGATACCGTTGAATCTTTGGTGGCGTGGGCTGAAGCCGTTAAAGCTGCCGATCATCCGTCCAGCTTGATTTTCAGCCGTCAAAACCTGAAATTCCAAGCGCGTGATGAACAACAGCTGAACGACATCAAACGCGGTGGCTACGTCATCAGTGAAGCTCAAGGCAATGCACAAGCTGTTGTAATTGCTACCGGTTCTGAAGTTGAATTGGCTCTGGAAGCGCAAAAAGTATTGGCAGAACAAGGTATTGCCGTACGCGTTGTTTCCATGCCTTCTACCAATGTATTCGACCGTCAAGATGCCGCCTATAAAGCCGCTGTTCTGCCGGAAGGTTTGCCACGCGTAGCCATAGAAGCCGGACATGCCGACGGTTGGTATAAATACGTCGGTTTGAACGGCGCCGTGGTCGGTATCAACCGCTTCGGCGAGTCTGCACCTGCTGATTTGCTGTTCAAAGAATTCGGCTTTACCGTAGACAATGTGGTTGCCACTGTTAAATCTGTTTTGTAAATCAGATTTTTGATTGGGATAAAAAGGCCGTCTGAAATTTCAGACGGCCTTTTATTTTTCAGTCGGTTAAACAGTTTCTGTTTCAGGTTTGACCTTGCTTTTCTTAAACTTCAACACGGCTTTTTCTTTTGCTGCATCCCAGTCTATCAGCACAAAGCCACCTTCGGTGAGTTTGCCGAACAGAAGTTCGTCGGCGAGCGGTTTGCGGATTTTTTCCTGGATCAGGCGGTTCATCGGGCGTGCGCCCATTTGCGGGTCGAAACCTTTTTCCGCCAGATATTTGCGCAATGCCGGTGTGAATTCGGCTTCGACTTTTTTGTCGAGGAGCTGGTGTTCGAGCTGGAGCAGGAATTTGTCCACGACTTTGACGATAATGGGTTCGGACAAGGGCGCAAATGGGATAATCGCGTCCAAGCGGTTGCGGAACTCGGGCGTGAAGAGTTTGTTGATTGCCTGCATTTCGTCGCCGCGCTCGCGTTTGGCGGTAAAGCCGAGGTTGGGTCGGCTGAGGCTTTCCGCGCCTGCGTTGGTGGTCATAATCAGGATGACGTTGCGGAAGTCGGCACTCTTGCCGTTGTTGTCGGTCAGTTTGCCTGCGTCCATGACTTGCAGGAGGACGTTGAAAATGTCGGGGTGGGCTTTTTCGATTTCGTCCAAGAGCAACACGCAATGCGGCTGCTTGTTGACGGCTTCGGTCAAAAGGCCGCCTTGTTCAAAGCCGACGTAGCCTGGTGGTGCGCCGATGAGGCGCGATACGGCGTGGCGTTCCATGTATTCGGACATATCAAAGCGTTGCAGCGGTACGCCCATCGAGTAGGCAAGCTGTTTGGCGACTTCGGTTTTGCCGACGCCGGTTGGGCCGGAGAAGAGGAAACTGCCTATCGGTTTGTCGGGCAGGGCGAGGCCGGAGCGCGACATTTTGACGGCGGCAACCAGCGCGTCAATGGCGTTTTCCTGACCGTAAACCATGTTTTTCAAATCACGGCCGAGGAATTGCAACACTTGTTTGTCGTCGTGCGACACGGTTTTTTCGGGAATCCGCGCAACTTTGGCGATGACGGTTTCGATTTGCGCTTTGCCGATGACTTTTTTCTGTTTGGATTTGGGCAAAATCCGTTGCGCCGCGCCTGCTTCATCCATTACGTCGATGGCTTTGTCGGGCAGGAAACGTTCGTTGATGTAGCGGGCGGAAAGTTCGGCTGCGGCTTCAAGTGCGCCTTGCGTATAGCGGACTTGGTGGAAATCTTCAAACATCGGTTTCAAGCCGCGCAGGATTTGTACGGTTTCGGAAATGGTAGGCTCGACCACGTCAATTTTTTGGAAACGGCGGCTTAAGGCGTGGTCTTTGTCGAAAATGGTACGGTATTCGTCATAAGTGGTCGCACCGATGCAGCGCAGCGAGCCTTTTGCCAGCGCAGGTTTGAGCAGGTTAGACGCATCCATTGTGCCACCGCTGGTGCTGCCCGCGCCGATGATGGTGTGGATTTCGTCGATGAATAAAATGGCGTGCGGGATTTTTTCGAGCTGTTTCAAGACGGATTTGACCCGTGCTTCAAAGTCGCCGCGGTATTTCGTGCCCGCCAAAAGCGAACCCATATCCAGTGCGTATACTTCGGCTTCTTTCAGCACGTCGGGAATATCGCCGTTGACGATTTGGTGTGCTAAGCCTTCCGCCAGCGCGGTTTTGCCCACACCAGCCTCGCCGACCAAAAGCGGATTGTTTTTGCGGCGGCGGCACAGGATTTGTACCAGCCTTTCCATTTCGTGTTTGCGACCAATCAAAGGGTCGATACGGCCGGCTTTGACTTCGGCGTTGAGGTTGACGGTGTAGTCGGAAAGAGAGCCGGTTTTCTGTTCCGCTTCTTCGCCCTCGCGTCCCAGGCCGTCTGAATCATTGCAGTCTTCGTCATCAGGCGAGCCATGGGCAATGCAACGCAAGACTTCAAAGCGTGTAATGGATTGCAATTTGAGGAAATAAACGGCATGGCTTTCAGATTCGCTCATCATGGCAACCAAAATATCCAAAGGCTCTACTGCGGCTTTGCCGGCAGACTGGGTATGCACCATTGCCCGTTGGATGACGCGTTGGAAGCCCAATGTCGGCTGGGTTTCGACCGTATCCAGAAGATGATCGGGAATTTGCGGTGTATTTTCTGCAACGCTGGCCGCAAGCTGCTCGGACAGGACTTTCAAATCCGCACCACACAGTTTCAAGACGTTCGGCACAGCCGCATCTTCTTCTATCAACACCAAAAGCAGGTGTTCCAAGCTGATAAACTCATAACGGGCGTTGCGTGCTTCACGGTAGAGCAGTTGCAGGATGTGTTCCAATTCGGGTGAAAGCATGATTTAAACCTCTTCGACTATACATTTGAGCGGATGCCCTTCAGCTTTGGCACGTTCCATGACCTGATGTTGCTTGGTCTGCGCAATATCGCGCGTGTAGGTGCCGCACAGGCCTTTGCCTTCGTGGTGCACCAGCAACATGACGGCCACTGCCTGTTCCTGTGTAAGCATAAAGACTTCGGTCAGGATTTCGACGACAAATTCCATGGTGGTGTAATCGTCGTTCAATAAAAATACGCCGTAACGTTTCGGCGGCTGTGTGTTGATATCGCTGAGCAGGGTATCGGATTGGTGGTCGGTATTCGGATGGTTCATAAGCTTAGGTTTCAGTTTTCAGACGGCCTGTTTTAGAGTGTAAACAGTTTTCTGTTGTATTTCGGCAATTTTTTTCTATTTTCCCACTTTTTTGAAAACATAGCTTGACGTTTTGTCTTAACAAATGTAAAAAGACGGTTAAGCAGAAGTTGGCACTCGACCGCGTATGTGATACGTGGGAGAAACGCTGAACGTTTTAGTTTGCTGTATGCCTTGTTTTGCTGATTTTGTTAATTTTTAAGTATAGGAAGTTTCTAATGGCAACCGGTATCGTAAAATGGTTTAACGACGCTAAAGGTTTTGGTTTCATCACTCCTGATGAAGGTGGCGAAGATTTGTTCGCTCACTTCTCAGCGATCAACATGGATGGTTTCAAAACCCTGAAAGAAGGTCAACGCGTATCTTTCGACGTAACCACCGGCCCTAAAGGCAAACAAGCTGCTAACATTCAAGCTGCTTAATCAAATGCGCGGCGTAAGCCGTAAAATCATGGCGGGGTTTCCCGCCATTTTTTATGGGCGTTCGAGTTAAAAATTGTGAATCAAAATTCATCTTATCAAAATGCTTTAAACCAGTTAGACGAGCTTATCCGTCATTTTCGTAGCGAAGGCGAGGTCAGCTGCGCCGTTGCCGAGCGTGAAGACCAAATCTTAATCCGCCTTGCCGATTTGAAACTGGATTTGCGCCCTGAAGATGAAAAAGCGATTGCTGATATCGACCGTTTTTACCGCCGCCATGTTTTAAGCGAATAAACGTTTCAAAACCGTTTGCCGTTTTATTTTTTAAGCATGCCTGATAAAATAGGCCGTCTGAAAAGTTTGTAAAGAATCAGCACAATGAGTATTGCCAATAATAAAAAAGCCTTTCACGATTTCTTTATCGAAGACCAAATCGAAGCCGGTATAGTATTGGAGGGATGGGAAGTCAAAGCCATCCGCGCTGCACGCGTGCAATTAAAAGAAAGCTATATCTACTGGAAAAAAGACGCATTCTATTTGGTGGGCTGCCACATTACCGCATTGCCCACTGCCTCGACACACGTCAAACCCGACCCTGTCCGTCCGCGTAAGTTGTTGTTGAAACAATCGGAAATCAACAAGTTAATCGGTAAAACCGAACGTGCCGGTTATACGATTGTGCCCTTAAACCTGCATTACACACGTGGTAGAATCAAAGTGGAAATCGGTTTGGCCAAGGGTAAGAAACAGCATGACAAACGCCAAAGCCTGAAAGAAGCGGATTGGAAGCGTGAGAAACAACGTTTGATGAAAAACGTACGTTGATTTTTTCAGACGGCCTTTTTGTAAAGGCCGTCTGAATATTTATTGTTTGAAAATTTTAAAAAGGAAAACAGATGAAAACCATGATTTTAGCAGCGGCTTCAGCCGTATTGTTGCTGGGCGCGTGTTCTACTACGGAACAAAGAGTATTGAAACCTGAAGAGCTGACCAGCATCAAACATGTCTGCATCATTCAGAATGCAAAAGTGCGTCCGCATGATTTGGACAAGGCTTTGTCCAAAGCTTTGGCAAAACGCGGCATTGGCAGCACGATTGTAACCGCAGACAACCGTGGCAAACTGTATGATTCTTCTTGCCCGTATAATCTGCGTTACAAAACCAAAGGCAATGACGAAATCTTGCGTAAAGGCGTATTTGTGTTGCGAAGCACGAAGTATGCGGTTTCTACTGTCAGCTACTCTTTAAATGATGAAAACCACTTCCGAACCAACCCTGATTTGGTGAAACAGGCTGAAGGCGTTGTGGCCAAATTGTTGGAAAAAAACAGCAAATAAAAGCCAGAATAAAAAACCGGCTTGCCGTGATATGGAGAATATCGGGCAAGCCGGTTTTATTTTCAGACGGCCTTAAATGGATTTGATTTTTTCCCAAAGGGTTTTGACTGTACCTTGATAGTAGGTTTCGGAAGTGCAATAGACTGTTTCTAAAGCACATTGTCCTTGTGAGCCGTATTTTTTGATACATTGGTTCAAGGCAATTTGATGCACGGTTTTGAAACGTGGGGAGGTAATGGCTACCACGTTTTGAGCAGTCAATTTGCCCATGGCTTTAGGATAGGCAACAGCGATACAGGTGTTGTGCAGAGGGACAACCGTTTTGCAGCCTGTTGCTTGGCCTGCACCGATGCCGGCTAAGGCATCTTGGCCTTTGCAGAATGTTTCGAGTTCGGCTGTCGCATCCAGTTGGGTGGCATTTTCTTTGGTGGTTTTGATTTGCAGCGCTTCATCGCTGTTGGCTGGGTTTTGCCACATGGCCAGGTAGCCGTAAGTATCGGCAGCCAGGGCGGCAGGAGTCAGTGCGCAAAGGATAAGTGTCATTAGTGTTTTTTTCATGTTCGTTCCCTGTTTGTTGGGTATTTGTCGTTATTATAAAGCAAAAGTACTTATTTGATATAAATTTGCTTTTAAAATGAATATTTAGTGTGGCAGATAGATTATAGGCCGTCTGAAATTTCAGACGGCCTTTTGATTATGTTTTAAAGAATAGGGCGTAGCTTAGAGGTTTATACACCGTGGCGGTCGAGCCAACGTTCGGCATCAAGCGCGGCTTGGCAGCCGGAAGCGGCGCTGGTGATGGCTTGACGGTAGGTATGGTCTTTGACGTCGCCTGCCGCCCATACGCCTTCGATATTGGTTGCGCCGACATTGTCACCGGTACCGCCTTTGGTTTTCAGGTAGCCGGTTTCATCCATATCGAGTTGACCTTTGAAGATATCGGTGTTGGGTTTGTGGCCGATGGCGATGAAAACGCCTTTTACAGCGATTTCTTCAGTACTGCCGTCATTGTGTTTCAGGCGTGCACCGGTAACGCCGCTTTCGTCGCCCAAGATTTCATCAACCGAGCTGTTGAGCTTGAGGATGATTTTGCCTTCTTCGACGCGTTGCATCAGTTTGTCCACCATGATTTTTTCGGCACGGAAGCTATCGCGGCGGTGAATCAGGGTAACGGTGTTGGCGATATTGGCAAGGTAGAGTGCTTCTCCCACAGCGGTATTGCCACCGCCGACTACGGCAACATCTTGTTTTTTGTAGAAGAAACCATCGCAAGTCGCACAGGCGGAAACGCCTTTTCCGGCAAAGGTTTCTTCGCTTGGCAAACCTAAATATTTGGCGGATGCGCCGGTGGCAACGATGAGTGCATCGCAAGTGTATTCGCCCATATCGCCTTTGAGGGTAAACGGACGGTTTTGCAAATCAACGGTGTGGATTTGGTCAAAAATCATTTCAGTACCGAAGCGTTCGGCATGAGCTTGGAAACGAGCCATCAGTTCCGGACCTTGTACGCCTTCGGCATCGGCAGGCCAGTTGTCCACTTCGGTGGTGGTCATCAGTTGTCCGCCTTGCTCAACGCCGGTAATGATTACAGGGTTGAGGTTGGCACGGGCAGCATACACGGCGGCAGTATAGCCGGCAGGGCCGGAGCCGAGGATGATGAGTTTATGATGGTTGCTCATGATGGTTTCCTTGCTGATAAATGATTGAATTTTGTCGTATCTAAGCTTTCAGATGGCCTGAATTTTACTTGAATCTGCCGCCGTCTGAAATATGTTTGTTGCTTGGATTTAGTGGCTGTCTTTCCATTGATAGTATTTTGAGCCGAGGAAAGAGCCGAGTTTGCGCAGGAAAGGCTGGGTAATGATGTTGCTGTGGCGCAGTTGCTCAAAAGGTTTCAGACGGCCCTCATCTCCCATGATGGCCTCGGCAATTGCCAAGCCGGCAATGCCGGTAATCGCCATGCCGTGTCCGGAATAGCCTTGGGCGTAGAAAACGGTAGGGGCGAGGCGGCCGAAATGTGGGACGAGGTTGCGCGTAATGTCGCATTCGCCTCCCCAAGAATGCTCGATTCTGACATCGGCAAGTTGCGGGAAAACTTTCAACATGTCTTGGCGGACGAGTTCGGTCATGCGGTCTGGATCGTCGATAAACTCGTTGTCTTTGCCGCCGAAGAGCAGGCGGCCGTCGGCGCTGAGGCGGTAGTAATCGAGGACGTGGCGGTTGTCGCAGATGGCCATATTGTTACGGATCAGGTCTTTGGCACGCTCACCCAGAGGCTCGGTGGCAATGATAAAGGTGCTGACTGCAATGGCTTTTTGTTCCAATACTTTGAATTTCGGGTGTAAACCGGCATAAGTATTGACGGCATAAACGAGGTTTTTGCACTCGACGCTGCCATTAGGTGTATGAACCAGCCAGCCGTTATTGCATGGCTCGATACGCGTCATCGGGGATTGCTCAAAAAGTTGTGCGCCTGCATCGGCTGCCGCTTTGGCAATGCCTAGGGTGTAATTAAGCGGGTGCAAGTGACCGGATAAAGGATCAAATTGCGCGCCTTGATACATATCGCTGGCAAGTTGTTGCTTCAGCGTGGCTTTATCCCAAAGCTGGTAATGGCTTGCACCATAATGTTTTTGAGCGTGTTCGTGCCATTGCTGCAATTCTTCCCAATGCTGAGGACGGACGGCGACGGTAGCGTAGCCGCGTTGCCAATCGCATTGGATATTGTGTTTTTGAATGCGCGAGTCAACCAGTTCGACGGCTTGCAGGGATTGCTGCCAGAACCATTGTGCCTGTTCCAAGCCGACTTGTTTTTCGATTTCTTCCATGCCGCAGGCAAAGTCACTGATGACTTGTCCGCCGCTGCGACCTGATGCGCCGAAACCGATACGAGCGGCTTCAAGTACGATGACTTCATGGCCGTTTTCGGCAAGCGGTAGGGCGGTGCATAAGCCGGATAGGCCACCGCCGATAACGCAGGTTTCAGTTTTCAGACGGCCTTCAAGCGTCGGATAAGATGGATGGGGATTGGCCGTGCTGACATAGTAGGAAGGAAGGTATTCCTTGAAGCTGGGATTGATCATGATTTGAGCTTTAGGTTGGTTTTTACTTCATTGAAATTGGTTTTCAGACGGCCTTAAATGTGGGTTTAGGTTCAGGCCGTCTGAAAGGATAAGATGCAGTTAATAAAACAGGCTGTTCCGACACTTTATCGGACAGCCTGTCTGCATATTAGGCGGCTTTCTCGGCTGCCAATTTTTCTTGGCGGTAGGCTTCGGCAGCCTCGCGTTCCCGTTTGGTTGCCTGACGCATCATCCAGTAGTTAACAACAATAACCAGCGTACCGATGATACCGATCAGGATGGTTGCCAAAACGTTCATCTGAGGGTCAAGGCCGAGTTTGATTTTGGAGAAAATCACTTGCGGCAATGTCGATGAACCCGGGCCTGATAGGAAGGAGGTAATCACCAAGTCGTCCAAAGACAGGGTAATGCCCAAGAGGAAGCCTGAAGCAATCGCAGGGGCAATCAGCGGCAGGGTAATCACGAAGAAAATCTTCAGCGGACGGGCACCCAAGTCCATTGCAGCCTCTTCCAAGGATTGATCCAATTCCACCAGGCGCGAGCGGATAACGACGGTAATGTACGCCATGCAAAGTGTGGTGTGACCGAGGAAGATGGTGAAGAAACCGCGATCGAAGTATAGCGATTGCAGCAATTCGCTGCCTTGCAGGAACATTTGCACCTGAATAATCAACAGCAGCATGGACAAACCGGTAATCACATCAGGCATCACCATAGGCGCGGAAATCATACCGGCAAACAGGGTGCTGCCGCGGAAGCGCTTGATACGCGCCATAGCGTAACCAGCTAATGTGCCGAGTGCTACGGCGGCAAGTGAGGAAACAATGGCGATACGCAATGACAGCCAAGCTGCTTCCAAGATGGTGTCGTTTTCCATCAATGCGCCGTACCATTTGGTTGAGAAACCGCCCCAAACGGTAACCAGTTTGGATTCATTGAAAGAATAGATGACTAAAACTACCAGCGGAATATAGAGGAATGCCAGCGAGAGCAGGAGCATCAGTTTCAAGAACCAGGATAATTTGGTTTTCTGCATTATTTGCCTCCTTCTTCCAATTCGCGGTTTTCATAGTGCTGGAACAGGGCAATCGGTACAACCAGCAGGGCAACCATGACGACGGCGACAGCAGAAGCCAGCGGCCAGTTGTTTTGGTCGAAGAATGCCTGCCACAATACTTTACCAATCATCAGGTTTTCAGAACCGCCCACCAATTCAGGAATCACAAATTCACCGACGGCCGGAACGAAGACCAGCATAGAGCCTGCGATGATGCCTGTTTTGGATAAAGGCAGGGTAATGGTAAAGAACGATTTGATCGGACCTGCGCCCAAGTCGGAAGCGGCTTCGAGCAGGCGGTTGTCCAGTTTTACCAATTGTGTGTACAGCGGCAAAATCATAAACGGCAGATAGGCGTAAACCATCACCAAATTCAGCGAGAACGCATTGTAGAACAAGTCTAAAGGCTCGCTGATGATTCCATATTTGATTAAGAAATTATTGATGATGCCGTTGTGACCCAATAAGCCCATCCATGCGTAAACACGCAACAGGAAAGAGGTCCAGAAAGGTAGCATGATTGCCAACAGCAGGCCGTTGCGCGCAGCCGGATTGGCGCGTGAAATGGCATAAGCGGTCGGATAACCAATCAACAGGCAGATGATGGTCGTCGTCAGCGCGGTCTTAATCGAAGACCAGTAGGTCATCAGATAGATATTGCTGTTTTCACTGTCGCCAAACGGATTGAGCGTATTCCAAAAGTTTTGGAAGATGTCGGCGTAGTTCTGATAGCTGATGGCAATGTTCAGACGGCCTAAGTCTTCATCAATCGTCGTCAAAGGCGTAAATGGCGGAATGGCGATTTCTTGTTCGGCAAAGCTGATTTTCAAGACGATGGCGAACGGAATCAGAAACAGCACCAAGAGCCAAATATACGGTACGGCAATAACTGCACGCTGGCCGGGGCGGCGAAACAGTTTCTTTTTCAGTTTTTTAAGGTCCATTGCATTTCCCTCAAATTAACTGTACAGAGGTGTCGGTTGGTTTTCAGGCCAGCTGATATAGACGGTCTCGTCCCAAGTCGGCGGCGTAATGTTGCGCACATACCAATAAGGTGCGGGAACTTGGCTTTTGACGACACGGCCGTTGGCGAGTTTGATGTAGTAAATCGCAAAGCTGCCCAGGTAGGCAATCTCTTTGACTGTACCTTGGGCCCAGTTGTGCGCGCCTAAGTGTTCCGGTTTTTCTTTGTGCAAATCAATGTCTTCAGGGCGAATACTGATCCAAATTTCATGGTCGTTCGGAACGCCCAAGCCATGGTCGATGCGGACGTGGTTTTCCAAGCCATCACATTTGACGATAGAGAAATCGGCACGGTCATCAACAACGACACCGTCAAAAATATTGGTTTCGCCGATAAATTCGGCGGTAAAGCGGCTGTTAGGGTAATCGTACACATCACTAGGCGTACCGACTTGGCGCAATTGGCCGTCAGACATAATGGCGATACGGGTAGCCATGGTCATGGCTTCTTCTTGGTCGTGGGTAACCATGATGCAGGTTACGCCGACTTGTTCCAGCGTGTTGACCAATTCCAGTTGGGTTTGTTGGCGCAGTTTTTTATCGAGTGCGCCCAAAGGTTCGTCAAGCAGCAGGATTTTAGGACGTTTCGCCAGGCTGCGCGCCAAAGCGATACGCTGTTGCTGGCCGCCGGAGAGTTGGTGCGGCTTACGTTTGGCGTATTTGGTCATTTGCACCAGGCGCAACATTTCTTCGACGCGGGCGTCGATTTCGCCTTTAGGCATTTTGTCTTGTTTCAGACCGAAAGCGATGTTTTGCTCAACGCTCATGTGTGGGAACAGGGCATAGCTTTGGAACATCATGTTGATTGGGCGCTCGTACGGAGCAAGCTTGGTAATGTCTTGGCCGTCGAGAATGATTTTGCCCTGATTTGGGCTTTCCATGCCTGCCAACATGCGCAGCAGCGTGGATTTGCCACTGCCTGAGCTGCCCAAGAGGGCAAAGATTTCATGTTGGTAAATGTCCAAGTCGATGTTATCGACAGCGTAATTGTCACCAAACTTTTTCACCAAGCCTTGGATTTGCAGATAAGGTTTGGCTGAAGACGCAGTGGTTGCGGTCATAATGGCAATACTCCAAAAAGAAAGACGAGTACCGGCAAAACGGATTTTCGAATGGGCGATAAAAAGCTGTTTGATTGCTGGCGGGAGTCGGACGGAGGCCGTCTGAAACTCTTGTAAAGCGCACGGGCAGCGTGGATAGAAAGCAATTTAAGCCTAAGCTTTTGCTCTCGGCAAACTCAATATTATATTAGCCTAAGCCTCATAGGGGCAATATGAAATTGCTTGTATCGGCTGATTTGAAACAAATAGGAAAGGAAAGGCAGGCAGGGAAATAAGATAGTAAAAATGGGTAACGTTGTTTTTCTGCACAAAAGGGGGTAATTATTATCTATATGTCTTAAATAATTATTCAAAATAGAATAAAATACGCAAATTGCATTTATTTACTAAACCCATAATGGATTACGTTTTATATCGGGCGAGGCGGTTTTACTCGGAATTAAAACTAAATCCGCTATATAAATAAAAAGGGAAAACATGAGTATCAAAGAATGGCCCGAAGGGGAGCGACCGCGTGAGAAGCTCTTAGCGCACGGTGCGGCGGCATTGAGTGATGCGGAGTTGCTGGCGATTTTGCTGCGTGTCGGAACGCGTGGTATGAGCGCGGTTGATTTGGCACGTTATTTGTTGAGTGAGTTTGGCAGTTTGGGGAAGCTGATGAGTGCGGATGCCAAAACACTCGCTGCTTATAAGGGCATGGGTTTGGCAAGCTATACTCAATTTGCTGTGGTCAAAGAAATCGGGCGGCGGATTTTGGGTGAAGATTTGCAGGAGCAGATTGTTTTGTCAAACCCGAAATCGGTTGCGGATTATCTGCGCCTGCATCTTGGGCATGAAAAAATCGAGGTTAGCGTTGCTTTGCTGCTCAATCGTCAAAATCAATTGATTGCGGTACGGGAGTTGTCGCGTGGTACGGTGGCGGAAAATACGGTTTATATCCGTGAAATCGTCAAATTGGCATTGGATGAATACGCCGACAGTTTGATTTTGGCACACAACCATCCGGGCGGTTTGGCAAGGCCGTCTGAATCTGATGTGCAGTTTACAGAGCGTTTGAAACAGGCTTTAAGTTTGGTCGATATTACGCTGTTGGACCATTTTATCGTGACGGCAAAAGAAACCTGCTCTTTGCGCGAACAGGGCTATATGTAAGGATGAATGTTCAGACGGCCTCAGTAGGATTGGTTACCTTGCTGAGGCCGTCTGAAGGATTATTGCGTTACTTCGTCGGAGGATTCTTCTTTATAGACGATTTCTTCCGATTTTGGTTTTCCTTTGCTCTTTTCTTTTTCTTTTTCTTTATCCTTGTCTTTTTTACCGTCGGGAATGGCGGCATCAATCACTGCCCCCGTTCCTTTGACAACCAACTTTCCGGCAGTCAGGACGGTTGTGGCGGCCAAATCGACAGCCGCACCTACAACGCAGCCGTTAAGCGTCAGGCAAAGGGCAAGTGCCGGAATCAGGCGTTTTGTGCATCTCAATGGCTGCATCCGCAGTGTCCTTCGTGATGATGGCCGCATCCGAGTGCTTCTTGCCAAGCATCATCATCACCGTCAAATTCTTCAACTTCGTCAAATTCGCCGTTTTCTACCATGCTTACCAGCTCTTCCAGGCTTTCTGCGCCTTTTACCCAAAAGCAGGGAATATCGGGTGGTGTGTCGGGGGCAAGCAGGGCGGCCTGTTGGTTGTGCCAAGCAATCCAATAGCCGTTTTGCGTTTGTACGAATACGGCATCGGGATGGATGGTTTCGTTTTCGGTATTGACCAGCATTCTGTCAGCGATATCGGTTTGAAAAGGTAAGGTTTGCATGATGGTTTGAGAATGTGGGAAAAGAAAGTATTGTAACATGGCAAAAACAAACGCACCGTCTGAGTCAGGCGGTGCGTTTGTGTCTCGGCAACTTGGGTGCAGTCGGTTTAGAGTATCAGCCGCACCGGGAATGTCATTCCGTCAAGATTATTTGTCGTCATTAGCCAAAACGAAGCGGTAAATAGCCGCGCCAACTGCTGCGCCGGCAATAGGAGCCAACCAGAACAACCACAATTGTTCAACAGCCCAGCCGCCTTGGAACAAGGCAACGCCGGTAGAGCGTGCAGGGTTAACGGAAGTATTGGTTACAGGAATGCTGATTAAGTGAATCAGGGTCAGACCCAGACCGATGGCGATAGGGGCAAAGCTGGCCGGAGCCAGTTTGTCGGTAGAACCCATGATGATGATCAGGAAGAATGCGGTCAGTACGAACTCGATCAGCAAAGCAGCCATCATGTCGTAACCGTTAGGAGAGTGCTCGCCGAAACCGTTGCTGGCAAAGCCGGAAGCAACAGCATCAAAACCGGTTTTACCGGAAGCAATCAGATACAGAACGCCCGCAGCGGTAATCGCACCGATCACTTGGGATACGATGTAAGGCAACAGGTCTTTACCGTTGAAACGGCCGCCGATGAAAAGGCCGACGGAAACGGCAGGATTGAAGTGGCCGCCGGAAATGTGGCCAACGGCGTAAGCCATGGTCAGTACGGTCAAACCGAATGCTAAAGCGACACCGGCAAAACCAATGCCAAGCTCAGGGTAAGCTGCTGCCAAAACTGCGCTGCCGCAGCCGCCGAATACCAGCCAGAAAGTGCCGAAAAATTCTGCAAAATATTTTTTCATTTGTTTTTCCTCGTAAAGGGTGGGGTGTTGCCGAAGGCATGAATCATAATAATATTGTTTCTAATCGAAAAATGGATTTACCTGTTTTTTCTAGTCCTGACAAAAGGCCGTCTGAAAATGGCGACAAATGGATAGGGACATATATTTGGCAGGTCGAATTTTGATTATTGGGACTGGATTTATTTGATAGCGAAGCAAATGCCGTTAATGCAAAAGCATTTGTTTTTGTAAGAAATGCCGTTTACAGATTACTTATTTGCTTGTTTATTTAATTGGAATCTCTGAACCCATTATCTGATTAAAAAAGGCCGTCTGAAAACTTTTCAGACGGCCTTTTATTGATGGAGATAAGTTAATCTAAATGCTCACTGCTTTGCGCCAAGATGGTGCGGTTGCCATTGTTTTCCGCCGGGGAAACAATACCGTCGGCTTCCATTTGATCAATCAGGCGGGCAGCGCGGTTGTAGCCGATGCGCAGTTGGCGTTGGATATTGGAAATGCTGGCCTTACGCGATTTCAAGACAACGGAAACGGCTTCGTCATACATGGGGTCGAGGTCGCTGTCGTTGCTGCGGCTGGTGCTGGTAAAGTCCTCGGTCGAACCGCTGCTTAAAATATCGTCGATATAGTCAGGCGTGCTGAATTGTTTCAAGTATTCCACTACGCGGTGTACTTCGTTGTCTGATGCGAATGCGCCGTGTACACGTTGCGGATAGCCGGTACCGGGTGGCAGGAACAGCATATCGCCTTGACCGAGCAAGTTTTCCGCACCCATTTGGTCAAGAATCGTGCGGCTGTCGATTTTGCTGGACACTTGGAAGGCAATGCGTGTCGGAATATTGGCTTTAATAAGTCCGGTAATGACATCCACGCTTGGGCGTTGGGTGGCAAGAATCAAATGGATGCCGGCTGCGCGTGCTTTTTGGGCAAGACGGGCAATCAGCTCTTCGATTTTCTTGCCTGCAGTCATCATCAGATCGGCAAACTCATCTACCACGACCACGATAAACGGCAGTTTCTCCAATGGTTCAGGATTTTCAGGCGTGAGGCTGAACGGGCTGCCGATTTTTTCGCCACGAGCGGCGGCTTCGGCAATTTTTTGGTTGAAGCCGGCAAGGTTGCGCACGCCCATAAAGCTCATCAGGCGGTAGCGTTTTTCCATTTCGTTGACGCACCAGTTCAGCGCGTTTGCGGCCAGCTTCATATCGGTTACGACAGGGGCGAGCAGGTGAGGAATGCCTTCGTAAATGCTTAATTCCAGCATTTTCGGGTCAATCATAATCATGCGCACGTCTTCAGGCGTTGCTTTGAAGAGCATGGACAGAATCATGGCATTCACACCCACGGATTTACCCGAACCGGTCGTACCGGCAACCAGCAGATGCGGCGCTTTGGCCAAGTCGGTGACGACAGGCTGGCCGGTGATGTCTTGGCCGAGTGCGAGGGTCAGTTTGGATTTGGACTCGGTAAATGCAGGCGAATTGAAGATTTCGCTCAGGCGGATCATTTGGCGTTTCGGATTAGGCAATTCCAAGCCCATGCAGGTTTTGCCTGGGATAGTTTCCACCACGCGGATGGAAGCCACGCCAAGCGAGCGCGCCAAGTCTTTTTCAAGGTTCAAAACGGCACTGCCGCGTACACCGACATCAGGCTCAATCTCATAACGCGTAATGACCGGGCCGGAATAGGAGTCCATCACTTTGACTTTAACTTTGAACTCGGCCAGTTTTTCTTCGATGGTAATGCTGTTTTCCAGCAACTGTTCTTCAGTTTGCGAGGCGCTTGGGTCAAACTGCGGCGGCAGGAGCAGGGCAGTGGTCGGCAGGTGTGCCTCGGTCAGGGTTGCCGAAGTTGGAATAGCTATGCTTGGTGTATCTTCTTGAACGCTTGGTTCTACGCTTCGAACAGGCGTTTCAATGACTGTCTGTGTATATTCAGACGGCCTTGCGATTGTTTCAACAGGTTCAACAGGTTCAATCGTTTCAACCGCTTGAATCGCTTCTGTTTCCGCTTGTACAGGCGCTTCCGGCTCACCATCGAATTCTGTTTCTTCTTCCGCAGATTCGCTGATTAAATAATCGCGGATACTGCGTTCAGGCTGATTGCTAACATGCGCATTGACTTGCGAATCAAAAATCGGCACTTGGATTTTATGTTCGAAAGCAGGCGGCTCGGGGATATCAATCGGTGCAATCGAGGTTTGGAAAACGGGCGGCTCGGGAATATCGGTTTTCGCCATCGGGACAACCGGTACGGCAGGCGGCTCGACTACGGTTGCGTTTGGCGCGGCAGGTCGGGAGATATAAGGGGATTTTTTAACAGGCGCAGCCGGTTTTGGACGGGACGGCGTTGCCGATACGGCAGGTTGTGGTGCAACAGCTTCCGTGGCAGCTTGTTTGCGCGCCCATCTTTCGGCGGCCGCTTCGGTATGGCGAACTTGACGGCGCAGGCTGGCAGGACGGCTGATTTGTCCCAAATTGGCCAGAATTTCGTCATTTTCGATGGTGCGCGGAGAGTAGTCGCGCAATGGGGCGACGGCCGCAGCTAGTTTGTGGCGGGCGGCGGTGCGGCGGGCAAGGTTGTCGTGAATATCTTCCGCTTGGATTTCAGAAGGGAATGCCTGCATGGAAGTATAGGGGAGGATGGCTTCTTTTTCGGCAGTTCTTAAGGCCGTCTGAACGGTTTCGATATGCGGCGCATTGGCTTCTGCCACGCGGACATTATTGGCACGCGCCAAGGCACGCTCGCGTGTGCGGCGCAAGATAGGGTCGTTGTAGTCGATGATTTCCATGCCGGTCATCGGCAGGGATGAAGCGCGCAATAATGGAGTTTCAACTTCGTCTTTGTAAATCGGCGCATTTTTTTCTGCCAAATGCTCGTTCCATTCTTCAACCGCTGCTTCGTGCAGGGAACGGGTGGCTTCTTCTAATGTGATTTCTTCAAAATTGCTGTTTTGCACCAAAGACGGGCTGTATTCGGGAGTTTCCATTTGTGCAAACGGCGTGATTTTAGGAATACGTTCCGGTTTGGCAGATTTACGGGTTTTAGGCGCAACTTTGATTTCTTCTTCGGTAGCTGCGATGTGTTCCGGCTCTTCGGCAAACGGCTCTGCTGCATGCTCTTCGTTTGTTTCGGCGCGTTGCGTTTTATTGTGTTCGAGCGCAGAAAGCAGGCGGATGCGGGCGATTTTATGGTTGTCGGCAGTGTGCTTGTTCATACTGAACAAACGTTTCAGGCTGTCCAGTTGGTCGGAAAAACCGACCGGGCTGTCTTCTTCGTTTATTTCTTGTTCGTCGCCACTGAGTCGGGCCAATTCTTGGCGCCACTTTTGCTCTTGTTTCTGGCGCCACCAGAACAAGCCGGCTATGACAGCAAGCAGAATTAAAGCCAATATTGTCCAAAGCATGCGTCCATCCCCTTAATTAAACGGCAAAGTCCGTTATTCTAACGCTTTTTTCGGGTAAACAAAACCAGCCGAAACAAGCTTTAACGGCAAAGGCAGACAGGATTGTCAAAGCTATGGCTTGAGACGCGTATAATAGGCCGTCTGAACATTTTGCGGATGAGATGATGATTTTTCAAAACGGATGGTTTCCCGTTGGTGTCGTGATGGCGGCATGGCCTGTGTTGCTGGTGATTTTTGCTTTGTGTGCAAAGCAGGCATGGGTGTCGGTATCGCAGCATCGTTCCGCTTTTTTGGTGGCTGCCGTGATGTTGCCGCTGGCTTGGAGTTTGAATGCCTCCCCGGAAAGCGGACAACTAGCCGGCATGAGCTATCATTTGCTTGCCTTAAACTTGACAGCTTTAATGCTGGGCACTTCTGCCGCTTTCTGCCTTGGCGTATTGCTGTTTTTTCCGTATTTGTGGCTTTGGGGCGATTGGCATATGTTCCCCATCAATGCCTTGTCCGTATTGCTTCCGCCTTTATTGGTGAACTTGGGTTTCCGCCATTGGGTGTCGCGTTTGCCTGCCAATATATTTATCTTTATTTTTCTGAATGGTTTTTGGGCTGCGGCGGTCGGAATGGTGTTTACCGGCGTAATTTTGGTCGGTTTGTTAGACTGGGCGGATGTATTTGATACGACGGTATTATGGAAAACCGCCTTTCCTGTTTTCTTCTTAATCGCTTGGGCAGAGGCATTTTTGAGCGGTATTTCAACAGCTATTTTCATCGCGCTCAAGCCGCAATGGATTTGTACTTTCGATGACGACAGGTATTTGAAATCCGCGCCTAAGATTTGGCAATAAGATATGAAGGCATCCTTGCTGGGTTTTCAGACGGCCTCATGACCGGATGGCCTGTTTTTTGAATTGAATGTTTAACTTGTTATGTTTGCGTATATTTTTCCTATTGTTTGCGGTGCCGCTGTTGGGGCTGTATTGCGTTGGTTGTTTGGCTTAGTGCTGGTGTCTTCTGCGCCTTTTTCTATCGGTACATTGGCGGCAAACTGGCTGGGAGCGCTGCTAATCGGCGTATTGGCAGAACTCTTAACCGATCCGCAATGGCGTTTGCTTTGGATTACCGGCTTTCTCGGCAGCTTGACCACATTTTCAGGTTTTTCAGTGGAGATGGTGGGTTTGATGCAGGCGCAACGTTGGGGCATGGCTTTGATGGCGACCTGTCTGCATGTTTTCGGTTCGTTTGGTTTGACGGCGCTGGGGATTAAATTGGCTCAGATTTGGAAGTAAGTTGCTATTTTTTATTTGAAATATAAACTAAAGGCCGTCTGAAAATTTGTTTTCAGGCGGCCTTTGGCTTTATCAATTAGGGTTGTACATAGCTTTTTGTACGCGCTAAATCGGTAATCAACAGCGGATTGTCTTTGCGCATCATATCGATCAGCTCTTGGCAACGTTTGGTTGTTGGATCTTGCCAGAGCCAGTCAAGCTCGGGCTGGGTAAGGCCGACCATCTGCAGAAATTGAACTTCACCGTTTGGCGTTTTGATAGCGGGCAGCTTGGGGTCTGGTGCGAAGGCTACGCCGACGATGGCGGTTTCTGTATCCATTCGGATAGGGTCGTTAGTTGAAGTAAAGTGATAGGCTTCAAACCAGTTACCACTTTCAAAAACGTAACGGCCAAGATTATTCATTAGATTAATTGCCCAGTAAGGCTCGTGTTTGGTGTTGTAGCCAGAATCCGGATCCTGATCGTAAGGGGGAGTACGGAAGGTAAATTCAAATCCCCATTTACTGTAATCTGCACCGGCAAGTTCTGGATTAAAGTAAAGTTCGCTCATGCCGTAGGAAACAATGTGGCGATGGAAGGTTTGCTCTTCGCAATCATAAATACTACTGCCGTCTAATGGGTCATCACCACCTAGAATGTATTTGATAATAGAGCCGTAATGACGAGGTTTGATATCACCATAAAGTGCTTTAAGCACAGCATCGATGGCTTCCCAGCCGACGGCTTGATCTTCTTTAAAAGTTTGGCGGTATTCTTGTTCGTTCATTATCTGTTTCCGTGTCGTTGATAATTTGGTCGTAAATTAATTGGCGTGTTTCTTTTAGAATGTGTTGTTTCTAAAAATAAAGCGATTTAAATATGACATCTTATTTGCTTTTTTAATCAATGCCAATAGGTAAACAGACGGTTTCTTGACAATAGGTTTTGCCGGATTCGCTTAAATGTGCCGGTTTGTAGGCGGCAAAGGTGTAGGTCAGGTCTGCGCGGAATGTGTCGGGATCGGCTTCGGCGGTGTCGCAGTTGAGGCCGGTGGGGATATCGAGGGCGACCTTCAGGCCGTTTGAATGATTGAGTTGGCTGCAGAGGGCGGCGATTTCGGTTGGAAGTGCGCCACTGAAGCCTGTGCCGAATATGCCTTCGATAATGATGTCGTAACCTTTTTTCAGACGGCCTTCCAGTTCTTGTGCGGATATCAATTCAATATGGGGCAAACCGTTGAGGCGTTCGCGATTGGTTTGAGCTAAAGGGGAGAGGTTTTCTCCGAGTGAAAACAGAATATCGATGTGCCACCCTTGCGCCTGCATATATCTTGCCATGACTAAGCCGTCGCCGCCGTTGTTGCCTTTGCCGCAAACAATCAGGGCGCATCCGGCTTGAGGATGACGCTGCATGAGGTCTCGGGCGGCAGAACTGCCGGCGTTTTCCATTAGTTGGTCGAAGCTTGTGCCTTTATCGACGGCTGCTTGTTCGCGTTCGCGCATTTGGGCGGCGGTATAGACTTTCATGATCGGCTCTCTTTGCAGGAAGTTATTTATCGGCGGTATTCATCAGGCGCAAGGCTTTCAGACGGCCTATTTCTTTTTGATATTCCACCAGTCCGATAAATGCGCCGTCTCGGTTGTATACACGGATGGGCTGTTCGGCGGAAATGTCTTCGGTAAACTGGGGGCGTTGGCCGTGTTTGAGCATGGTAATGGCGTAGTCGTTTAACTCAAGTTTGGGGAAATGTTGCACCAAGACATCGCAAGGCAGCAATAGGGCATCGCGTTCGGCTTCATCCAATTCTGTCAAGGCTTCGAGCGTGTGGCTTTGGGCAATGGTAAAGCCGGCGGTTTCAGTACGGCGCAGGGCGGTCAAGTGGGCGAATGTGCCGATGTGTTTGGCGATGTCTTCGCTGAGTGTGCGGATGTAGGTACCCTTGCTGCAACGTACGTCTATCACGGCTTTAGGTGCATAAAATTCAGTGATATCAATGGAGTAAATGGTGATGTCGCGCGCTTTGCGTTCGATAACGATGCCTTTGCGTGCGTATTCGTATAGCGGTTTGCCTTCGTGCTTGAGGGCGGAAAACATCGGCGGCACTTGGCGGATATCACCCGTTAAGGCTTGGCAGGCCGTCTGAAATTCGGACAATGAAATATCGGCGCGTGCGGTGGCAATGATTTCACCTTCGGCGTCGCCCGTACTGCTGGCTTCGCCCAGTTTCAGAGTGGCCGTATAGGCTTTGTCGGCATCAATCAGATATTGGGCAAACTTGGTCGCTTCACCGAAACAAACAGGTAGAAGCCCTGTAGCCAAAGGATCAAGTACGCCGGTATGCCCGGCTTTTTCGGCACGGAACAAGCGCCGCGCCTTTTGCAGGGCGGTATTGCTGGAAAGGCTTTCAGGTTTGTCGAGGAGAAGAACGCCGTTGACAGGGCGTTTGGTGGGTTTGGCTGTCATATTAAGTTGGGGGAGTGTTAATGTTTAGGCCGTCTGAAAGGGTTCAGACGGCCTGTGTGTTTTAATCAATCAGTCTTCAACCGGTTTTTCCGCCGCTACTTGGTCGATCAGGCTGGAAATACTCATGCCGCGTTCGAGTGATTCGTCGTATTTGAAGTGCAGCTCAGGCGTTTTGAAGAGTTTGATGCGTTTGGCCAATTCGCTGCGCAAATGACCTTTGGCGTGTTCCAAAGCTTCTTCGGTAATGTCGCGTGTGCTGTCGTCGAGGACGGTGTAGAACACGGTTGCGTGGCTGTAATCGCGGGTAACTTCGACTTCGTTGATGGTGATGAAGCCTGCGCGCGGGTCTTTCAGGCCGGTGCGGACGAGTTCGGCAAGCTCGCGCATGATTTGTTCTTTGACACGGTCTTGGCGGGCATAGCCACGTTGGGGTTTTCTCATGGTTTTCCTTGATGTATGGCAGGCTGTCGTTTTCAGACGGCCTGCGGTTTGGATTTTGAACAGCTGCCTATTATAACGGAGCGCGGTTTATTGTGCTTGAACCGAGAAAGGCATATCGATTTTTTGCCATTGCGCGCTTTCGTAGTCCAGCGCATCGGCGATGAGGGGGTGTTGCTCCAGCCATTGGGCGTTGATGCGCAAGATGAAGCTGTGGTTGTTTTCATCGATGCGAAGCTGGGTTTGCGGCGGCAAATCAAGCGGCAGGCGCGAGCGGCAGAAGAGGGCTGCCAGGCGCAGGGACAATACGGCACACCACATGATTTCGTTGTTACCGATAATGTCTGCCATTTTCTTAAGGTCGCCGCGATGGCCGATAACCAGTTGCGCCAAAATGGTTTGCTCTTTGCGTGAGAAGCCCGGCATATCGGCGTTTTCGAGAATGTAGGCGGAGTGTTTGTGATAACCGGTATGGGCAATATCCAAGCCGATTTCATGCAGACGGCCTGCGCGGCTGAGGTATTGGTTCCACAGGGCAAGTTCTTGAACGGTTACGTTTTTGGCGTGGCACAGGCTGTTCATGAAGGCTTGCGCGGTATCGGCAACGCGTTTGGCTTGGTTGAGGCTGACGTGGTAGCGTTTTTGGAACTCCGCCGTTGTCTGTTCGCGCATATCGACATTGAGGCTGCGGCCGATTAAGTCGTAGAACACGCCGTCGCGGAGGGCAGCCTCGGTAACGGTCATTTTGGTCAGCGAAAGCTCTTCAAAAGCGGCCATCATCACGGCCAATCCGCCTGCAAAAACTTCGATTCGTTCGGGTTTGAGGTTTTCAAATTTGGCTTTTTTAACCGAACCGGCTTCGATAATCCTATCGGCAAGATAACGCATGCCTTGGGCGGTAATGTCGGCTTCTTGCGGTAATTCGGCTGCCAAAACGTCGCGTATGGATTTTGCCGAACCGGACGTGCCGATGGCGAAATCCCAACCGGTACGCTTCATCATTTTGCTGATGCGCTGGATTTCGATACGCGCGGCGGAAACGGCAGCTTGGAAATCTTTGGCGGTCACTTTGTTTTGGAAGAAGCGCATGCTGTACGTTACGCAGCCTAAAGGCAGGCTTTCTGTGGTCAGCGGTTGCAAATCCGAGCCGATGACAAATTCGGTCGAGCCGCCGCCAATGTCGATAACCAGCATTTTGTCGCCTTTGGGTGGCAGGGTATGCACTACGCCGGTGTAAATCAGACGCGCTTCTTCACGGCCGGCGATCACTTCGATGGGGAAACCCAGCGCCGCTTCGGCACGAGGCAGGAATTGGGCGATGTTTTTGGCGACGCGGAAAGTATTGGTGGCCACCACGCGCACGTTTTCAGGTTGGAATCCGCGCAGGCGTTCGCCAAATTTTGCCAAGCATTCCAAGGCTTGTTCTTGAGAGGCTTCGCTCAGGTTTTTTTGTTCGTCCAAGCCGGCGGCAAAGCGAACCATTTGTTTGAACGAGTCGATGACTTTCAGCTGGCCGTTGTTGTTTTCACAAATTTGCAGGCGGAAACTGTTGGAACCCAAGTCGACGGAGGCTAAAACGTTGGCGGGAGTGGTGGTCATAAAAAATACCGGTTGATTAGAAAAACCTAAATGTTACTTGAGGCTGTATCACTTGACAATAAAAGGTATACAGCTCTTTGATTCTGCTCATAGATGTATTTTATAATGCTGAATTTAAGCAAGTATATCAAAGGCTGTCTGAACTTTTCAGACGGCCTAAAAAGAGAAAACACATGAAATCGGAAAACCAAGATTCCTTATTTTTATCGCGCCGCCGTTTATTGCAAGTCGGAGGAGCCATGCTTTTGACGCCTACGACTGCATGGGCGGGGGCGCAACGTGAAGAAACACTGGCCGATGATGTGGCTTCCGTGATGCGCAGTTCGATCAATAGCGCCAGCCCTGCGCGGCTGGTGTTTGCCGATTCGAGGGAAGGGGAACGTTGGTTGGCGGCGATGTCTTCCCGATTGGCGCGCTTTATTCCCGATGAGGGCGAGCGCCGCCGTCTGTTGGTCAATATTCAATATGAAAGCAGTCGCGCCGGACTCAACACTCAAGTGATTTTGGGCTTGATTGAAGTGGAAAGCGCGTTTCGCCAATATGCCATCAGCGGCGTGGGTGCACGCGGTTTGATGCAGGTGATGCCGTTTTGGAAAAACTATATCGGCAATCCGTCACACAACCTTTTCGACATCCGCACCAATCTGCGCTACGGCTGTACCATTCTGCGCCATTACAACAATATCGAAAAAGGCAATATTGTCCGCGCTTTGGCAAGGTTTAATGGCAGCTTGGGCAGTAACAAATATCCGAATGCCGTATTGGGCGCGTGGCGGAATAGATGGCAGTGGGGTTGAGCGGCTTACGATTTGCCCCATGCAATTCCTTTGAATCCTGTATAATCAGAAAATCTGTTAATTCACACTTTCAGACGGTCTTTTGCAAACTTAAGGCCGTCTGAAACATTATTTATGGCAAGAGATAACCGCATTCAAATGTTTCCGCACGAATGGCGTGCCAGTACCACACTTTCCGGCGTTTACGCACTGCGTATGTTGGGGATGTTTTTGGTATTGCCCGTTTTGGCGATGTATGCCGCTTCGTTGCCCGGCGCAGAAAACAATAAAGCGCTGGTCGGTATGGCGATGGGTATTTACGGGCTGACACAGGCTTTGCTGCAGCTGCCTTTGGGCATGGCTTCCGATAAGTTCGGCCGTAAAAAAGTGATTTATGCCGGCTTGATTGTGTTTGCGGCGGGTAGTTTTTTGGCCGCAGTTGCCGACAGCCTGCAGATGTTGGTTGCCGCGCGTGCCATTCAAGGTGCGGGTGCCGTCAGTGCGGCGGTAACGGCTTTGCTGGCGGATTTGACCCGTAACGAAGTGCGGACTCGTGCGATGGCGATGATCGGCCTGAGTATCGGCTTGACCTTCTCCGTCAGCCTAGTGCTTGCGCCGATGATTGCCAGCTTTATCGGCGTATCCGGCCTGTTTGCGCTGACCGGTATTCTGACTGTAATCAGTATCGGCGTGGTTGCCTGGATGACCCCTGATCCGGAAGTGTCAAAAATGCACGAAGACACGCAGGCGCAGCCTTCGCGTATGGGCGAGGTATTGAAAAACCGCCAACTGCTCAATCTCGACTTCGGTATTTTTGCCTTGCATGCGGCACAAATGGCTTTATTTACCGCATTGCCGTTTGCCATGACGCAGTTGGGTTTGGAAAAAATCCATCACTGGCAAGTCTATCTGCCGTCAACCATTACCGGCCTGATTATTATGGTGCCGCTGATTATCGTCGGCGAAACGCGTAACAAGCTCAAACAAGTGTTTATCCTTGGTATCATCTGCATTGCTGCGGCACAAATCGGTTTGCTGTTTGGCATGCACTCGGTATGGTTAATTACCGCTTATCTGATTGTTTATTTTATTGGTTTCAATGTATTGGAAGCCAGCCTGCCGTCTATGGTGTCGAAAATCGCTCCGTCCGATTTGAAAGGCACGGCGATGGGCGTGTATAACACCATGCAGTCGGTCGGCTTGTTTGTCGGCGGCGCAACCGGTGGTTTATTGTTCCAAAAATATGGTTTTGCAGGCGTATTTGCCTTTTGTAGCGTACTGATGTTGCTGTGGCTGGTATTGGCAGTCATTTCGCCGGCACCGAAGCCTGTCAAAAACCTCAGCTATCCGCTTAACGCCGAATGGCAACAAAATCCGGATTTGCTCTACCAAAAATTGACCGAAATTGAAGGCGTTGAAAGCATCAGCTTTAGCGCAGACAAGCAAACCATTTATATCAAGGCCTTGCAAAAAGGATTCGACCAAGAGGCCGCCGAAAAAATCATCACAGGAGTGTAAAATGTCATTGAATAAAGTTATCCTCATCGGCCGCCTCGGCCGTGACCCGGAAGTCCGCTATATGCCCAACGGCGAGGCCGTCTGTAACTTCAGCGTTGCCACCAGCGAAACTTGGAACGACCGTAACGGCCAGCGCGTAGAACGTACTGAATGGCACAACATTACCATGTACCGCAAGCTCGCCGAGATCGCCGGTCAATACCTGCGTAAAGGCAGCCAAGTGTACCTGGAAGGCCGTATCCAAAGCCGTAAATACCAAGGCAAAGACGGCATCGAGCGCACCGCTTACGACATTATCGCCAACGAAATGAAAATGCTTGGCGGCCGCAACGACAACAGCGGCGGCGCACCATACGATGACGGCTACAACCAAGGCGCTCATTCAAGCCAAGGCAGTTACCAACAAGCGCCACAACAGCAATACCAATCTGCTCCGGCTCAAGAACCCCCAGCAGCCCCAGCCCGTCGTCCCGCTCCGGCACAACCGACCGCTCCGGTTGATGATATCGACGACGATATTCCATTCTAATCATTGAGTAATATAAAAGGCCGTCTGAAAAATATACTTTCAGACGGCCTTTAAAATGATTTCAAAGAAAATCCTACATTTGCACCGAGCCGTTGACGGTCAGGCTGATCTCTTCCGAACCTGGGGAGGCTGGTACGCCATCTTCTATTCCTGCCGCTACTTCTGCGGCGGGGATTGCACGCAGCATTTTGGCGCGTGCAAAATTGCCGCCGACTTGACGGTTGCCGATGTGACCCAGGTTGAGTTTAACGATTTTGTAGCTGGAGAAGCCGAGTGTTTGGGCGAGGTTTTGGGCGCGATCTTTGAAGCGCAGGATGACGGCCTTGCTCAGTTGGTCGACGGTTTCTTCGCGTTTTTCTTTGGATACGGAAAACGAGGAGCTTTCCAAAATGGCGATATTGATGCTGTCGGCAATCAGGCGGTTGAGTGCTTCAAAGTCTTTGCTTTCTACTTTGAAGTAGGCGTGTTCTTCCCAGCCGGTTTGGGTGCGTTTGCCGTTGGTGTATTGATAGCGCGGGGATGCGTTGCGCTCCATCAGCTCGGCTTTAAGTTTGCTGTTTTGGGAGATTTTGTTGAACTGGTTGAATTTCTTCATGAAAGCTTGGTTGGCGGCTTGACGGTCTTTGCCTTCTGCGTTGATGCTGAAATGCGCGGTCATGGTATCTCGCGGCACTTCCATGTTGGCGGATTCGGAAAATTCAACGATGTTGTAATTGAGGCTTTCTGCTGCAACGGGCAGGGAGACGGCTAGTAGTAGGGCGGTAAGGGCTGGGCGGAGCATTTTGGTTTTCCTTGTAATGCGGATTTCAAAAAAGTAATTTAGCATGAAAGATGGAAATGTTGGCTTTGGCAAGCGTAAGGATTTGTATGGGGTGAAGCCGTCTGAAAAGAAGTTACTTTGTATCCATCAGGCCGACTTCATGGGGATTGAGGCGGGCTTTTTCTTCTTGGCCTAAGCCGACCAATTTCCGTAATCGGGTCATGTAGGCATTGACGTCAAGGCCCCGTCCGTAGCGTTGCGCTTCCCAGATGGTTTCTGCCAAGGCTTCCATCATATCGTGTTCGGCTTTGACCCAGTCGCCGTTGTAACGGGCGCAAAGTTGGTGGTGGATGGCACGGATGCCCGGGGGCTGGTCGATGGCGCTTTGCTCTTGCAGGGAAAGGTGTAGCGACATATGCAGGAATGGGTTGCTTTCGCCGTCTTCGGGCAGCCATTCTTTATCTAAATATTGTTCGATGTCTTCGAGATAGTGTCCGTATTCGGGATGGGCTTCGATAATGCGCAATGCTTTTTGTTGCAGGCCGTCCAATTGGAGCGGTGCGAGTCTGTGTTGCCAGACGTGGGCAAAGAATCGGCGGACATCGTGGGTGTTTACGTCATACATGATGAGTGTGATTTGATTTTGGGATATGTGATTATATAGCGATTGCGATGAAAAAGGCCGTCTGAAAAATATGTTTTCAGACGGCCTTTGTTTTGCAGGGTTTAGCGGCGGTCGATGATTCGGTAATACACTTCGCCGTCTTGGACATAGCCCAATTCGACGCGGGCAATTTCGGCGATGGCCTCTTGTCCGTGTGCCAAGTCTTCAACTTCCGCATTGAGGAAATTGTTGCGCAAAGTGAGCGTTTGGTTTTTTTCCTCCTGACGGACGAGCTGCTCCTGCAATTCTTCCGTATGCCCGACGCTGCCTTTACCAAACCAAAGGCTGTACTGACAGCACAAAAGTGCGAAGGTTAAAACAAAAGTCACCCACTTCATACAATCAATATCCTATATTCTGCTTATTTGCCCAATTGGTAGAATGCGGCTTTGCCAGGGTAGTAAGCGGCTTCGGCCAATTCTTCTTCGATGCGCAACAATTGGTTATATTTCGCCATGCGGTCAGAACGGGACAGGGAGCCGGTTTTGATTTGCATACAGTTGGTAGCAACTGCCAAGTCGGCAATGGTGCTGTCTTCGGTTTCACCGGAACGGTGGCTCATTACGCTGGTGTAGCGGTTGCGTTTGGCCAAGTCAACGGCTTTCAGGGTTTCGCTCAATGTACCGATTTGGTTGACTTTGACCAGCAATGCGTTTGCCACGCCTTTTTCGATGCCTTCAGCCAAGATTTTTGGATTGGTTACGAACAAGTCGTCGCCGACCAATTGAACTTTGCCGCCCAATTTTTCGGTCAGCAGTTTCCAGCCTTCCCAGTCGTTTTCGTCCATACCGTCTTCGATGGAAACAATTGGGAATTCGTTAACCAGGCCTTCCAAGTATTCGGCAAATTCTGCGCTGGTGTAAGAGCGGCCTTCGGCTTCCAAGTGGTATTTGCCGTCTTTGTAGAACTCGCTGGATGCGCAGTCCAGGGCGAACAATACGTCTTCGCCTGCTTTGTAGCCTGCGGCTTCGGTTGCTTCTACGATCAGTTGCAGGGCTTCTTTGTGGCTGTTCAGGTTAGGTGCGAAACCGCCTTCGTCGCCCACGGTAGTTGGGAAGCCTTTGGCATCACACAGTTTTTTCAGTGCGTGGAAAATTTCGGCGCCGCAACGCAGAGCTTCGCGGAAAGATTTTGCGCCGACAGGCATGATCATGAATTCTTGGATGTTCAGGCTGTTGTTGGCATGTTCGCCGCCGTTGATTACGTTCATCATCGGAACAGGCAGAGCCATTGGGCCTGCGCCGCCCAAGTAACGGTACAGCGGCAGGCCTGAATCTTCAGCGGCTGCGCGTGCTACGGCCATGGAAACGGCCAAAGTGGCGTTGGCACCTAAGTTGCCTTTGTTTTCAGTACCGTCCAATTCGATCATGATTTGGTCGATATAAGATTGTTCGTTGGCATCGATACCGATGAGGGCTTGCGCGATTTGGTTATTGACGTGGTCAACGGCTTTCAATACGCCTTTGCCCAAGTAACGGGATTTGTCGCCGTCACGCAGTTCCAAAGCTTCTTTTTGGCCGGTTGATGCGCCGCTTGGTACGGCTGCGCGTCCCATAACGCCGGATTCCAACAATACGTCACACTCTACAGTAGGGTTGCCGCGAGAGTCTAAGATTTCGCGTGCAAAAATATCAACGATTGCGCTCATGAATATCTCCAAATAGGATGGTAAAAGAAAAGTAGCTTTGTTACGCTTCAGACGGCCTTGAGGATGATTGCCAAAGTCTGATGAATGCAGACATTATACCGTCTTTGCCAGGTATGGCATCGGAGTCAGTATGAAACCGACTGTAAGTTTGTTTCACGTCAATATCGCTCAAACAAACATAAGCCGTATAGTGTAACATTTTTTACCCTTTTTAGGGTGAAAAGCTGATTAAATAAGGCATAAGGCCGTCTGAAAACCAGATTAGCCCTCGCCCAAAATCATCGAGCCTACACCGTCATCGGTCAGCACTTCCAAGAGCAGGGCGTTGGGAACGCGGCCGTCTATGATATGCGTAGCTTTGACGCCGCTTTTGGCGGCTTCGACGGCAGAGGCAATTTTAGGCAGCATGCCGCCGTACAGCGTACCGTCTTCAATCAGTTCGTCAATGCGGCTTGGCGTCAGGGTAGTCAATAATTTGCCTTCTTTATCCAGTACGCCGGGGATATTGGTCATCATCAGCAGTTTTTCGGCTTGAAGTTTTTCCGCCAGTTTACCGGCAACCAAGTCGGCATTGATGTTGAACGCTTCGCCGTTTTGGCCTACGCCGATGGGTGCAATGACAGGAATGCAGCCGCGCTCAACCAAGCCTTCCACCAAACGGGTATCGATGTCGGCCACTGTGCCGACTTGGCCGATGTCCACGCCTTTTTGTTCAGGCGTGTCGATCAGGAGTTTTTCCGCTTTGATGAAGTGGTTGTCCCGGCCGGTAATGCCGACGGCGCGACCGCCGAAGGTGGTAATCATGGAAACGATTTCTTTATTGACGTGTCCGCCCAAAACCATTTCCACGATGTCCATGGTTTCGCTGTCGGTCACGCGCATGCCTTGAACAAATTCTCCTTTTTTGCCGACTTTTTCCAACATCTCATTGATTTGCGGGCCGCCGCCATGAACGATAACGGGATGCAGACCGATCAGTTTGAGCAGGACGACATCGCGTGCGAAACCTTCTTTTAAAGCAGGTTCGGTCATGGCGTTGCCGCCGTATTTGATGACGATGATAGAGCCGGAAAAACGGCGGATATAAGGTAAAGATTCGGCAAGGACGCGCGCCTTGATGGCAGGGGAGACAGATTGTTGCTGGGTCATGGTTTCAACCTTGTTTCATGATTTCGGCCTTTATCTTAATCCCAAAGGCCGTCTGAAACAATATTTCCAGGCGCTTGAAATCCTGTTAAATCAGTTAAATGGTTGAAACCAGCCTCATGCAAACGGTAAAATGACGGTTTGCTTCGGCCTCTTCGCCGATTACTAAGGATACCCATGATGAAAATCAGCACCCAATTCGATGCCGGTTCGGTCGTTGTCAAAGATTTGAGCAACCCTGCCGATATCCGCCTCGCCCTGCGTCCCGACAATGCTTCGGAGTTTGCCCAATGGTTTTACTTCCGTTTACAGGGTGCGGCCTATCAAAACTGCGTGATGCATTTTGAAAATGCGGCGGACGCTGCGTATCCTTTGGGTTGGGAAGATTATCAGGCTTGCGCTTCTTACGACCGTCAAAATTGGTTCCGCGTGCCGACCAGCTACGAAAACGGCGTGTTGACCATCAACCATACGCCTTTGTCCAACAGCGTTTACTACGCTTATTTCGAGCCTTATTCCAACGAGCAGCATTTGAACCTTTTGGGCGATGCGCAGGGCAGCGGCTTGTGCCGTATCGACGACTTGGGCAGCACTGTTCAAGGCCGCGACATCAATCTTCTGACCATCGGCAACCAAGTCGAAAGCGACATGAAAGTCTGGATTATCGCCCGTCAGCATCCGGGTGAAACCATGGCGGAATGGTTTGTTGAAGGTTTGCTGGGCCGTCTGCTTGATCCGCAAGATCCGACCGCGCGCATGCTGCTTGACCGTGCGACTTTCTATATTGTGCCGAATATGAATCCGGACGGTTCGGTTTTGGGCAACCTGCGCACCAATGCCGCCGGTGCCAACCTCAACCGCGAATGGGAAACCCCGACTTTGGAACGAAGCCCCGAAGTCTTTGCCGTCCGCGAAAAAATGATGGAAACCGGCGTGGATTTGTTCTTGGATATTCACGGCGATGAAGGCCTGCCGTTTGTCTTTGTGGCCGGTACCGAAGGTGTGCCGAACTACAACGAGCGCATCGAAGCCTTAGAAGATCAATTCAAACTTGCGTTGCTCAATGCCAGCCCCGATTTCCAAGACGATTACGGCTATGACAAAGATGCGCCGGGTCAGTCAAACATGACTTTGGCGACCAACTGGGTCGGCAATCATTTCAACTGCCTTGCCTATACTTTGGAAATGCCGTTTAAAGACAATGCCAATCTGCCGGACGATGATTTCGGCTGGAACGGCCAACGCTCGCTGCGCTTGGGCGAGGCAATGCTGTCTGCTATTTTGAATGTGGTTGGCGATTTGCGTTAAACCATCCGACACCGCATACAGGCCGTCTGAAAGTTCAGGCTTTCAGACGGCCTTTAAGATAAGGAACACACATTATGATGATACATCCCCAGTTTGATCCGGTGCTGATCAGCATCGGCCCGCTTGCCATCCGCTGGTATGCCTTGAGCTATATCGTCGGCTTTATCCTGTTTACGATTTTGGGCCGCCGCCGTATAGCGCAGGGCAATTCTGTGTTTACCAAAGAAACACTCGACGATTTCCTGACTTGGGGTATCTTGGGTGTCATCTTGGGCGGCCGTATCGGCTACGTTTTGTTTTATAAATTTTCCGACTATCTGGCCAACCCGTTGGATATTTTCAAAGTTTGGGAAGGCGGTATGTCGTTTCACGGCGGCTTCTTGGGCGTGGTCGTTGCCATGTGGCTGTTTGGCCGCAAGCATAACATCAGTATTTTAAAATTGATGGATACCGTTGCACCGCTCGTACCGCTGGGCTTGGCTTCCGGCCGTATCGGCAACTTTATCAACGGCGAACTTTGGGGACGCGTGACCGAACTCAATGCTTTCTGGGCAATGGGTTTCCCGCAAGCGCGTTACGAAGATGCGGAAGCTGCAGCGCACAATCCTTTGTGGGCCGAATGGCTGCAACAATACGGTATGCTGCCGCGCCACCCGTCTCAGCTTTACCAGTTTGCCCTTGAAGGCATTTGCCTGTTTGTCATCGTTTGGATTTTCTCGAAAAAACCGCGTCCGGCCGGTCAAACGGCGGCATTGTTCTTGGGCGGTTACGGTTTGTTCCGCTTTATTGCCGAATTTGCCCGTCAGCCTGACGATTATCTCGGCCTGCTGACCTTGGGTTTGTCTATGGGTCAATGGTTGAGCGTGCCGATGATTGTATTGGGTGCGATTGGTTTTGTTTGGTTTGGCCGTAAAAACAGCGTTGCCAAAGCATAAATAAAACAAGAAATAAAGGCCGTCTGAAAAGGTTTTCAGACGGCCTTTTTATGGCTTCAAGCAAACGGATTTTGGGTTTAACCGAAAAAGCCCATTTTAACTTGAATGAGTTTCTCCAGTTCCGGCAGAACGCGGCGGCGTGAGACGAAGAAGATAATGTGGTCGCCGTCTTGGAGGATGGTTTCGGTGTGGTGTCCCATGATGACCTCGCCGGTTGCGCCGCGGACGATGGCGGAGATGTAGCAGTCGCTTGGCCATTTGATGCCGCTGATACGGCGGCCGACGATGGCGGAAGTGTTTTTGTCGCCGTGTACCACCACTTCAATGGCTTCGGCTGTACCGCGGCGCAAAGGATGGACGGCAACGACGTCGCCACGGCGGATGTGGGCGAGGATGGAGCCGATGGTAATCAGGTGGGGGGAAACGACGATATCGATTTTGTTGCCTTCGAGCAAATCGACGTAACTTGAGCGGTTGACGATGGTGATTACGCGTTTGGCACCAAGGTTTTTCGCCAGCAGGCTGGACATGATGTTGTTTTCGTCGTCGTTGGTCAGCGCGCAGAAGACGTCGATTTCGTCGATGTATTCTTCGTCCAGCAGGGTTTCATCGGTGGCGGAACCTTGCAGGACGAGGGTGTTGTCCAGATTCTCGGCTAGCCATTCGGCGCGGTGGGGTTTGTATTCGATGATTTTGATGTCGTATTTGGATTCGAGCTGTTTGGCGAGGCGGTAGCCGATGTTACCGCCGCCGGCAATCATGATGCGGCGGGTACGCGCTTCTTTGGGGCGCAGTTCGCGCATGATGATGTTGACGCTGCTGATGTCGGCGGTAAAAAGTACCTCGTCACCTTCGATGATGACGGTTTGCGGCGTGGGGACGATAAGGCGGTTGTTGCGGTAGATGGCGCAGATTTGGCAGTCCGCGCCTTCGGGGAGATGTTGGTTGATGTCGGCAATTTCACGGCTGATCAGCAAACCGCCTTTGCGAGCTTGAACAATCACCATGCGGACTTGGTCGTTGGCAAAGCTGAGTACCTGTAATGCGCTGGTGTAGCTGAGCAGGCCGACAAGTTGTTCTGTAACCAGTTGTTCTGGGCTGATGGTTTCGGTAATGCCGAAGATGTTGAGGCTGCCTTCTTCGGGTTTGTCGCTGCCGGCAACCGGATATTCGAGGTATTCGCTTGAGCGTACGCGTGCAATACGGCCGGGGATGTTGAACAGGTCGGCGGCGATTTTGGAGGCAACGATGTTGGTTTCGTCGCTGCGGGTCAGGGCAAGCAGGAGGTCGGAGTCCGCCGCACCTGCCTGTTCGAGGGTAAAGGGCGATGCGCCGTTGCCGACGATGGTTTGGACATCGAGGCGGCTGCTGATGCGGTTGAGCGCTTTTTCGTCGATGTCGATGATGGTAACGTCGTTGCTGGGAACGGAGGCAAGGTTTTGGGCGACGGTCGAGCCGACTTGGCCGCTGCCGAGGATGAGTATTTTCACGGTAATTGAGTGTGTTCGGTAAAAATGAAATTGTAACAAAAGGCCGTCTGAAATTGGAGTTTTCAGACGGCCTGAGTTTTAAATAAGCCAGAAGGTTACCAGTAGCCCAAAACTTTCCACCACAAGATACCGACAGTGCCGAAAATCAGGATTTCGAGCACGCTCATGATGAAGCCGGCTTTCCACCATTCGGTCATGGTTACATAGTTGGAGCAGTAAATGACAGGTGCAGAACCGGTAGCGTAGTGGGTCAGCGACATCATGATGCCGGTAGCGGCTGCCATAATCAGGGCAAACAGCATCGGTGGTGCGCCCAAGGCCAAGCCTGCGCCGTAGAATGCGCCGAACATGGCGGTAACGTGTGCCGTACCGCTGGCGAAAACGTAGTGGGCGTAGAGGTAGGCCAGCATCAACAGGGCACAACCGGCTTCCCAACCCAAACCCATGTGGGCGATACCGCCTTGCATGGAGTCGGACAACCAACTGATGAGGCCCAGTTTGTTGAGGAAGTTTGCCATCATCACCAAGGCAGCAAACCAAACAATGGTATCCCACGCGCTTTTTTCTTTCAGCGCGTCGTCCCAAGTCAGTACGCCGGTCAACAGGCACAGGCTCAAGCCGAGGAAGGTGGTGGCAGTAGCGTCCACTTTCACGCCAAACAGCATCTCGGGAATACCCGCCCACAACAGCAGCAGAACCAGGAAAATACCGAGCATGATTTTTTCTTCTCGCTTCATCGGTCCCATGGCAGCCAAATGCTCTTTTGCCAATGCAGTGGCGTTGGGGGTTTGTTTGATTTCAGGCGGATACAGGAAATACAACACCAGCGGCATCAGCAGCATAGCAATCAGGCCGGGTACGACCATTGCCAAGAACCAAGTACCCCAAGAGAGTTGGATTTGCGAATTGGTGGCTTTGGCAACCAATTCGACCACCAGCGGATTAGGTGCGGTGGCGGTGATAAAAATCAGACAGGTAATCACGTTGGAGTGGAAATTGACCAGTGAAAGGTATTTACCGATTTTGCCTTCCGTCCCTTTTTCTGGGTCGGAGTCGAAGCTCAAAGCAATGGATTTCATAATCGGATGCACGATGGCACCGCCGCGCGCAGTATTACTCGGCGTTACCGGACCGATGACCAAGTCGGCCAGCGCCAGGCTGTAACCTACACCCAGCGTGCGTTTGCCGAAGAGGGAAATCAAGAGGTAGCCGATACGCATACCCAAGCCGGTTTTCAACAGGCCGCGTGAAATGATGATGGCGATACCGATCATCCAGATGAGCGAGTTGTTGAGGCTGCTCAAAGCGTCTTTGGTTGCATCGGCGGCTTTTTCGTTGGTCACGCCGGTCAGTGCAACCAAGGTAATGCCTAAAATCGCCATTGCGCCGATAGGCATGGCTTTGCCGATGATGCCGGCAATGATGCCGACAAACAATGCCAAAAGGTGCCATGCGTCAGGCGATACGCCTTGAGGAACGGGGATAACGAACCAGATAAGCAGCGTCAGCACAAGTGCGACTGCAGCAGGAATTGGCTTGAAGCCCATGTTGAATCTCCTAATTTGAAGATTGAAGTATTGGGAAATCGGTTTTCAGACGGCCTGAGTGTTGCTTAAGCTTGTCTGAACGTGTTTTGGTAGGTTCGGAAGGTATTTTTCTTATTGGGTTTCTCTTCCATCTTGGAAAGAAGAGAAAGGGAGGCGGGTATCGTTTTTCAGACGGCCTTTACGGCAACAGGCCGTCTGAAAACAACGCCGTTTTACTCCTGTTCTTGCGGCAGGCCGTACTCTTCGGGGAAAGTGCGCAGCGAGCTTTGCAACACGGTAACTGCGCCATCAATCAAACCGCAACGGCCGCTTCGTGGCAACAGTTGGCACAGGCTTTGCAAGGCGCGGAGGTCGTCTGAAGTGCCGATGCCGGTGTCCACGCGGTTGAGCAGGCGTGAAAGTTGGAATGTGCCGCCTTTGCAAGGCGGGCATTGTCCGCATGAGTTGGAAGCAAAAAATTCCACATATTCGGCTACTTTACGCACGACGCTGGTGCCTTCGGAAATCACAATCATCGCACCGGTACCGAGGCTGGATTTACGTTCGCGTACGGAAACGAAATCCAAAGGCACATCCAAATCTTTTACGGTTAAAAGCGTATTGGACGGACCACCGGTAAATACGGCTTTAAACGTGCGGCCCTCGAGCATACCGCCGCCGTGGTCGAAAATCAGCGATTGCAAGGTTGTGCCCATCGGCAGTTCGTACAGGCCCGGATTCAATACGTCGCCGGAAAGCGAGTAGAGTTTCGTGCCTGCGGCATCGCCCAAACCCAGCGATTTGTACCATTCCGCGCCTTTGGCAAGGATTTGCGGGATGTTGGCGAAGGTTTCGGTGTTGTTGATAAGGGTCGGTTCGCCTGCTACGCCGCTTTCGGCAGGGAAAGGCGGCTTGCGGCGAGGGAAGGGGAAACCGCCTTCCAGCCATGAAATCACGGCAGTTTCTTCGCCGCCGATATAACGGCCTGAAGTTTCAACCAGTTGCAAGTCCAAAGGTTTACCCAAGTAGTTTTCGATGCGGATAAACAAATCGCTGTTTTTCCATTGCTCAATGGCCGGTGTGATGGAAGCGATGGAGTCAGTTTGATGCGGATTGACGTACAAAATCGCTTTATTGGCACGGCAGGCAACGGCGGCAATCAGGACGCCTTCGATGACTTGGTGCGGCGTATTTGCCAGAAGTACGCGGTCTTTAAATGTACCCGGTTCGTCTTCGTTGGCATTGCAGACAACGTATTTGTCGCCATTTTTGCTTTGGGCGGCAACGGCGGCCTCCCATTTGCGCCAAGTCGGGAAACCTGCACCGCCCATACCGCAAAGATTGGCATCTTGCAGTTTGGAAACAATGCTTTGAGGATCGGCAAGCGCAGCCAGCAGGCCTTCTCCGCCGCCGACTTTGCGCCACGCGGCTAAATCTGCGCCGACTTGGCGGGAAGGATGCAGTAAGTTTTGATTGGCTTGATTCATGATTGTTGCTCCTGCAAACCGGCGTGTTCACGCAAATCGAATTTGCCGTAGTCGGGATATAAAACGGGGGCTTTTATGTCGCTGGTCAGACCGGCGCGGGTCATTTCGCGTTGCAGGTCGTGGACGTGTCCGACACCGCCGCGTACTTTTTTCAGCGGCAGGCCGCAATTTGCCGCGGCTTTACCGGCACGGCGGCCGAAGCTGATGATGTCCAAAAGCGCATTGCCCATCAGGCGGTTGCGGCCGTGGATGCCGCCGGTTACTTCGCCGGCGCAATAGAGGCCTTCTACGCAGGTTGCGCCGTTGCCGTTGATTTCGATACCGCCGTTTTGATAGTGCAGGGTAGGATGAATCATGACCGGCTCAACAGTAGGGTCGATGCCGCATTTGTGGGCAACGTGGCCGAGTGTTACCAAACGGTTTAATACGTCAGGGTCGTTAGCAATCAGGCGCGAGGTGTCAAGGAACACGCCGACTTGACCGTCACGTACCACGCCGCGGCCTTCGCGGCATTCGCGCAGAATCGCAGCGGCAACAACATCGCGCGGTTGCAATTCGTCAACGAAACGTTCGCCCAAACCGTTGACCAGCTTGGTGCCTGCGGAGAGCACGGCTTCGGAAATCAGTGCGCCTGCCAAGTGTGGAGGGTGGGCAACGCCGGTCGGGTGGTATTGGAAAGAATCGACATCGCGCAGTTTGGCGCCGATACGGTAAGCCATTACCAGGCCGTCTGCAGTCGCGCCATAGTGGTTGGAAGTGGCAAAACCTTGCAAATGCAAGCGTCCGCTGCCGCCGGTTGCCAAGACCACGGCTTTGGCGTGAACCAATACCAAAGAGCGTTTTTCCAAATCGTACAAAATCGCGCCGACGCAGCGGCCGTGTTCGTCCGACAATAATTCGATGGCGGGGTGGCGGTTGAGTTGGGTGATGTTTTCGTCGAGTTCGACCGCCTCACGCAGTACGCGCATCATTTCGAGGCCGGTAAAGTCGCGGTAGCTCAGGATGCGCGGCACGGTCGTACCGCCTGCACGTTTGCGGCTCAACATGCCGTTGCTGTCCGCGCCTTTGGTAAGGTCGAAAGTCATGCCCAAACCGATCAGCCAGCGGATGGCGGACGGCGCGTCGGTAACCATTTGCGCCACCAATTCTTTTTTGCCTGCGTTGTGGCCGCCTTTGATGGTGTCGTCAAAGTGTTGCTGCAAGCTGTCTTCCGCGCCGACCGCTGCCTGAATGCCGCCTTCGGCCATCACGGTATTGCTGTCGCCGATACGCAGCTTGTTTGCCATAATCACGCGTGCGCCTGCTTCGGTCGCAGACAATGCCGCCGCCGCCGATAACCAGCACGTCGGTGTTCAAGTGTTCCGCGCCCGACAAATCATAGTCGTCAATCAGCGGATGACTGATCAGCAGTTTCGCCAAATCAGGATGGCAGTAATCGCCCGTGTTCGGGCCGATAGGCAGTTTGACGCGCGCATTGGCCTGATAGTCGGGGTGAAACTGACTCAACAATTCGTTTTTTTCCGGCAGGTCGCTGCGCAGTTCCAATGAGGAAGCGCGCAGGTTGGTAAGGGCAGTTTCGTAGTCTATGCCTTGGATTTTGTTAACCATTACACTGACTCCTCTTCAAATTCGACTTTCATTTTGCCGCTGTCGATTTCGCGCAGGCGGCGCATTAAATCCACAGGGCGTAATGTACGCGCCGCTTTCATACGGCGTGCGAACAGGCCCACGTGGTTCGGACGGATGTGTTCGGGGCAGGAGAGGGTGCAGAGGTTGCACACCACACATTGGTCAAAGGTCAGCGCAGCCGCGCCGAAATCACCGGAAACTACCTGCGCTACGCCGTTTTCCACTTGCAAACCTTTAGGACAGGCGCGATTGCAGCCGCCGCAATGACGGCAGTTTTGTGCTTCAGGGAAAGCTTTGACGGTATCGTCCAACCAGTTCCAGCCGTCACCAATCTCGCCGACGTCGTAATATTGGATGTGCTCCGGAATAAAGTAATCCAAGAAGCTGACCTGCATACCTTCTTCGACTTTGGTCTCGCATGCCAGTGCGGTGGTAACTTCACGCTCGCCTTCTTTACGAATCATGCAACGGCAGGAACCGCATACGCCTTGACCCATACAGCCGACATTGGCAGTAATCGCATTGCCTGAACGGGCATAGGCTTGGATGATTGACGAGTTGGCAGAAGCTTTGACTTCATGGCCGTCTATGGTCAGGGTTAACAAATTTTCACTCATGGTTTGTTCCTGTGAAATTGGAAGTTGGAATAGTGGGTAATTTAATTAATTGTATTTTTATTACATCTATTGTGTACGTGGAAATATCCAAGTGATTTACTCAGAAATTCTTTTAAAATCAATATTTATCTTTATGAGTTGAAGTGTGTCAGAATTTAGTGATTTTGATGATAGGGGTAATCCAAGGTTTTATAGAAGGAGGATTACAAACAAAACATGCCTATTATTTAGACAAATTTATTACAAAAATTTGATTTTAAAAGTAAAATAAAATTACTTTTTTATTATAAATTTTAAAATATTCGTATATTTACTAGTAAAAATCATTATTATATGTTAGAAAATTTTGCATAGATTATTGTATATATTGAATAATGTTCTGATAGGCAAGCAAGTGAAAAAATTGTTATAAAATTTCAGAAAATCAAACAAGTTTGATATCAGTCAAGAAGATTGAGGGAGAAAATGACACGGATTTTACAATTATGTATTGTATTGGAGAATAAGAAAGACCGTCTAAAATTTAGGTAGTTTCCTTTTAAATACAGGATACTAAATTTTTTATCAGATACTTAAGGCAAGCATTTTCAGACGGCCTTGGAATAAGATTATCATTTAAAAATAATGTAATTTTGTTTCTATGTAAGTGAGTGGTCAGTGGATATAGATTATCAATAACCAAGTGATTTAATGCGATATTAAATTCTATTTAAATCAATAAGGTATGAAAATGATATTGTCTGGATTATTCATTTGAAAGCACTATTACACTATTGAAGGCCGTCTGAAAAAATCGGTCTCTTAAGAAATAAACAAACCCTCCCTACCATGACTCCGAAAAGGAACACAATCATGACCGTCATCAAGCAAGAAGACTTTATTCAAAGTATTTTCGATGCTTTCCAATTCATCAGCTACTACCATCCTAAAGACTACATTCAGGCTTTGTACAAGGCTTATCAAAAAGAAGAAAACCCTGCCGCCAAAGATGCAATGGCGCAGATTTTGGTCAATAGCCGTATGTGTGCTGAGGGCCATCGTCCGATTTGTCAGGATACCGGTATTGCGACCGTATTCTTGAAAGTGGGCATGGATGTACAGTGGGATGCCGAGATGAGCGTACAGGAAATGGTTAACGAAGGCGTACGCCGTGCATACACCTATCCTGACAACAAACTGCGCGCCTCTGTATTGGCCGACCCGGCAGGCAAACGTCAAAATACCAAAGACAACACCCCTGCCGTTGTACATATGGAAATCGTAAAAGGCGACAAAGTCGAAGTCACTTGTGCAGCCAAAGGCGGCGGTTCTGAAAACAAAACCAAAGTTGCCATGCTCAACCCTTCAGACAATATCGTTGATTGGGTATTGAAAACCGTTCCTCAAATGGGTGCCGGCTGGTGTCCTCCGGGCATCTTGGGTATCGGCATCGGCGGTACGCCTGAAAAAGCAGTGTTGATGGCCAAAGAAAGCCTGATGAGCCATATCGATATTCAGGAGCTCAAAGAAAAAGCCGATTCCGGTGCAGAATTATCTACAACCGAAGCCCTGCGCTTGGAACTCTACAAAAAAGTAAATGCCTTGGGTATCGGCGCACAAGGTTTGGGCGGTTTGAGCACCGTGCTGGATGTCAAAATCCTTGACTACCCAACCCACGCGGCTTCCAAACCGATTGCCATGATTCCAAACTGCGCGGCAACCCGCCACATCGAATTTGAATTGGACGGCTCAGGCCCGGCTAAACTGGAAGCCCCATCTTTGGAAGATTGGCCGGATCTGACTTACAGCCCGGACAACGGCAAACGTGTCGATGTCAACAACCTGACCAAAGAAGAAGTGGCTACATGGAAAACCGGCGACGTATTGTTGCTGAACGGTAAAATCCTGACCGGTCGCGATGCCGCGCACAAACGTTTGGTTGATATGCTCAACAAAGGCGAAGAATTGCCGGTAGATTTCACCAACAAACTGATTTACTACGTTGGCCCGGTTGATCCAGTCCGTGACGAAGTTGTTGGCCCGGCCGGTCCGACTACTTCCACCCGTATGGATAAGTTTACCCGCCAAATGCTGGAACAAACCGGCCTCCTGGGTATGATCGGTAAATCCGAACGCGGTGCAGCAACTTGCCAAGCCATTGCCGATAATAAAGCCGTTTACCTGATGGCTGTCGGCGGCGCGGCATATCTGGTTGCCAAAGCCATTAAAGCATCTAAAGTCTTGGCGTTCCCAGAATTGGGTATGGAAGCGATTTACGAATTTGAAGTCAAAGACATGCCTGTGACCGTTGCGGTGGATAGCAACGGTGAATCGGTTCACGCCATTGCGCCAAAACAATGGCAGGCCAAAATCGGTATTATTCCGGTTGAAGCTTGATATTTGCCTGGATAATCAAAGGCCGTCTGAATGATTTTAGACGGCCTTTTTTTGTTTACAAATAATTTAAATGTTTTCAAACGAGTAAATTTCCCTTTCTAAAAAGCACTTGTCAAAATCAGCGTTTGAAACTAGAATTCACAGCTTATCGAGTCGGAGTGTGGCGCAGTCTGGTAGCGCACTTGCATGGGGTGCAAGGGGTCGAAGGTTCGAATCCTTTCACTCCGACCAAAAAATTGGAAAGAGTCGTTTTAAAAACGGCTCTTTTTTCGTTTGGATGATTTATCTGAATAATGTGTCCGAATGGATTTTAAAACTTAATACCAATGCCGTCTGAAACAAAACCTGCTTTCTCAAAGCAGGTTTTGTTGTTTCTAAAGCAGGGCTATTCGGCACTATCTTTCAGCGTGTCTTTATAAGTATAAAGATAAGACGCGCCGACAAAGGATGCACCACCGACGACATTGCCCAAGAATACGGGAATCATGTTAAAGAAAAATTGCCCCCATGTGATGTTTGCGCCTGCCAGAATACCCGCTGGGATAACGAACATATTGGCGACAAGGTGTTGGAAGCCGTTTAATACGAAAATCATGACGGGGAACCAAATGGCCAGCATTCGTCCGGTTGTGTTTTTAGCGGCAAAATGCAGCCACGCGCCCATGCAGACCATCCAGTTACATGCTACTGCCGATACAAAAGCGCGGCCGAAATCCATATGGACTTTTGCCTCCGCCACAGCAATGGTTTTTTCTGCCATGCTGCCTTCAATCATACCGACATAGTACCCAAGGAAAAAAGCCATTGCCAGTGTGCCCACCAAATTGCCCATGCAGACGATAACCCAGTTGCGCAGCAGCATTTTGGAGGAAATCCGTCCGGCCAATCTGCCTAAAGACATGATCATCATATTGCTGGTTACATTTTGCTTCTGTATGAAAAAAGGCCGTCTGAACATTGAGGTTTCAGACGGCCTTGTTTTGATTTTTAAACTTACAAATGTGCCAGCTTTGCATTGCCTTCGCGAGGAATAGGGCGCGGATTGCCTTGTGCATCGATAGCGACGTAAGTGAACACGGCTTCGGTGACCAGTTGGCGGTCTTCCGTTACCATATCGTTCATCAAAGTCTTAACCCATACCTCGATTTTCAGTTGCAAAGAAGTATTGCCTACGCGGACACAATGACCGTAGCAGCACACGACGTTGCCGACCTTTACCGGTCTGATGAAATTCATTTCTTGAACGGCTACGGTTACAATTCGTCCCTGTGCGATTTCTGCCGCCAAAATACCGCCGCCTAGATCCATTTGCGACATAATCCAGCCGCCGAAGATATCCTGATTAGGGTTGGTATCGCGCGGCATGGCTACCGTACGCAATAAAAGTTGTCCTTCGGGTGCCGCATGTGTTTGTTTGTTGTCAGTCATAAATAATCCTGTCAAAAAAGTGCTATTTTACGCCATTTGTGGCGATAAACCTATGTAGGCCGTCTGAAAAATCAGCAGGTAAAGTGTTACAATCAACCTATTCATCAGACAAAGGAGAAAGCTCATGCATCCGATTCAAGAACCACGAAATAGCGGCCTTTTGCGCGTATCCGACATTCACGAAATCTACTGGGAAGAGTCAGGCAATCCTGATGGCCACCCCGTGATTTTCCTGCATGGCGGCCCCGGAGCAGGCGCATCACCGGCCTGTCGCGGCTTTTTCAACCCAGAGCATTTCCGCATCGTCATCATTGATCAACGCGGTTGCGGACGCTCTAAACCGTATGCCTGTATTGAAGACAACACCACATGGGATTTGGTTGCCGATATTGAAAAAGTACGCGAAATGCTCGGCATTCAAAAATGGCTGGTTTTCGGCGGCTCATGGGGCAGCACCTTGTCGCTGACTTATGCCGAAACCCATCCCGATCGCGTCAGCGGCTTAGTTTTGCGCGGTATTTTCCTGTGCAGGCCGTCTGAAATGGCATGGTTGAACGAAGCAGGTGGCGTAAGCCAAATTTATCCGGCTCAATGGCAAAAATTCATTGCCCCCGTAGCCGAAAACAAACGCCAAGCCCTAATTAAAGCCTACCATGAAATGCTGTTCAGCGAAGATGAAGCTACGCGCCTCAAAGCAGCTAAATCATGGGCAGATTGGGAAAGCTACCTTATTCGGTTTGAACCTAAAGACGTAGATGAAGACCCGCAAGCCTCCCTTGCCATCGCAAGAATGGAAAACCATTACTTCGTGAACGAAGGTTGGTTGCAGGGCGATAAAGCTATCTTGGCAAACATCGACAAAATCCGCCATATCCCAACCATCATCGTCCAAGGCCGCTACGACCTATGCACCCCGATGCAAAGCGCGTGGGAACTCTCGCAAGCCTTCCCAGAAGCGGAATTGAGAATCGTCCAAGCAGGCCACTCTTCTTTTGATCCTTCGCTTTCCGAGGCTTTAGTGAAAGCAGTGGAGGATATTAGAAGTAAGTTATAAAGGTAATAAATGACAATGCCGTCTGAAAAAGTTTCAGACGGCATTTTTTCTATTTACATATTAAATTTAATATCATATTATCATTGCATGATATCAGTTTGAATTTTTTAGAATTTCAATATGAAACCCTTAATTTACTACGCCCATTCCGCGCAAGATAAACTCGGTAATCTCTTACCTTATGAACGTTGGCAAACCTTGCAAAGCCATTCTGTGAATGTTGGCGAAATGGCGGCGGAGTTTGCTCGGGTATTCGGTGCTCAGGAAATTGCTTGCCAGACGGGACAGCTTCATGACTTAGGGAAATATTCTGAAGCCTTTAACTGCCGATTGCATGGTGGCCCATCAGTCGATCATGCTACTGCCGGAGCCAAAATTGCTGTCGAACGCTGGAGAAATGTGATTGGCAAACTGATAGCGTTTTGCATTGCGGGCCACCATGCTGGGTTGGCAAATGGAAACGGTGAAGGTGATAACCGCAGCACGTTAAAGGATCGTTTGGCTTTGCAATTCGGCACAGATATTCCCGCTCTTGATAACCAGTGGCAACAAGAAATCAAGCTCCCTCAAAACCTGTCCGACCCGCCACTCAAAGCCGACGCACATCATCCTTATTTCTCCTACGCTTTTTTCACCCGAATGCTCTATTCCTGCTTGGTGGATGCTGATTATCTTGACACCGAAGCCTTTTATTCAAACCTAGAAAACAAAGCCGTCGAGCGCGGCGGTTATCCCGATTTAAACGCCTTACAACACAATTTCAATCAATTTATCAACACTTTCAGACGACGTATCACCCAAGCTTCAGAGCAAACCGAAGCTGAAAAACGCAATGCCGCCTTAAACCGCCTGCGCAGCGAAATTCTCGATCATGCCATAGAACAAGCGGCACAACCGCAAGGACTGTTTACGCTCACCGTGCCGACCGGCGGCGGCAAAACTTTCACTTCCATGGCATTCGCACTGGAACACGCCAAACGGCACGGTATGCGACGCGTGATTTACGTCATCCCGTTCACCAGCATCATCGAACAAAATGCTGCCGAATTTCGTAAAGCCTTTGGCGAATTGGGCGAACAAGCCGTGTTGGAACACCACAGCACCTTCGACGACGGCAAACTGCAAGACGACGCCACCAAAGACAAACTGCGCCTTGCCTCGGAAAACTGGGATGCGCCGATTGTCGTGACAACCGCCGTGCAATTCTTCGAATCCCTCTTTGCCGACCGCTCCTCGCGCTGCCGCAAGCTGCACAACATCGCAGGCTCCGTCATCATTCTCGACGAAGCGCAAATGCTGCCGCTCAATCTGTTGCTGCCCATCATGCAAGCCATCAAAGAATTGGCGCAAAACTATCATTGCTCTGTCGTCATGTGCACCGCCACCCAGCCAGCCGTGCAAGCCGAAAACGGCTTCTATCGCGGCTTTGAAAACGTGCGTGAAATAGCCCCAAAACCGACCGCACTTTTCGACAAACTGCGCCGCACTACCGTGCAACACATCGGCACACAAACCGATGCCGACTTGCTCGCCAAACTTGCCGAACACCCGCAAATGCTCGTCATCGTCAATAACCGCCGCCACGCCCGCAGCCTGTACGACCAAGCCAAACACCTTGACGGCACCTTCCACCTGACCACCTTAATGTGCGCCAAACACCGCAGCCAAAAGCTCGATGAGATTCGTGGTCGTCTGAAAAAGGGTGAAGTCTGCCGCGTCATCGCCACCTCCTTAATCGAAGCCGGCGTTGATGTGGATTTTCCGCTGGTGATGCGCGCCGAAGCAGGTTTAGACAGCGTTGCCCAAGCCGCCGGACGCTGCAACCGCGAAGGCAAAAGGCCGTCTGAAAACAGCTTTGTCTGGATATTCGCCCCAGAAGAACAATGGAAAGCCCCGCCTGAACTTGCCACCCAAGCCGCCGTTATGCGCCTGACCGCCGACAGTTTTTCAGACGACCTCTTATCCACCCAAGCCGTCGCCGCCTACTTCGCCGAGCTTTATCAATTAAAAGGCAGTGAACTGGACAATAAAAAAATCCTGAAAATGCACAACGATACAGGGCAAAGCCTCGATTTCCCATTCCAAACCATCGCCGACAAGTTCCGCATGATCGAAAGCCATATGCAGCCGCTGATTATTCCGTTCGATGTTGATGCCGAAAACCTCATTAGCAGCCTGCACCATGCCGACCACATCGGCGGACTCTTACGCAAACTGCAACCCTACACCATCCAAATCCCCGAAAAAGCCCTCGCCGCTTTGTATAAAGCAGGGCGTATCGAACCGATTAACGAGAAAAACTTCGGAAAACAGTTTTATACACTGATCGGGCTGGATTTGTATGATGACGTGGCGGGGTTGAGTTGGGAGGATGTGGAGTTTTTGAAGGGAGAGAGTTTGGTGTTTTAAGTTTGGTGTATAAGGTAAATAATTTAACTTCTTTAGAAATTGATTTTTTAAATGTGCAAGAGTAATATGCAATCAACACAAAAATGGATGCTGGAGAACGCGTAAAAAATGGATAACACAGAACTTGATAATTTAAAAAGATGGCTGCAAACGATCTTTACAGATAAGTTAGTAATTATTGTTGGTTCAGGTCTATCCTGTGCGGAAGGATTGCCTGGTATGTGGCATCTAGGTGAGAAATTGAAACAGGAGATACCTAGCAAAATCTCAGATGAAAATTTGAAAACTTGGAATGAAATTGCAGCCTGCCTTGAATCAGACGGATTAGAAGGTGCTTTATTAAAGCATCCAGCTAATGATGCAATCGAATCAGCAATAATCAAAATAACGGCTGAATATGTTTTAAATGAAGAACAAAAAGCAATTAATAGATGTATTTCTGAAAATAAGAAACTCAAATTCTCCTATTTATTGCCTCATATTTCAGCATGCACTCCTAAGACAGCTCGTGTGATTACAACAAATTACGATAGATTGATTGAGTTTGCAGCAGAGTATGAAAATTGGGGCGTTGATTCGATGATGGTTGGGCGGTACTGGGGAACACATAATCCTGATTTGAGTAAAAAATTATTAGTTGAAAGAGTATCTAAAGGAAAAATACCAAGACTTGTTTATCGAAATCATATCAAAATTTATAAACCACATGGCAGTTTAGATTGGTTTATGGCTGGGGACACTCCAATGACTAGTTGCATCGGTGCAATGGAAGAGCCGTTAATTATTACGCCTGGTGTTGGTAAGTATAAAAAGGGCTATGCGCAGCCATTTGATGTTCATAGAGAACAAGGGAATAAGGCAATTGATGACGCTTCTGCAATTTTATGTATTGGCTATGGTTTCAATGATGATCATCTTCAAACTCATCTGACTACTAAAATTAAAAGCGGTATCAAAACTCTAATATTGACAAGAGGTTTGTCAGATAATGCTCGAAAAGTAGTCAGTGAATCATCAAATTGCAAGGCTCTTGTTTTTAATGAAAATCCACAAGGCACTTCCGTTATTAGTAGCTCAGGAGAAGAGGTTATTTCTAATGTTGACTGGTGGGATATTGAATATTTTGTGAAAGAGGTTATAGAAAATGGATGTTAATAAATTAAATTTTGAAGCTAAAGATCAGCTCGGAAGAGTGGTAACGGTAGATACAAGTCGGGTTTTGATTTCTGTCGAAGAACATGAACAAATGACCAGCATTGCCGTTGGTAATTTGATTGCAATCAATGGTAGAACAGCCAATGAATTCCTTATTGGCATCATTGAACGGGTAACTCGATCAATTAGTGAAAAATTACTTTTGGAAGATGAATCTGATGATGGTTCAATTCCGTTAGGAGAAAGTCAAGATGATTTTATTAGGGCTGTTCTGATTGGAACTTACAGAAAAGTTGATGGGAGTTTAAGTAATACATTTAAACGTGGTGCGGATTGCTTTCCTCAAATTGATAAAACTTGCTTTCATCTTAGTGGCAGCAATTTGCAATTATTTATGAACCTGTTATCAGTCAATGTAGCAGAAAACGAACGATTGGCATTAGGTCATTTTATGGCTGATGAAACAGCGGTAGCGGTAGCGAATGGCGATAAGTTCTTTCAACGGCACGCTGCTATTTTAGGTAGTACTGGTTCTGGTAAAAGTTGGTCTGTTGCTTTGATTTTAGAAAGAGCAGCCGCATTAAAATCGGCTAATCTTATCGTTTTCGATATGCATGGAGAATACTCGACTTTGTGTGACGGAGAAAATCCAATTGCGCAGCAATATCATATTGCAGGACCAGGAGATTTAGACGGTTCAAATCCGAATAGTCTGTTTATACCTTACTGGTTGTTAAACAGAGAAGAAATGCTGGCTTTGATTCTTGACCGAAGTGATGATAATGCACCAAATCAGGCAGCAAGGTTTACCGAACATGTCCGTACTTTAAAAGAGCAGACCTTACAAAGTGAAGGAAAAGCGGAGATGCTTGAGACATTTACAGTGGATTCACCCATTCCTTATGATATTAACTCTTTATTGGATGAATTGAATAAAGATGATACAGGTACAAAAACTGGCGCAAGTGGAAAAGAAGTAAAAGGAGATTGGAATGGTAGATTGACGAGATTCATAGGTCGTCTGAAAGCCAAAATTGATGATAGACGTTGCGGATTTATGTTTCAGCCTCCTAAAAAATGTAATGCTTACGACTGGTTAGAAGAGATGCTGATGAAGTTGTTTTCTGTTTCAGAGAGTCAAAGAGGGATTAAAATCATTGATTTCTCTGAAGTTCCGTCAGATGTATTGCCAATCATTACAGGTGTTCTCGCTCGCTTGTTATATAACATTCAATTCTGGATGGATAAAGATGCACGACACCCATTAACTATTGTTTGTGATGAAGCGCATTTATATCTTCCGGTTCGTGATGCAGCAGAGGCAGCAGAAAAACGTGCATTAGAAGCCTTTGAACGTATTGCAAAAGAAGGCAGAAAATACGGTGTATCTTTATTAGTTGTTAGCCAGCGTCCTTCGGATGTTAGTCGGACAATTCTCAGTCAATGCAATAATTTCTTGGTTCTTCGCTTAACAAATGATCAAGATCAAAGTGTTGTGAAACGGTTGTTACCTGAATCAATGGTAGGAATTACAGATATTTTGCCATTGCTTGATTTAGGTGAAGCATTGTTATTAGGAGATTCAATTTTACTTCCTACAAGAATTAAACTTGATAAACCTACAATAGCTCCTGAAAGCGCAACGCGACAATTTTGGAGTGATTGGGCAAACCAAGAACCAAAACCGGATGCCGTATCAAAAGCTGTTGAAGCACTACGCCGACAAGTTCGAGCATAACACGTGGTCTGAAAACCTTTCGCACTTAACCGTGCGTGGATTGAAACTAAAGTAGTTAGATTAGTCAGCTAATCCGCCCCTTCTTTATGAAGGGGCGCGTGTACAACCAAAAGGAGAACCGAATGAACCAAATCCGCCTACACGTTTGGGGTGATTATGCCTGTTTTACCCGTCCGGAGATGAAGGTGGAGCGGGTGTCTTATGATGTCATCACGCCGTCGGCGACGCGCGGGATTTTGGCGGCGGTGCATTGGAAGCCGGCGATTCGGTGGGTGATTGACCGCATTTATGTGCTAAAGCCGATTCGGTTTGAGTCGGTGCGGCGCAATGAGTTGGGCGGCAAGATTTCGGCGGGTAAGGTTAGCAGCGCGATGAAGCGTAAAAGCGTTGCCGATTTATATACGCTGATTGAAGACGACCGCCAGCAGCGCGCGGCGACGGTGCTTAAAGATGTGGCTTATGTGATTGAAGCTCATGCGGTGCTGACGGCAAAAGCGGGGGCGGATGAGACCGTTACCAAGCATATTGAGATGTTCAAACGTCGTGCGAAAAAGGGGCAATGCTTTCAGCAGCCTTGTTTGGGCGTGCGTGAATTCCCTGCCGATTTTGCGTTGATTGATGAAGGCGAGCCGTTGCCGCCGTCAGCGTTAGTGGAAAGCGAGGCAAACCGCGATTTAGGCTGGATGTTGCACGATATTGATTTTGACCACGGCAACACACCACATTTTTTCCGCGCACAAATGAAAGACGGCGTGATTGATGTGCCGCCGTTTTACGCTGAGGAGGTGAAAGCATGATTCTTGCGTCCCTTGCCCGCTATTACCGCCGTTTGGCAGCAAAAACCGATGAAATGGGCAACCCGAAAGTGCCGCCTTATGGCTTTAGCGAGGAGAAAATCGGCTGGATTTTGGTGTTGGATAAAGAAGGTCGTCTGAAAACCGTTGTGCCGAATCTGACCGCCGATAAAAAGCCGCAGCCGAAGCTGATGAGCGTGCCACGCCCTGAAAAACGCACATCGGGTATCAAACCGAATTTTTTGTGGGATAAAACCGCCTACGCGCTTGGCGTGGAAGCCAATAAAAACAAAGCCGAAGCGAAAGAAAAACCGTTTACGCCGTCTGAAAAAACTTTTGACGCCTTCAAGCAATACCATCTCGATTTACTGCAAAACAGCGACGATGATGGCTTGCAAGCCTTGTGCCGTTTTCTGCAAAACTGGCAGTCTGCACATTTTGCTGCCGAAAATCTTCCTGCCGAAATGCTAGATGCCAATATTGCATTTTCTCTTGAAAAACCGACCGCACTTATTCATAAACGCGAAGCTGCGCAAACCTTGTGGGCAGGCTGCCTGAAAAGCGATGAGTCTGAAGAAGGTCTATGCTTGATTAGCGGTAACACCGCCCCGATTGCGCGGCTGCATCCGGCGATTAAAGGTGTGTTTGGCGGGCAAAGCTCCGGCGGTTCGATTATTTCGTTCAACAAAGAAGCCTTCGCCTCGTTTGGCAAGGAACAAGGCGCAAATGCGCCTGTTTCCGAACAATCCGCGTTTGCCTACACCACCGCGCTGAACTATCTGTTGCGCCGCGAAAATAATCACTGCTTGACCATCGGCGATGCCAGCACGGTCTTTTGGGCGGAAGCGGATGATAGCGCAACGGCGCAGGCTGCCGAGGGCTTCTTCGCGCAAGTGTTCACGCCGCCGGATGACGAACAAGAAAGCGCCAAAGTTTTCAACGTATTGGAACAAATGGGCAAAGGTCGTCCGCTGCAAGAAATTGCGCCCGAACTTTCTGCCAATACCCGTTTTTACATCTTAGGGCTTGCCCCCAATGCCGCGCGGATTTCTGTTCGATTTTGGCTGGACACTACGTTTGGGCAGCTGGCGGAAAATTTGGCGCAGCATTGGCAAGATTTAGCCCTTGAGCCTTGCGCATGGAAAACGCCGCCGTCTATTTGGCGACTCTTATTGCAAACTGCCGTATTGGGCAAAAGCGAAAACATCTCGCCCGTGTTGGCAGGCGAAATGACCCGCGCCGTGATTTGCGGCACGCCGTACCCTATGAGTTTGCTGTCGCAACTGATTACCCGAATCCGCGCCGACGGCGACGTGAACGGTCTGCGCGTGGCAATGATGAAAGCCGTATTAGAGCGGCGTTTTAGAAAAGGTTTTATCGAAGAAGGAGTTCCTATGAGTTTGAACAATGAAAGCCCGAATCGCGCCTATCTTTTAGGGCGGCTGTTTGCCGTGTTGGAGCGCATTCAATATCAGGCGTTGGGCGAATTAAACGCCGGCATCGCCGACCGCTATTACGGCTCTGCATCCGCCGTGCCGTTTTCCGTTTTTCCGCGTCTTTTGTCGGGTGCAAAACACCATTTGTCGCGCTTGCGTAAAGACAAGGCCGGTATGGCGGTGAATTTGGATAAAGATTTGGGCGAAATCATTGCCAAACTGCCCGAAACTTTTCCACGCCATTTGAGCATTGACGAGCAAGGCCGCTTCGCCATCGGCTATTACCACCAAAAACAAAGCTATTTTGCTAAAAAAGAAACCGCTGAAACTATTGAGAACTAAGGAGTCAGAAAATGTCTGCCATTCAAAACCGCTATGAATTTGTTTACTTTTTTGATGTTACCAACGGCAACCCCAACGGCGATCCCGATGCGGGCAATATGCCGCGTCTTGACCCCGAATCCAGCAAAGGCTTGGTAACCGATGTCTGCCTGAAACGCAAAATTCGTAATTTTGTAGAAATCAGCAGCGAAAACGAAGCCGGTTACGAAATCTACGTCAAAGAAAAAAGCGTGTTAAACCTGCAAAACAAACGCGCTTATGAAGCACTTGGCATTGAATCGGAAGCCAAAAAACTGCCAAAAGACGAAGCCAAAGCCCGCGACATTACCGCTTGGATGTGCAAAAACTTTTTCGATATCCGCACCTTCGGCGCCGTGATGACCACCGAAGTCAACAGCGGACAAGTGCGCGGCCCGGTACAACTGGCGTTCGCCCAATCCATCGACCCGATTGTGCCGCTGGAAGTTTCCATCACCCGCATGGCGGTAACCAATGAAAAAGACTTGGAAAAAGAACGCACCATGGGGCGCAAATACATTGTCCCTTACGCGCTCTACCGCGTACATGGCTTCATTTCCGCCAACCTTGCCGCCAAAACCGGTTTTTCAGACGACGACTTAGCCAAACTCTGGCAATCCCTGACGCTGATGTTTGAACACGACCGCTCCGCCGCCCGTGGCGAAATGGCGGCACGCAAACTGATCGTTTTCAAACACGACAGCGCGCTCGGCAGCCAGCCTGCACATAAACTGTTTGACGCCGTGAAAGTCGAACGCGTAAACGGCGAATCAGGTACGCCTGCAAGCGGTTTTGGCGATTACAAAATCAGCGTGGTTTCAGACGGCCTGAATGGCGTGAGTGTGGAAGAATATTTGTAAAAATGTCTGAAAAGATGACCGCTTGTATTGCAGAAGCAGAAAAGGAAAATCAAGACACGCGCCTGATTCCCCTTTCCGCCCTGCAACACTACGCTTTCTGTCCGTGCCAATGCGCGTTGATTCATAACGAGCAGGCGTGGGCGGAGAACTATTTGACCGCGCAGGGTAAGGCGCTGCATGAGCGGGTGGATTCGGGCGAACCGGAAACGCGCAAGGGCGTGCGTTTTGAGCGGACGGTGCATGTGTCGGCGGAGAAACTGGGCATCAGCGGCATGTTGGATTTGGTGGAAGTGGACACGAAAACAGGCCGTCTGAAACCTGTGGAATACAAACGCGGCAAGCCCAAACCCGACCCGATGGACGAAATCCAGCTTTGTGCTCAAGGTTTGTGCTTAGAAGAAATGACGGGGCAAGCCGTTAACGAAGGCGCGCTGTGGTATATGCAAACCCGCCACCGGGTCCCCATCGTGTTTTCAGACGACCTGCGCGCCCAAACACTCGCCACCATCTCCGCCGTGCGCGAACTCTTAAACAGCGGCCAAACCCCGCTGCCCGACCACGGCAAACGCTGCAAAGCCTGCTCGTTAGTGGAAATTTGCCAGCCGGAGTTGCTGGGGAAACGGGATAGGAGTGTGGGGTATGTAAAGGGGTTATTTACTAATGATTAAAGGATATAAACATGAATTGCATATATTGTAGGGAAGAGAAACAAATTGATGAATTCAGCTTGGAGCATGTTGTCCCACAGTTTCTTGGTGGAAATTTTGTATCAGATAAATTTAAAACACGAAATGTGTGCAAAAAATGTAATAATAATCTAGGACTTTTTGTTGATGCTGCATTTGAAAAAGATTGGTTGGTATTCAATCATCTAAAGAGTCAGGCGCATGCATTTTTTAATCCGAAAGCACCAACATCTCTTCCTTTGCATTACATGGGGCATAGTGTAATAAATCCACCGCATATGGTAGATGGAGAAATATGTGAGTATTGGTTAGGACCACTAGGGGAGCAAATCTTTTGGATTAGACCGGATGATGAAAAGCTATATTGGTACGCTGGAGGAAATCCGCGTACAGTTAAAAAGCAGAAAACAAGAGCATATTTTATTTTTGCTGAACGTTATTTAAAAAATTTTGAGTTGGCATTACTGTCATTTAAAGATGCTTTTGAGGGCAAGCCTGTCAAGAAAATTATGTGTACTCGTTTAGACGAAGAAAATATTTTACCTAGAATAGGCTTTTCAAATCCTGATGACATAGATCAAGAAAGAATAGAATTCTTTTTAGAAAGTGTAAGAGGTGGAAAAGAACAGCATTGCAAATACCATAAAAACGCATTTGCTGAAAATCGATTTATTGCGAAATTAGCACTTGGAATTTTGCATTGTTTATTCAATAAGAGCAAATTTTCTAGTGAGTACATGGAAGAGCTTTATAAGGGCTTGTGGTATAGAACAGGAGATAATATCCCTAAAATCCGCGGTTCAGGGGCACTTCATGAAGGTAAAGATTTAAAAAGGTTATTAGGTGTTCCGTATGGCACGACTATATCTATTTTAAAGAGTAACAATCTATTGATTATGAATTTAAATATTGGCACAGAACTTAATTATTCTATTCAATGTGGAGAAATTGAAGAGTTAGATAGTCAAGAGGCAGAAATATTTGATCAAGGCGGATTATGTATTGTTATTTATAAACCTTTACAACGTTTTATTGAGTTGGGACTGTATGAATTTATAGCACATAAAAGTGGAGATTATATTAATAATGACTTATCTGAGATTGAAAGTATGCTCCACAATAATGAGGATTATTTTAAGAATTTATAACTGAGAGTTGGTTAGGTTATGGAGTTCCTCTTAACCCAACATACCGTCTTCAAGTAGTCTGTATGCGCCGTTATCCCCAAAGTGCGGTCAAAATCTAAGGAGTTTCCCCATGCGCAAACTGCAAAACACGCTCTACATCACCACCCAAGGCAGCTATCTGCATAAGGAGCGGGAGACGCTGGTGGTGGAGCAGGAGCGCAAGAAGGTGGCGCAGTTGCCGGTGCATTCCATAGGGCATATTTTCTGTTTCGGGAATGTGTTGGTGTCGCCGTTTTTATTGGGGTTTTGCGGTGAAAATAATGTGAATTTAGCGTTTTTTACGGAAAATGGGCGTTATTTGGGACGGCTTCAGGGGCGGCAGAGTGGCAATGTGCTGTTGCGTCGGGCGCAGTATCGGGTGTCGGAGCAAAATCCCGTGCCGATTGCGCGCAATATCATTGCGGCGAAGATTCAGGCGAGTAAACGGGTGCTTCAGCGGCAGATTCGCAATTATGGCGAGAATGCGGCGATTCAAAGTGCGGTCGATGCTTTGAACATTTCACTGCGGCAGTTGAAGGGCGCGGCGGAGCTGGACGTGGTGCGCGGTATTGAGGGCGATGCGGCGGCGCGTTATTTCGGCGTATTTGGGCAGCTTTTGAGCGAAAAAAGCGGTTTTGTTTTTGACGGGCGCAACCGCCGTCCGCCCAGAGACGGGGTGAATGCGCTGTTGTCGTTTGTGTACAGCATTCTGGGCAAGGACATCAGCGGCGCGCTGCAAGGCGTGGGGCTGGATCCGCAGGTGGGTTTTCTGCACGCCGACCGACCGGGACGCGACAGTTTGGCGCAGGATATTTTGGAAGAATTCCGCGCGTGGTGGGCAGACAGGCTGGTGTTGTCGCTGATTAACCGAGGGCAAATCAAACCGCAGGATTTCGTTACCGAAGCAAGCGGCGCGGTGAGTTTAAAAGCCGATGCGCGTAAGCTGTCGTTTCAAGCCTTGCAGGCGAAAAAGCAGGAGAAAATCGTTCATCCGTTTTTAGGCGAGGAAGTGGAAATCGGGCTGCTACCGTATATTCAGGCAATGCTGTTGGCGCGGCACTTGCGCGGAGATTTGGCGGAATATCCGCCGTTTTTGATGAGATAGGTTTGCAGGTCGTCTGAAAATGGGTTGGATGTTTTCAGACGACCTCTAAAGCAGCCTGCACATGGGAATACAAAATGCTGATGCTGATTACTTACGATATTTCGCTGGAAGATGCGGAAGGACAGGCAAGGCTGCGGCGCGTGGCAAAATTGTGTTTGGACTACGGCGTGCGCGTACAGTATTCGGTGTTCGAATGCGACATCGCGCCCGATCAATGGGTTGTTTTAAAAGACAAACTCTTAAAAACCTACAACCCCGAAACCGACAGTCTGCGCTTTTACCATCTGGGCAGTAAATGGCGGCGCAAAGTGGAACACCACGGCGCAAAACCGGCGGTGGATGTGTTTAAGGATACGTTGATTGTGTAAATCGCCAACCTGCGGTTCTCATGAAAATGCGGCAGGGTTGGCGAATTGGGATTGTTCTTTAATAATCAGGATATTGCGAATGCGGGCGTAACGGAAAAGGCTGTGTTATACTCGCGTTCACGCTTTTCTTAGGAGCTTAGCGAAATCGGGGCTGCGAAACCTGATGGAACAAGGCTTTTAAGAGAGGCTCAGCCGCCTTCGGGCGGCTGTGTGTTGAAACAAAGTCGCCCTGACCAACGAAGCAGGCGAGCCGTCAGCCGCCTTCGGGCGGCTGTGTGTTGAAACATGAACCCTGTCGAATTGGCGGCCAATACGTTCAGCAGCCGCCTTCGGGCGGCTGTGTGTTGAAACTGCCTGTACGTTTTCAAAAGTGGCTTTTCGGTACTGGCAGCCGCCTTCGGGCGGCTGTGTGTTGAAACGCCGTTATCGTCGCCAGCGGTGGCAGAATCGCCTTCAGCCGCCTTCGGGCGGCTGTGTGTTGAAACAGCCATGCCCGAATCTGCCTAAACTTGAGGGCGGCAGCCGCCTTCGGGCGGCTGTGTGTTGAAACTCGCCGGTGGGCTGGGCATTTTTCGGGATAGGTTCAGCCGCCTTCGGGCGGCTGTGTGTTGAAACCAGCGTATGGCCGTCAAAAGCTCGCAAAATGTTCAGCCGCCTTCGGGCGGCTGTGTGTTGAAACTCATTTTCATTTGGAATTTGGGCTTCTTATCGACAGCCGCCTTCGGGCGGCTGTGTGTTGAAACAGAACGTGATTGTTGATATTCAGCCTGTGCTGAACAGCCGCCTTCGGGCGGCTGTGTGTTGAAACATGGTCTTTCTTCTGTTCTTTCGGGGCTTCCGCTCAGCCGCCTTCGGGCGGCTGTGTGTTGAAACTT
>NZ_KV810182.1:122647-123270 GCF_001812725.1 Neisseria sp. HMSC067G12 | reverse complement strand
TACAGCCGCCTTCGGGCGGCTGTGTGTTGAAACTCGGGGTGTTTGTACTGCCGATGACTGCCTCGGGTCAGCCGCCTTCGGGCGGCTGTGTGTTGAAACGGGAAGAGAAAGAAAGGATTCGATATGTGCAAGTTCAGCCGCCTTCGGGCGGCTGTGTGTTGAAACACCATTGGTTTGCCAGTTCGTCGATTTTGCTTACTCCAGCCGCCTTCGGGCGGCTGTGTGTTGAAACACTGGGGATATTTATCATATTGATGGTGCAGAATCAGCCGCCTTCGGGCGGCTGTGTGTTGAAACTTGAGAAACGTCATCCACCTGTTCTCTAATGCAGGCAGCCGCCTTCGGGCGGCTGTGTGTTGAAACGTCAAATCAGGCTTAAAGTAGCCTTCCGCTTTGGCAGCCGCCTTCGGGCGGCTGTGTGTTGAAACTTGTTGTGTTTCGCGGTTGTATTCTTTAACCTGCAGCCGCCTTCGGGCGGCTGTGTGTTGAAACACGCTTCGCCTCTTCGACGCTGTCAGCAAATACGGCAGCCGCCTTCGGGCGGCTGTGTGTTGAAACAAGCCCCAGAAACGCCTAAAGAAGTAAAAGCAGACCAGCCGCCTTCGGGCGGCTGTGTGTTGAAA
>NZ_KV810182.1:122058-122547 GCF_001812725.1 Neisseria sp. HMSC067G12 | reverse complement strand
TACAGCCGCCTTCGGGCGGCTGTGTGTTGAAACTTTTGCTTTGTCATATACTCGCGCATAACATGACCAGCCGCCTTCGGGCGGCTGTGTGTTGAAACGCCAAACTATCACAATAAGCGAACGTGGTTCAAACCAGCCGCCTTCGGGCGGCTGTGTGTTGAAACAGGCGATTGCCGAAGAATACTTTGCGACCAAGACCAGCCGCCTTCGGGCGGCTGTGTGTTGAAACCATCCCGTCAAATTGCGGATGGCTATTGATAATTCAGCCGCCTTCGGGCGGCTGTGTGTTGAAACCCATTGACATCAATCCTTTCGATTGTGTGATTTCAGCCGCCTTCGGGCGGCTGTGTGTTGAAACTTCATTTTGTTGGCAGGTATTCTCCAAATTCCTGACAGCCGCCTTCGGGCGGCTGTGTGTTGAAACAATATCAATTTCCGCTTCAAACGGTAAAGGGATACAGCCGCCTTCGGGCGGCTGTGTGTTGAAAC
>NZ_KV810182.1:106993-121958 GCF_001812725.1 Neisseria sp. HMSC067G12 | reverse complement strand
ACCAGCCGCCTTCGGGCGGCTGTGTGTTGAAACGGGTCGGCTCTACTTGCCAGCGTTGAGATAAAGCCAGCCGCCTTCGGGCGGCTGTGTGTTGAAACACATTTACCGCCTAGATAGGCGGTTTTCTTTTGTCAGCCGCCTTCGGGCGGCTGTGTGTTGAAACAAGACATAAGGCCATGCGGTCGGAGGTGTCTTTGCAGCCGCCTTCGGGCGGCTGTGTGTTGAAACCCGCCAAGGGTACTCACGTTATGAGTACCCTTTTCAGCCGCCTTCGGGCGGCTGTGTGTTGAAACAGCCGTCGCCTCTTGGTTTTTGATGTAACCAATCAGCCGCCTTCGGGCGGCTGTGTGTTGAAACTTGCGTCCTGCGTTCTTTTTGAGAATTAGCGCGTCAGCCGCCTTCGGGCGGCTGTGTGTTGAAACGCTAAATCGGGCTTAAAGTAGCCGTCTGCCTTGCAGCCGCCTTCGGGCGGCTGTGTGTTGAAACGTCCATTCCCCAATCGGGGCGGCTTGTTTCGTAACAGCCGCCTTCGGGCGGCTGTGTGTTGAAACGTGATTCTCGCTTCCCAATTTCAGACGGCCTGTCCAGCCGCCTTCGGGCGGCTGTGTGTTGAAACATTGCCGTCTGCTTTGCTTTGCACTGTCGTGATCCAGCCGCCTTCGGGCGGCTGTGTGTTGAAACCCTTTGAAACAAATTAATTTCGAATTAAAACAACCAGCCGCCTTCGGGCGGCTGTGTGTTGAAACCAATCGCCACGCAACATCATGACATTGCCCACGTCCAGCCGCCTTCGGGCGGCTGTGTGTTGAAACGCAGTGTTTTGGCCGTGTCAGCAATCACTATCGCGGCTCCAGCCGCCTTCGGGCGGCTGTGTGTTGAAACCAGCAAAACCCTCTACTCGCTGCCTTTACCGGCCCCAGCCGCCTTCGGGCGGCTGTGTGTTGAAACTCTGCCACCGTATCTCATGTCTAAGTAAGGAAGAGGGGCTGTATGTTCAAATATTGTCCAAGCAGACCGCTCTTCTTTTGATCCTTCGCTTTCCGAAGCTTTAGTGAAAGCTGTGAAGGATATTAGAAGCAAGTCATAAAGGGTAATCAATAACAATGCTGTCTGAAAAAGTTTCAGACAGCATTTTTTCTATTTGCATATTAAATTTAATATCATATTATCATTGCATAATATCAGTTTAAATTTTTTAGAATTTCAATATGAAAACCCTAATTTACTACGCCCATTCTGCCCAAGACAAACTCGGTAATCTCTTGCCTTACGAACATTGGCAAACCTTACAAAGCCATTTGGTCAATGTTGGGAAAATGGCGGTGGAGTTTGCTCGGGTATTCGGTGCCTGCCATACTGGACAGCTTCATGACTAAGGGAAATATTCGGAAGCCTTTAACCGCCAATTACATGGCAGCCCTTTAGTCGATCAAGCTATCGCCGGAGCCAAAATTGCAAAAATGCTTGCTTCAGGGTGGGTTCCAAAGTATAAACTGTGGTTATCTTTCGTAGGCTAGATAACTTTATTAATGAATTAAAAGGCAAAAATAATGGAAATTAAACAAACCAATCCAACCATCAAATCTCGTGCGGCGGTGGCATTCTCCCCAAATCAACCCTTACAAATTGTGGAAATCGACGTAGAAATGCCACGCAAAGGCGAGGTGTTAATTCGTAACACTCACACTGGTGTGTGCCATACTGATGCGTTTACGTTGTCAGGAAGCGATCCTGAAGGCGTATTCCCTGTGGTGCTTGGACACGAAGGTGCGGGTGTGGTCGTTGCTGTGGGCGAAGGTGTGTCAAGCGTAAAACCAGGTGATCACGTCATTCCTCTTTACACCGCTGAATGTGGCGAATGTGAGTTTTGTCGTTCAGGTAAAACCAACTTATGCGTTTCAGTGCGTGATACACAAGGTAAAGGCTTAATGCCAGATGGCACGACGCGTTTTTCTTATCAAGGTCAGCCGATCTATCACTATATGGGCTGTTCGACTTTCAGTGAATACTCAGTTGTTGCCGAAGTTTCACTGGCGAAAATCAACCCGGAAGCAAACCACGAACAAGTATGTTTACTCGGCTGCGGCGTTACCACAGGTATTGGTGCGGTACATAATACGGCAAAAGTGCAAGAAGGCGACTCTGTTGCAGTGTTTGGTTTAGGGGCGATTGGTTTAGCTGTGGTGCAAGGTGCACGTCAAGCTAAAGCGGGTCGTATTATTGCTATTGATACCAATCCTGCAAAATTCGAGCTGGCAAAACAATTTGGTGCAACGGATTGTTTAAATCCTAACGATTACGATAAACCAATCAAAGATGTGTTGTTAGACATCAATAAATGGGGTATTGACCATACCTTTGAATGTATCGGCAATGTAAACGTGATGCGTCAAGCATTAGAAAGCGCACACCGTGGTTGGGGACAATCCATTATCATCGGCGTAGCGGGTGCAGGGCAAGAAATTTCAACTCGCCCGTTCCAGTTGGTAACCGGTCGTGTTTGGAAAGGCACGGCGTTTGGTGGCGTGAAAGGCCGCTCTGAACTGCCGAAAATGGTGGAAGATTCAATGAAAGGCGATATCGAGTTAGAACCGTTTGTGACCCACACAATGACGCTCGATCAAATTAATGAAGCCTTTGAGTTAATGCATGAAGGTAAATCGATCCGCGCTGTTATTCATTACTAAGGTACGCGATGAAACTGATTGAACAACATCAAATTTTTGGTGGTTCGCAACAAGTGTGGGCACACCATGCCCAAACGCTGCAATGCGAAATGAAATTTGCCGTCTATTTGCCGGATAATCCGGAGAATCGACCGCTTGGTGTGATTTATTGGCTTTCCGGCTTAACGTGTACGGAACAAAATTTCATTACCAAATCAGGCTTTCAGCGTTACGCGGCAGAACATCAAGTAATTGTGGTTGCTCCCGATACCAGCCCTCGCGGAGAGCAAGTGCCGAACGATAATGCTTACGATTTAGGGCAGGGTGCGGGCTTTTATCTTAATGCGACCGAGCAGCCTTGGGCGACGAATTATCAAATGTATGATTATATTTTGAATGAGTTGCCTAGTCTGATTGAGGAAAATTTCCCTACCAACGGCAAACGTTCGATTATGGGACATTCAATGGGCGGACATGGCGCATTGGTATTGGCGCTGCGAAACCAAGAACGTTATCAAAGTGTTTCTGCCTTTTCGCCCATTTTATCGCCTAGCCTCGTGCCTTGGGGAGAAAAAGCCTTTTCTGCCTATTTAGGAAAAGATCGCGAAAAATGGCAGCAATATGATGCCAGCTCACTCATTCAACAAGGCTATAAAGTACAAGGTATGCGCATTGATCAGGGCTTGGAAGATGAGTTTTTGCCAACACAATTACGTACCGAAGATTTTATTGAAACCTGTCGTGCGGCAAATCAACCAGTCGATGTGCGCTTCCACAAAGGCTATGATCATAGCTATTACTTCATCGCCAGTTTTGTTGGCGAGCATATTGCCTATCATGCGGCATTTTTGAAGTAAACCAAAGAAGTGATTCGTGAATCGACCAAACGTTGGTATGAACGTTAATTTTTTATGTTAACGAAAATAAAAAGGCATCAGATTGATGCCTTTTGTTTTTTATAAATGATAAAAAATAATGCTCTCAAAATGAACTAGTCTGCCCACTCTATTTAAATATCCCCCCATTCCAGTCCAAACCGTTGCAAATACTTTCTCAGTCGATCGCTGTCATTGACTTTTGCCCTTTCTGTTCGGGAGACGTTGAACAATGCACGGCCGGCGGCGGCCATGTTGGGATGTTTGCGGCATTCGTCGATAACGTGTTGCAGTTGTAGTTTGTCGAATAAATCCAATGTGTCCCAATCGATTTTATCGGGGTAGTCTTGTGCTTTTTCAGACGGCCTGTTATGTAGGAGGCCGTCTGAAAAGGGTTCTTCCGACCATAACCATTTGAGGCGTTCGATTTCGGCTTGGACTTGTTCTACTTGTATCCTGCCTTGCGGCGCGAGTGTGGCCAGGCGCATGATGCTGGCGGCGAGGTCGCGGAAGTTGCCGCGCCATGGTGCTTGGTTGGAGTGGGCGAAGTCGAGGTAGGTGGCCAGGGCTTCTTTGTTGAAGCGGGTGGTTCGGCCGAGTTCTTGCGAGGCTAAGGCGAGCTGGTGTTCGACGTTGGGCTCGATGTCTTCGCGACGGTTGGCGAGTGCAGGTAGTGGGTAATTCCAGATATTAATGCGGGCGAACAGGTCTTCGCGGAAGCGTCCGGCGCGGATTTCGTGGCGTAGGTCGCGGTTGGTGCCGGCGATAAGTTGGAAGTCGCTTTTGACTTCGCTGTCGCTGCCGACGGGATAAAAGTGTTTTTCTTCAATGGCTTTGAGCAACATAGCTTGCTCGTCCAAGCCCAATTCGCCAATTTCATCTAAAAACAATACACCGCCGTCGGCGGTTTTCAAATAGCCTTCACGCTTTTCTGCAGCACCGGTAAAGGCGCCTTTTTTGTGGCCGAACAGGGCAGATGCTGCGCCGTCGCCGCGAAGGGTGGCGCAGTTTACATCGACAAATGTGCCTTTAATCAGATGGCGCGCTTTTTTCAATTCAAAAATCCTGCGTGCCAGCATGGATTTACCTGCGCCTGTCGGGCCGGAAAGCAGAATGGGGGAAGGAGAGTTGAGTGCGACTTGTTCAATTTCGGCAATCATGCGGTTGAAGGCGGCGTTTTGGGTAGAAATGCCGCTTTTCAGGTAGCGCACTGCGTCATCGCGCACGGCGGCGAGGCGTTCGGCCAGCACGTCGTAACGCGCCAAGTCCAAATCGATGATTTCATAACTACCGACATTGCCGTCCTCCATACTGCGTCTTTGATTTTTGGGCGGAGCGGTTTGCAACAGTACGCCGGGGATTTGACGTGATTCCACCAATAAAAACAGGCAGATTTGGGCAACGTGTGTACCTGTCGTGATGTGGGTGAGATAGGTTTCTTCTTCTGTATCAAATGGATAGTTTGCTGCCCAATCGTGCAGTTTGGTATAAACCTCGGAGAAATCCCACGGGTTTGCCAGCTCCATAGGCACGAGATTGACGACTGTGTGCGGCGATACTTGCTGAATATCGGCTTTTACATGATCCGCCAGTTCGCGGTATTTCTCCGCATAAAACAGCTCCATACGGTCGAGATGAAAATCTTGACGCTGATTCATGGCGACGTTTGGCCGCCATTTCAACCAACGGCCCTGACCGAAACCTTTGTCCAGCACTGTACCAAGAAAGCTGACGGCGACTTGTTTTTTGGGGATGGTATTCATGTTTCAGAGGGCCTTTAAATTATTTTTCCAGGACAAATTTTCCGTTTACTTAGCCGCAAGTGTTTGTCCAAATCATCGAATCGCATCATATATCCTTGTATATTTTATTTTCTATATAACTATCTATAAATATATTTTTTAGTATTATACGCTATTTGGCGATAAAAGCCACTTTAAAATATATTTTCTTTATATTCAATTAATTAAAAATTATTTTTATAAAAATTTTATTCTTGGCACGCTGTTGGCTATGTTGTGAATGTAACGATACAGCAGATGCTTCGGGAAATACAGTTACCGGAGAAAAATTTTCCGTAAATTTAGTTGCTGTGTGGTTACAGGGCGAATGCCAACAAGACTACATTTGGATTAACAGGTTCGAATCCTGTCTCGTCTGATAGACGTTGAACGTCTTGTTTATTTAGTCGCTCACCCTTTTCAATATGGCAGGCAAATGCCTGGGGAAACTACAACATGGATATCCTTGTGTCGCAGGTTCGAGTCCTGTCTCTGTTATCCAAAATAGCAGAGTAGCTCAGTTGGTAGAGTAAAGGCATGTTTCCCTTAAAAACTTGTTGCGTGCCATATTACTTTTACGGCAGCAGGCGGATGCTCGGAGAGGGTACATTAACCTTTCACGTTAAAACCGTTTCTCTTCATGTTTATCCGCTACGCTGCCATCCATTCGAGGCCGTCTGAAATATTCAGGCGGGCTGATATAAAAACCGTTTTCGGTATATTTGGCAAATACCGGAGGAATTACAGCCTGCCAAGCTCGAGGTCGCGGGTTCGAGTCCCGTCTCTGTCGCCAACTATGGCAGAGTAGCTCAGAGGATAGAGCGCGTAAAAATTTCTCCACTCTTTGTTGCCCAATGTGCCACCCCTTATGGGCGAATGCTATTAGGATTACATTCCTTTCTTGCTACAAACCCGAATGATCCTAATTAAACTGGTCGCCCTACGGCAGTAGGCGGATGCCCGGAAGAGAATACATTAGCTTTCAGTTAAAAACGCTTCTCTTCATCTTTAGCCGCCACGCTGCCACCCATTCAAGGCCGTCTGAAAAACAAAGCTAAAACAAGTTCAGACGGCCTCAAACCAACAATATGAAAGAAAATGAAAATGGCTAATACTAATTTGTTTCAATCTATTAAAAACCGTTTTACTAAAACCGATACCCATAATGAAGCCGGCGGCATCGCCTACACGCTGACGCCCAAACAACAGCTGGCACAGCTTGCGGCTACCGGTTGTCTGAATAATACCTTCTATGCTGATGCACAAAGCCAACTTGACCAAGTGCTGAAATTGGCAGAAAGCCTGGATGCCGAGTTTATTGCCAAAACTGCCGTATATGCCCGTCAAAAAGGTTTTATGAAAGATATGCCTGCGCTGTTGCTTGCCGTGTTGGCGCAAAAAGACGTGAACATGCTCGCTCGTGTATTCGACCAAGTGGTGGACAACGGTAAAATGTTGCGTAACTTCGCACAAATTATCCGCAGCGGCGCAGTCGGCAGAAAATCCTTCGGCAACCGTCCGAAAAAACTGATGCAGACTTGGCTTTTGACCGCCACCGAAAAACAACTGTTGAACGCCGCTGTCGGAAATTCGCCGTCGCTGGCAGACGTGGTCAAAATGGTGCACCCCAAACCGCGTGAAGCATGGCGTGCCGCATGGTTTGCATGGCTGATCGGCAAACCGTACGATCGCGAAGCATTGTCGCCCATTACCCGTGCTTTTGAAGATTACAAACAAAGCCGAGAAGGCGAATTGCCCAACGTTCCTTTCCAAATGCTTACAGCTTTAGACTTGAACTGCGGTGACTGGGCGCAAATCGCCCGCAACGGCTCATGGCAGCAGGTTCGCCAAAACCTGAACACTTTCCTGCGCCATGAAGTATTTGCCAAAAGCAAAAACATCAAAATGGTGGCAGAAAAACTGCGTGACGAAACCGCCATTGCCCGCGCCCGCGTCCTGCCTTACCAATTGCTGACCGCGTATCAGGCAACATCTGACCAAATGCCGTTTGAAATCCGCGAAGCCCTGCAAGATGCGATGGAAACTGCCGTACAAAACGTACCGGCAATCCAAGGCAAAGTCGTGGTTTGCCCGGATGTATCCGGCTCCATGCACAGCCCGGTTACCGGCTATCGCGGCAGTGCGTCCACCAAAACCCGCTGCATCGACATTGCCGCACTTGTGTCCGCTGCCATGTTGCGTACTAATCCGCAAGCCCGCGTGATACCGTTTGAGCAAATCACGGTAAACGTGAAGCTCAACCCACGCGACAGCATCATGACCAACGCCGAAAAACTCGCCAATATCGGTGGAGGCGGAACAGCATGTAGCGCACCGCTTGCCATGTTGAACCGTGAAAAAGCTGAAGTGGATTTGGTCGTCATCGTGTCAGACAACGAAAGTTGGGCAGATGACAGCCAACGATGGGGTGGTAAAACCAGTCTGATGAAAGAATGGGACATCCTGAAAAAACGCTGTCCCGAAGCCAAACTCGTTTGCCTGGATATCCAGCCTTACACCAAGGCTCAAGCACGAAACCGTCACGATATCTTGAACATCGGCGGCTTCTCCGACCAAGTGTTTGCCCTGATTGGTTCCTTTGCCGAACGAGGTATGGGTACAGATTTCTGGGTAGATGAGATTGAGAAAACGCCGCTGGCAGCTGTGAACTGAAGCTAAGGCCGTCTGAAAAAAGGGTAGAAATATTTTTTCAGACGGCCTATTTATTCAGGACAAGCTGAGAACAAGAATAAGGAAACAAAATGCAAAAATTTATCTTAATACGCGGTCATCAGGGTTCGGGAAAATCGACTTTTGCCGAACAAAAAGCCGCCGAATTTAAAGCGCAGTATCAGGATGCGGAAGTTGTCCGTATTGAAAACGATTTGTTTATTACCGATGAATACGGTGAATATCGTTGGTCGGGCGAAGCGGTGGATAAGGCGCAGAAATGCGGCAATGCCTTGATGACTGAAACCTTGAGACTTGGACGCCAAAATCCGAATCGAAATATTTTGATCATTAATTCCAATACCAACCAAAAAGCTTCGCGTTGCCGTCATTTATTGGATCAGGCGGAGAAAAGCGGTTTTGAAACAGAAATTTATCGACTGCACAATTTCTATCCCAATCTACACGGCGTGAAAGAGCATGATGTGTTGGCGGCGTATATCAAGCTGAACCAAAACCGTGTGGCAAACGAAATCCATATCGAGGCTGTGCAGCCGGCAAATACAGAGCAGTTAGAAAAAATCAAACAGATGCAGGCTATCGAGCATAAGCCGCTGCTGTTTGATGAGGCGCAGCAAACCTTTGTGACCGATCATTATCTGCAACACGGCAGCCGTAACTTTACTGCCAAAGCATCCAAGCGTTATCCTGAATTGCGCGTGTTGAAATACGCACGCAGCGTGTTCTATAACAACTGCTTTGATGATGCTTTGCTGGAAATGCGCGGTTTGATTATCGACGCGCACAACCGCATCATCGTGCGTCCGTTTAAAAAAGTGTTCAATTATTCGGAACGTATTGCCAAATGCAGCCGTTATCCGATCATAATCGGCGACGAGAGACTGGTAGATGCGGTGGTGAAAGTAAACGGCTTCCTCGGCTGCTGTACTTTCGTATCGCTTTCAGACGACCATCCGTCCCACGGCGCGACGTTTGACGGCAAAGTGCTGTATTCGACTACCGGCTCGCTTGATAGTGCGTTTGCCGACATGACCGCCGCACATTGCGCTCAATACGAAACCCTGTTCCACGCTTATCCAAACCATACTTTTTTGTTTGAAATCACAGATGCGAAAGACGTGCACATCATCCGCGAAGCATTGGGCGAAACCTTAATCGGCTGCATTGATGTGGCGACCGGCCGTCAATTTTCTGAAGCGGAATTGGACGAAATCGGCAAACAATACGGCGTTCGCCGTCCAGAAACGCTGAAAAACATCACGTTCGGCGAGCTGAAAGGCCGTCTGAAAAATGTGGAGCACGAAGGTTTTATGGTGTTTGATGCCCAAACCGGCGAAATGCTGTTCAAACTCAAATCGCCGTATTACTTGATTTCCAAGTTTCTGGGACGAAGCAACGAAGGCAACATCGGACGCAAGCTCGACAAACGCCACGTCGACGAAGAGTTTTACCCTTTAATCGACCACATCCGCGAACATCGCGAAGCGTTCAACGCCATACCGGAATTGGATAAGATTGCGTTTATCCAAGCATTCTTGCGGCAACTGTAAGGCCGTCTGAAAATATATGGAGCAACATGTATTTATTTTCCGCGCTCGTATGCTTCAATTTCACCGACTTTAGGTGCATAGCCGCTGTTTGTGTCGTGACGCAAGTCCAACCAGATATCGACCAATGCCCAAGCAGCCGGAGCGGCAATCACGTTTTGCCCCATACATAAAACCTGCGCATCATAGTTTTCCACCGAGCCGTGGAGCGTGAGTAAATCATGCGCCGTTGCCGCCCGTATGCCGCGCACCTTATTGGCGGCGATTGCCGTACCCACGCCGGTGCCGCAAATCAACAGCGCACGGTCGGCGCGTCCTGCCGCGACTTCTTCGGCCGCGGCAAACGAGAGTTGCGGATAGGTCCCTTCGGGCGAGGATAAATCGACCAAGCTGCTGACGCGCGGGTCGTTTTGCAGATGCGCTTTGAGCGCGTCTTTCAATATTGCGCCGTTGGCCGGCGCGGCAATAACCAAACGCATAAAAACTCCTTGAAGCACACAATAAACATTACTCAGCATACGCCCGCGCGTGATACGATTCAAGCCTGCAACGCAGAAAGCACGGTATGAGCAAAACCTACTTCACATCAGACCTACATTTCTCACATAAAAACATCGCTAAATTCTGCCCCCAATTTCGACCGTTCGATAACGTGGAGCAGATGGATGAATTTTTAATCCGGATATGGAATGAAACCGTTACGCCTGAAGATACGGTGTACAACTTGGGCGATTTTTCCTTTGCCCAAGACCATAAGCAGATAGAGCGCGTTTTGTCGCGGTTAAACGGGCAACATCACTTGATTTACGGCAATCATGATCATGTGATTCGGCAGTATGCCGATTTTTTCCGCAGCCAAACCAAGCATGACGGCCATCCGCTGCTGTCGTCCATACTGCCGTATTTGAAACTCAAATTGCCGGAAATTAAGAATACACTGGTTCTCTTTCACTATCCGATTCAGGAATGGGACGGCTGCTATCAGGGCTGGTATCACTTGTACGGCCATTTGCATGACAGGGTGGCGGAAATCAAAGGGCGTGCTTTAAATGTCGGATTCGATTTGCACGGCCGTTTTTTGACGGCGCAAGACGTCGATAAGTTTTTGTGTGATTTGCCTAAAATTTCGTATTTTGGTGAAGCAGGATTTAAAGCCAACTCGCCGGAAGAAGCGGCAGAGCTGGTGTCTCGGAAACTGGCGCAGTTAAATCAGGTATAATTTCAGACGGCCTTTGCGGATTTCCGGCAAAGGCCGTCTGAATATCAATTTCCCATTTTTGAGTGATACATGGAAAACCTTTTGGCTTACTTACTACAAAAAATCAGCCTCCCCAACCAAACCGGCAAGGACAAGTCATGAGCAGTAAGCCTTTGAAGTATCCCGTTTCCGCTTTGGTTGTTTTGTATGATAAAGACGGCAATATCCTGCTGATTGAACGCACGGCGCCGCAAGGTTTTTGGCAGTCGGTTACCGGCAGCTTGGAAGAGGGCGAGCGTATCGAAGAAACCGCATGGCGCGAAGTGTGGGAAGAAACCGGTATCCGCCTTGCAGACGGACAGCTGGAAAACTGGCACGACAGCACCGTTTATGAAATCTATCATCACTGGCGCCATCGCTATCCCAAAGGCGTTTTTGAAAACCGCGAACACATCTTCTCCGCCCAAATTCCGCGCGATACGCCTATCGTCCTGCAACCGGACGAACACGTTGCCTACGGTTGGTTTAGTGCGGAAGAAGCGGCAGAAAAAGTGTTTTCGCCTTCCAATAAACGCGCAATTTTAGAACTGGTCAAAAGGCTGAATGCCAAAAAGGCCGTCTGAATACGACAGTTTCACATTTTCAGACGGCCTTGGGTTTGCTATACTTTCGCCGTTTGACTCTATTTAAAATCAAAGGAAACCATCATGGCAGACTTCAACAAAATCCTGACCCCGGGCGACGTGGACGGCGGCATCATCAACGTTGTCAACGAAATCCCTGCAGGCAGCAATCACAAAATCGAATGGAACCGCAAACTGGCCGCTTTCCAACTCGACCGCGTTGAACCGGCAATTTTCGCCAAGCCGACCAACTACGGCTTCATTCCGCAAACTTTGGACGAAGACGGCGACGAATTGGATGTATTGCTGGTAACCGAGCAGCCTTTGGCAACCGGTATTTTCCTGGAAGCACGCGTTATCGGTGTGATGAAATTCGTTGATGACGGCGAAGTAGACGACAAAATTGTCTGCGTTCCGGCCGACGACCGCAACAACGGCAACGCCTACAAAACTTTGGCCGATTTGCCGCAACAACTGATCAAACAAATCGAGTTCCACTTCAACCACTACAAAGACCTGAAAAAAGCAGGTACCACTAAAGTTGAATCTTGGGGCGATGTAGAAGAAGCGAAACAAGTCATCAAAGAATCTATCGAACGTTGGAACAAACAAGCTTAATCGGTTGGTCCCATCCAATATCAAGGCCGTCTGAAAATCAGATTTTCAGACGGCCTTTTTATATCTCAGCAGCCTATCAATCCTTCAAGCATTTTCAAACTGATATTTCAAACGAATCAATCATATTATTTTAAATAATTGTTCCCTAAAGCCGAAATTTCAGACGGCCAGAGAATAGGTTTTCTAGATTGCAATTACAGCATCAGCCCCAAAACGCTTTTTCAAATCCTGCCGCGCATTCTGGTGGCAATTCCCGTTGTAGTAAATCATGCAGAGCAGAATATAGTGCTGAAGGTATGTCGCAGCTTTCTTCATCGTAAAACTCTCCGCCTGCTTTCCGCCATTCGCACTCAAAATCATAAATTGCCAATAAGGTTTGCATTAGTATTGCTATGGAAGGGGCGATAAGGCGGCGTTTTTCTATTGTACCGTAACCTATTATCAACCAATAAACAGGACTGCCGGGAGCGGTGGTATCAGCAAAAAGAATTGAATCGTCAAACATTATGCCAAATATCGCCCATTCTTCACGCCAGCCTTGTGTAGGCAGATATTGCTTGGTCTTCCTATCCCAGCCGAAGGCCCAATCGTGCCAACTGTTGGGCAATTTGGGATAAGTCACCCATTGTAAAAACAGAGTTTCCATCTCTAGCCAATAATTGGCAAGTGGATTGTCGGAATGCCATGTACCGTCCATATGGCAGTAGAAATCTGCTAATGCACCCAAATGCAGATGACGGTTGTCTTCCAGTGGGGGCAGTTCTTGCAACGTTTCTGTATAGGGAAAACTAAAGGTTTGAGCGAAGGTGCGTATAAGGGAGTGAGACATAAAGTTTGCTTGCTGTATTTTTACGGTTTAAGCCCGTGGAAAATAATGGATTATAGTGGGTTTAATTAGAATCGGGCTTGATGCAGGCTAATGATGTAAGTCATCTGTTCAATTTATTTCTAATCTGCCAATGCTCATCAGTCAGAACATAAATATAGTAAATTCAAATTAGCTATAGGTAAGTGCGGCATTTTACCGATATAACAAAATCGTCTTTAAAACAAACAAACCATTCTTTCTCATTTTCAGACGGCCTCATTAAAGTAACGCCTATACCAAAAATAAGGAGTGCTTCAATGACTGCTACCACAACTGACCCACGCGCCAAGCTGCCTGAGACGCCTTTGTCCGGCAACGAAGCCTTGAAAGAGCGCAGCGATTATCTGCATGGTACGATTAAGGAGGAGTTGAAAGACGACTTTACCGGCGGCTTTACTGCCGACAACTTTCAGCTTATCCGCTTCCACGGTATGTACGAACAGGACAACCGCGATATTCGTGCCGAGCGTACCGAACAAAAACTTGAGCCTTTAAAAAACATGATGTTGCGTTGCCGTTTGCCCGGCGGCATCATTACGCCGAAGCAGTGGCTGGGTATCGACAAATTTGCCGGTGAAAATACGATTTACGGCTCTATCCGCCTGACCAACCGTCAAACCTTTCAATACCACGGCATTCTGAAAACCGATTTAAAACAGGCACATCAGGCATTGCACAAACTAGGTCTCGATTCCATTGCCACAGCCAGCGATGTCAACCGTAATGTGTTGTGTACCAGCAATCCTGTACAAAGCACTTTGCACCAAGAAGCCTATGAATGGGCGGCGCGCATCAGTATGCACCTTCTGCCGCGTACCATGGCATATGCCGATGTCTGGCTGGACGGTGAAAAAGTGTTTACAACCGAGCCGACCGAGCCGCGTAATAAAGAAATTGCTGATGAGGTCGAGCCGATTTTGGGTAAAACCTATTTGCCGCGCAAATTTAAAACTGCCGTCGTAATTCCGCCCGACAACGATGTGGACATTCATTCCAACGATTTGGGTTTTGTGGCGATTGCAGAAAACGGCAAGTTGGTGGGCTTCAATGTATTGGTCGGTGGCGGCTTATCCAGCGAACACGGTAATACCAAAACTTATCCGAACATTTCTTACGAATTTGGTTTCGTTCCGCTCGAATACACCCTCAACGCCGCTGAAGCTGTTGTCAGCACCCAGCGCGACTGGGGCAACCGCAGCGACCGCAAAGCAGCGCGTACACGCTATACGCTGCAACGCGTCGGCGTAGATGTGTTCAAAGAAGAAGTCGAAAGGCGCATGGGCATTAAATTTGAACCTATCCGCCCTTACGAATTTACGCATCGCGGCGACCACATCGGCTGGGTACAAGGGCATGAAGGCAACTGGCATTTGACTTTGTTTATTGAAAACGGCCGTCTGCTCGATTATCCCGGTAGGCCGTTGAAAACAGGTATCCGCGAAATTGCTAAAATCCATCCCGGCGACTTCCGTCTGACGGCAAACCAAAATCTGGTGGTTGCCAATGTACCGCCCGAATTGAAAGACACGATTGATAAAATCGCCAAAGACCATGGCCTTATCAGCAAATCGATTACCATCCAGCGTGAGAACTCGATGGCCTGCGTTGCCTTGCCGACCTGTCCGTTGGCAATGGCGGAGGCTGAGCGTTTCCTACCAACATTCTCCGATAAAATTGACGAAATGTTCGCCAAATATGGTTTGGAAGACGAATACATCGTTTTGCGCGTAACCGGTTGCCCCAACGGTTGCGGCCGCGCCATGCTGGCAGAAATCGGTTTGGTCGGTAAAGCGGTCGGCCGCTACAACCTTTACGCAGGCGGCAACCGTGAAGGCACCCGCATTCCTCGTTTGTTTAAAGAAAACATTACCGAACCTGAAATCCTTGAAATTGTCGAAGGCTGGGTGGCAGATTGGTCTCGAAACCGTTTAGATGATGAAGGTTTTGGCGATTTTGCCATCCGTACCGGCATCGTCAAACCTGTATTGGACGCTCCGCGAGACTTCTGGGCATAATGCATACAACCAGATCCGCAAGTCTACAATAAGAAAATAGAGAAAACCAAAGGCCGTCTGAAAATCAGATTTTCAGACGGCCT
>NZ_KV810182.1:0-106893 GCF_001812725.1 Neisseria sp. HMSC067G12 | reverse complement strand
GCCGTCTGAAAATCAGATTTTCAGACGGCCTTTTATATTGTGCGTATTTATATTAAAGATGGAATATAAACCGAATCAGCGACGGCGGCCAAAGCCCCGACCCATACTTGGGCGGCGGTAGTTGGAAGGCTGACGCGCGGTTTCGCGGTAACGCTGTTGCTGTTGAGCGTTTTGTTGCTGGGCACGCAGGGTGCGCGTATTCAGCTGTTGGCTGGTGCGTCTGTTTGGACGTGCGGTTTGATAATAGTTGGCACGGGCTTGACGTGCAATCGGGCTGTTTTGATTGCTTGCCTGTGTGAATTTGTTGGCCAATGCGTTGCCGATAAATGCACCGGCTGCCGCGCCCACCAAGCTTTGCAGCAGCCAGCTGCCGGTGGATTGGTCGTAGATATATTGTTGGCCGTCTGTACCGGTTACCGGTTGGCCGTTGTTGCCGTTGGCTTGTGCCTCGGCAGGAATGGTGTCTTTCACGGCTTCAGGCGTGAGCTGGTAAACCGTATTGTCTTCTTGTTGGCCGTTTTGTTGTGCCAACTGTTGTTGTAATGCTTCGATTTGTTTTTGTTGCTGCTCAAGCTGCGCTTGGGTATTGTCTTTGCAGGCAGCAAGGGCAAAAGTGGAAAGGGCGGCTAAGGCAATCAGTTTTTTCATTGTTTTTCCTGAGAGAAGTTTGTCTTTGCCGAGATTTCGGCGGAGTGTGTTCGCCTAATATTAAACCATTTCCCTGTTTTTCAAGTAGTTTTACAAAATAATATTGGAAAGTTGCGCTGCAAATGCACGGCTGTTGGCAGCCAGATTGCCCAGTGCGGGCATTTCGTGTTCGGTTTCGATAATCAGCAGGTTGGCAGGGCGGCGGGTGTGCAGGGACATTTGCATTTCAGCGGGAGAGAAGGGCATGTGATGGCGTTTGGCGAAAGCTTCGGCGCGTTTGTTGGCGGTTTTGAGCATAGGCAGCAGGGTAATGTCCAAATGGAAACGGCGTACGCCCAAAACCAAAATACGCGCTGCGAAGAAATCCGCTTCATCAGTAAAAACGTTGGGGCTGCTTTGATTGAAGTCGTGGCGCTCTGCGGCAATCAAGGTCGCGATGGTGCGTACTTGCGGAATCAGGGCTTCGCTGATGAGGCTGTCAGGCGAATCAGGCAAAGTGTGCATGTTGAGCATGCTGTGGTGGCTGTTGCTGTCAACGACCATGCGGCAGGTGTGTAACATTTGTGTTTGGCTGTGGATTTTAGTTGAGGCAGTCATGGCTGTATTCCTTATTTCTTAAAAATGGGTGGATTTAAGCGGCCATGGTGGGTATAAAAAAAGCCGCTCAAATGAGGCGGCTCTAATTTGCGTATTTTCAATTTGGTCTGTTTTAGACAAGCGCAAAAAAGTACCGCACGTTTGTGTGGTACCAATAGAAGAAAGTAGCAGAGCGTTGCGCGGTTTGCATGATGAAAATACGTCTTTAATGTATAAAAGAATGGAACGTAGTTTAAAACAAGAATGCCAGTAATTTCAATATCCAATCGACAAAACCCACCAATAAATCTACAAGTTGTTGTAATCCTTCCAATTTATTTTCTTTCGAGTGAGTCAAATTTGCACAATTATAATGCAAAACCGGGTGAATTGATAACAATCCGAGCAGGCTCTTTAAAAAGGCCGTCTGAAAACTGAATTTCAGACGGCCTTTATTTTTGTTTATCCAATCAATAAATGTCGCGTTGGTAGCGTTTGTCTTCGCGCAGGTCGTTGAGGTAGTCTTCGGCTTCGTCACGGCTGAGTTTGCCTTGGGTTTCGATGACTTCGATCAGGGCGTTTTCGACATCGCGTGCCATGCGTGTAGCGTCGCCGCAGACGTAGATGTGTGCGCCTTGTTGCAGCCAGTTCCAAACTTCGGCGGCGCGTTCGGTGATTTTGTGTTGGACATAGACTTTGTGTTCGCCTTGTCGGCTCCATGCGAGGTCGGCGCGGGTGAGGAGGCCGTCTTTGCGCCAATCGCTCCATTCGAGTTGGTAGAGGAAGTCGTCGGCTAGGCGTTGGTTGCCGAAGAAGAGCCAGTTTTTGCCGCTGTCGCCATTGGCGGCGCGTTGTTGCATGAAGGAGCGGAAGGGGGCAACACCTGTGCCTGCGCCGATCATGATGATGGGTGTATCGCCCTTTTGGGGCAGGCAGAAGTTGGGGTTGGGTTCGACAAAGACACGGATTTCGCTGCCTTCTTCGAGGCGTTCGCCCAAGTAGCCGGAAGCTGCACCGGTGTAGGTGTGGTCGTGGTGGTCGAAACGGACGACGCCGATGGTGAGGTGGACTTCTTCGCCGACTTCATCTTGTGCGGAGGCGATGGAGTAAAGGCGAGGGGTTTGTGGACGGAAGAGGCTGTATAGGGTTTGTGCGTCCAGTGGGTGCGGATAGGCGGCAAGTACGCCTACGGGCGGTGTGGCGGCGAGGTAGGCATCCAGTTGGGCTTTATCTGCAACTATGGTTTTGAGTTCCTCGTTGTTTGTTAATTCGGCGTATTGTTGGACGAATGCCGGTGTGTTTTGGGTGATGTCTGCGGATTCGGTCAGGGCGGTGCGGATGTCGGTTTCGCGGCCGTCTGAAAGTTGGACGGTTTCGTTGCCGTTCAGTTGGTTGAGGTCGAGGATTTCTTGAACGAGGTCGGCGGAATTAAGCGGCCATACGCCGAGCGCGTCGCCTGCCTGATAATACAAACCTGAGCCGCTGAGATCGATTTCGATGTGTTCGACGTCTTTTTCCGCGTCGCGCGAGGTGATTTTTTGGCGCACGGATAGGGTGGCTATGTAGGGGTTTTCTTTGGTGTAGATGGCATCGTTGCTTGGTGTGGCTGAGCTGTTTGGTGCAGCGGTTGTACTTGGACTTGTTGCTTGGGCGGTTAACTCAGCCACTTTGGGTACGACGGCGGCAATCCATGCGTCGGCATCGGCCTGGAATTCTAAGTCGCAAATGCCCAAGTCGTTCAGACGGCCTGCACCCAGTTCGGCAAATTTGGCATCAAAGTCTTTGCCTGCTTGGCAGAAGTTGGGATAGGAGGAATCGCCAAGGCCCAAGACGGCAAAGGTGAGTTTGCTGAGATCAGGTTTCTTTTTGCCGTAGATGAATTTGTACAAGGGTAGGGCTTCTTCGGGCGGTTCGCCTTCGCCTTGGGTGGAGGTAACCAAAAGGACGATGTCTTCGTCGGGCAGGGTTTTGCTTTTGAAATCGCCTGCGCTGCTGAGGCGGGCTTCTACGCCGGCGGCTTGAAGTTTGGCGTGTAGGGATTCGGCAACGCTGCGGGCATTGCCGGTTTGGGAGGCGGAGAGGACTAACACGCGGCGGCTGACTGCCGAAGCGGCCGTTTGCAGGGCAGATGGTTCGGCTACTATACCGGATACGCCTTGGCTTTGCGCCCAGCAATAGCCGGAGAGCCAGGCAAGTTGGGTGGGGGATAGTGTGGAGAGTTGGACGGAGAGTTCGGGGGGAAGCGGATTGGCTTGGCTCATTTGGATTCCTTTATTGGACGGCTATAACCGATTGTTTGAATAATGGACAGTCGCCACTTTAAACAGGCCGTCTGAAAAAAGGAAAGAATGCTTGGTTTTAATTTAAGATGATTTCGTTATATTCGGGAAGGTATTAGGCCGTCTGAGCATACCTGTTCAGACGGCCTTGGATTGGATAGAAACGAGATTTTCAGTTTCCGCTGGAGAGTTTCATCACTACGACGCCGGAGATGATGAGAAATGCGCCAAGCCAGCGGCCGAAGTTGGCAGCATCGTTGAAAAATACAACGCCTACCAAAAAAGCCCCTGCCGCGCCTATGCCTGTCCAGACGGCGTAGGCTGTACCCATCGGAATACTTTTTTGGGCAAGGTAAAGGAAGTATCCGCTGCCGACGATGCAGGCAAGCGCGGCGGCAAAGCCATGCCAGCGGTAGCCTTCCTGTTGTGCCAGCTTCAAGCCCAATGGCCAGCCGATTTCCAGCATACCGGCTAAGATTAAATAAAACCAACTCATAATATGTCCTGATAGTGTGTTAAGGTTTCAGACGGCCTTAGAAAGATTGTTTTCTTCCGAGAGTTCAACGCGTTGTCCGATATCTTTTAGATTGGAGTATTGTTCGACCAAGCGCGGTACATCGTCCAAGCTCATTGCAAACATCCATAAATAAGTGCTGACGGAATAGATATGGCCGGCGCTTCCGTAGCCTTTAAGCGTCATGTGTATAAAGGCGAAGCCGAACAATACGCTCATCGCCATACCGATACTGAGATAGCCTAAGGCTTCGCGGTTGGAAATCAGCACGCGTAGTTTGGCAAACCAGCCATAGTGGCGGTAGAGCTGATGCTCGTTGCCGTCGCGAATAAGGTGGTTGTCGCGTTCAAGCCGGTTGTTTAAACGGAAATATAGGTTTTCGCTGATGGCGGCAAAACGCGGCAGCAACCATAAAAACAGGGCAAGTATCGCGACAGCCAATACGCCCACCCAAAATTCCAGTATCAGCAACATCATACATGCACCGAAGATGGAGACCAGCGAAGTAGCAGCGATGGGCAGGTGTTCTTCAAAAAAACTGACAAACTCACGCGATAGGGCGACGCGTGCGGTAATGGCGGAATGCGGTACTTCTCGTTTGCGCTGTTCCAAGACGACCGGGACGGCGATTTCGGTATAGATTTGGGTAAATGTGCGCGTATCGGCTGCTCGGCGGGCGGCTCCGATTATCCACATTAATAAAACCACCACACCATACAACATTGCCTGCCAGACGTTGCCTTCCATAACGGCATTAATTGCCCAGCCGCCAAACACGGGATATACCAGTAAGAGCAGATTATCCAAGCCGACGAGAGAGAAGGTTGTGATGAGTTTGCGGCGGTGTGTCTGACCGATGTGTTTCAACATTTTCCACATGGTTGCCCTCCTTATTTAGTATTGAGGGTTTGCGCCATTAATTCGGCCAACGCGTCCAAATCGGTAAACAGTCGGGCTGCACGTTTTTCACCGAAGGCGGTAAAAATTCGTTTGCTGAATTCCTGCATGTTTTGCACCAATGGTGCAGCGGATTCTTTGCCTTGCTCGGTCAGCGACAATAAGCGTTCGCGTTTGTCTTGTTCGCTTTCTTGAAATGTCAGCAAGCCTTGTTCCGCCAGCGTTTTGCATGTGCCGGAAACGGTTTGCTTGGGCAGGCTCCATTCTTCGCCTATGTATTTTTGAGTGCGGCTGCCTTCGGTGGCCAAGGTGTAGAGAACGGCGAAGGTATTGTAGTTGGTGTTTTGCTGTTTAATCCATTGGTCAAATGCGCTGTCTATGTGGCTGATACGCATGCCAAGTTGGTCGAGCTGATTCATAAATTGGTCTCAATATTGACTAATTGAATGCGGATTATAGTCATGTTTAGGACTAATTGCAAATAGAGGGCCGTCTGAAACAATCATTTTCAGACGGCCTTGAAACCGTTAAAATAATTAATGTAGAAACGATATATTCAAACTACGATAAATCTAATAAAACCATCTTCAGCACATACGCCATGATTCATTTCTTATCTCAAAACATCTCCTCCAAACAAGCCACTGCCATCGGGTTGCTTGCCGTTGCTTTGTGGAGCTTCGTCATTTCTCTGATACGCTCTTTGAGCCTGCATATGGGGGCAGTGGGCGGCGCGGCAATGATGTACACACTGTCCACCGTATTGATTTGGCTGATTTTCGGCCGACCGCATTTGCGTAATTACAATCGCAGCTATCTGTTTTGGGCGAGCGTGTTTTTTGTTGGCTGCGAACTGTGTTTGTCGCTATCGGTCGGTTTTGCGCAAAACGCGAGACAGGCGGTGGAGATCGGCATGGTCAATTATTTGTGGCCGACGTTTACCATCGTTGGAGCGGTATATTTCAACAAACAGCCGTCAAAATGGTGGATAGTCATCGGCTTTGTGCTGTCGTTTTTAGGGATTGCCACTGTATTGGGCGGCGATGTCGGCTTGTCGATTTCCGGCATCTACCACAATGTCCGCACTAATCCCGGCGGCTACATCATGGCATTTGCGGACGCAGTGTTTTGGGCGGCATATTGCACGCTGACGGCGCGCGTGAAAGCGGAAGGCAGCAGCGTCGGCTTTTTCTTTGCGCTGGTGTCGATACTGTTGTGGATAGAGTATTTTCTCAGCGGCGCGGATACGTTGAGTTTTGATTCCGTATCGCTCGGCTATGCCGTTGCCGCCGCGTCTTGTATGGGCTTGGGCTATGCAGTGTGGAATATCGGTATTTCGCGCGGCAACCTGACCGTATTGGCGGGCGCATCTTATTTCATTCCGGTATTGTCTGCGGTAGTGTCCTCGTTTTTGATCAGCGCGCCTTTGTCCATGACGTTTTGGCAGGGGGCGGGAATGGTGTGTTTAGGATCGATTGTATGTTGGTTGGCGACCCGGAGAAAACAGATGGTGTGAAGCAATATCCCATAGCTTTGCGATATAACGAAAACAGCTTTTTTAACAACCAAACATTCTTTCCCATTTTCAGACGGCCTGTTTAAAGTAGCAGTCAGTTTGAGAAATCACGAGAAATGGGAAAGAATCATGACCGCAGCTTCCGCTCCACTTTTACGCTTCATTACCGCCGGCAGTGTCGATGACGGCAAATCCACCCTCATCGGCCGCCTGCTCTACGACAGCAAAACCCTGCTGACCGACCAGCTTGACAAGCTCAACCGCGCTGCTGAAAACGGCGAAACGCCTGATTTTGCCAGCCTGACAGACGGCCTTGCCGCCGAGCGCGAACAAGGCATTACCATTGACGTGGCCTACCGTTATTTCGCCACGCCCAAACGCAAATTCATCATTGCCGATACGCCGGGACATGAGCAATACACGCGTAATATGGTTACCGGCGCATCGACTGCCGATGCAGCCATTATTTTGGTCGATGCCACGCGCGTCGATTTTTCCGGCAACGAACCTGTCCTCCTTCCGCAAACCAAACGCCACAGCGCGATTCTGAAACTCTTGGGCTGCCCCAACATCATCGTCGCCGTCAACAAACTCGACCTGCTCGACTTTGACGAAGCCAAATATCAAGCCATTACCGAGGCCTACCGCAAACTGGCGGAACAAATCGGCCTCAAAGCACAAATCCACTTCCTGCCCATCAGCGCCTTAAAAGGCGACAATATCGTCAATGCCAGCAGCCAAACCCCATGGTATCAAGGGTTGCCGCTTTTGCCTTTGCTTGAAAGCCTGCCCGTCAACCGTCAAAATGCCGCCGACCAAGCCGCGCACTTTCCCGTACAACGCGTGGCGCGCCAAGACGGCAGCAGCAGTGACGACTTCCGCGGCTATCAAGGCAGATTGGAAGCGGGCCGTCTGAAAGTGGGCGATGAAGTCAAAGTTTTACCCAGCGGCCATGTTGCCAAAGTTGCCGAAATCTATAATGCCAACGGTAAAACCGAATCTGCCGAGGCAGGGGAAGTGTTGACTGTTGTTTTGGATACGGACATCGATATTTCACGCGGCAACAGCATTGTTTCAGCCGACAGCGGCATTGTTCCCGAACAACAATTTCAAGCCGCGCTTTGCTGGTTTGACGATATTCCGCTCAATCTGCGCCGTAAATATTTGCTGAAACACACTACCCAAGCCATGCCCGTAAAAATCAGCGAAATTTCCTATGTTTGGGACGTGAACACCCTCAGCCGTGTCGAATCCGCCGAAACGCTCAAGCTCAACGACATCGGCAGCGTCAGCTTCAAAACCCAGCAGCCGCTTGCTGCTGCCGCATACGAAGACAACCATGCACAAGGCGCGTTTATTTTGATTGACGAAGCCACCAACCATACTGTCGCGGCAGGCATGATACGCAAAGTCAGCAAGGCAAACAGTTTTGAAATTTAAAAGAAAAGTTGCAATAAAAAAAAAGGCCGTCTGAAGTTTCAGACGGCCTGTTATTTTATCCAAGTCGGAAATGCTTATGCGCCGTAAACCGGATATTTATTGCACAAAGCAGTCACTTGTTCGCGGACTTTGGCGAGGTTGGCTTCGTCTTCAGGATTGGCTAATACGTCGGCAACCAAGTTCGCCAATACGCGCGCGTCAGCTTCGTTAAAGCCGCGTGTGGTCATGGCGGCGGAGCCGATGCGGATGCCGGAGGTAACGAATGGTTTTTCCGGATCATTCGGGATGGCGTTTTTGTTGACGGTAATGTGAGCTTTGCCCAAAGCGGCTTCGGCGGCTTTGCCGGTGATTTTCATCGGTTGCAGGTCAACGAGGAAAACGTGGCTTTCAGTACGGCCGGAAACGATGCGCAAACCGCGTTTGACCAACTCTTCCGCCATGGCGGCAGCATTGATTTTCACTTGTTTTGCGTATTGTTTGAACTCAGGTTGCAACGCTTCTTTAAACGCTACGGCTTTGGCAGCGATAACGTGCATCAACGGACCGCCTTGCAGGCTTGGGAAGATGGAAGAGTTCAGCGCTTTTTCGTGGGTATTGTCACGGCACAAAATCACACCGCCGCGAGGACCGCGCAGGGTTTTGTGGGTGGTGGTGGTCACGAAGTCGCAGAATGGCACCGGGTTAGGATATTCGCCGCCGGCAATCAGACCCGCATAGTGCGCCATGTCGACAAAAAGGTATGCGCCGACTTTATCGGCGATTTCGCGGAATTTTGCCCAGTCGATTTGCAACGCGTAGGCAGATGCACCGGCCACAATCATTTTAGGTTTATGTTCAAGAGCCAAGCGTTCCACTTCGGCATAATCGAGAACTTCGTTTTCATCCAAACCATAAGTAATGGCGTTGTAGAGTTTGCCGGAGATGTTAACGCTTGCGCCATGGGTCAAGTGGCCGCCGTGTGCCAGAGACATGCCCAAAATGGTGTCGCCCGGTTTCAAAACTGAAGCATATACGGCTTGGTTGGCTTGCGAGCCGGAGTGCGGTTGGACATTGACATATTCTGCGCCAAACAACTCTTTAGCGCGGTCAATCGCCAATTGTTCGACAATATCAACGTATTCGCAGCCACCGTAGTAGCGTTTGCCAGGATAGCCTTCGGCGTATTTGTTGGTCAATTGCGAACCTTGGGCTTCCATAACGGCACAGCTGACGTAGTTTTCAGAGGCGATTAGCTCGACGTGGTCTTGCTGGCGCTTGTCTTCTTGGGCGATGGCTGCTGCCAAATCGGGGTCATATTGTGCGAGGGTAACGCTTTTTGAAAACATGTTCTCGATTCCTTTGTGATGGGCTGAAAATATGGGATGGAGTGCTGCGGATTGGTTCAAGATGAACTATTTTTCTTGCATTGTCAACAATTGTGTCGGGTGTTTGGTTTCAGACGGCCTGAGATTGAAGGGTTTATTTGAAAATATCATCTTGTTTTAAATGAAAATCCATTTTTTCCAGAAGTGCGACCAAATCGGATTCGGCTTGGGCGGCTTTAAGATTTTTTGCCAGTTCTACCAAGGCTACTGCATTTAATCGTTCTTTCTCCAACCGTAGAGCTTCTTCGCTGAAGATTTTGATATTGTCTGCCGATTCGGCGGCATCTATTTTTTCAAATGGATAAAATGATTCTTCGTGCACGGCCAAGCCGTCGGGCAGGGGCGCGGCATGGTTGAAATCGGCATCATTGACCGGCATCCATGAAGGATGGTTTTCAAGCAGGATAAATTGTCCGTCCATGCCGTTGATATGACGGAATAGGGTGGTTCGGCCATTGTGTAAACGCATAAGCCCGATTGTATGCCCAAGTCGGCAAACCGTCTATAAACCCGTTTCTTTCCATTGGGACGATGGCTGATGGTGATATTATTAATTTTGACATAAAACAGTTTCGGCTTAAAAAAGACTGGATAAAACGCCCGTGTTTGTTATAATGAAGCTAAAGATTAATTCGTCCTAGTTTTTGGCAGCAGTACTTTTTTATTTAATTAACAAGAGAGGAAAACAAAATGTTTCCAGAATATCGCGATCTGATTTCTAAACTGAAACAAGAGGATGCACACTTTGCCCGTTTGTTTGAGGAGCACAACGAGCTGGACGATAAAATTACCGGTTTGGTGAATAATGTGGTAACCAGCGGCGCCGAAGAAATCGAGGAGCTGAAAAAAGCCAAACTCAAACTCAAAGACGAATTGTATGCCCTTTTGCAAAAAGCAGCAGGCAAATAATTAAAATTTGAATAAGGCCGTCTGAACGGTATGATGGAAATCTCAGATTCCCTTTCATGCCGGTTCAGACGGCCTTTTTAATTATTAGGCATTTGGTTATTTTTATTAGCTTAATTTAACGAATAATTGTAAATCACTCTTAATTGCATTGAAAACTCTGTTAAGTTTATTTAAAATCTCGAATAATTTTTATTTTGATTTTAAACAAACAAAACCAAGAGAAACAATGCAATGAAAACATTCACACTCGCCATTTTGCCTTTGGCGTTAATCAGCGCATTCTCACACGCAGCTGAAGAGAAAGCAGTTGAACAGGCTGAAGTCGATACCGTTTACGTTACTGCTGAGAAGCAACTGCAACAGTCGCTTGGCGTATCGCGTATTTCTAAAGACGATATCGACAAGCGTCCGGCCGTCAACGATATTTCCGAATTTGTCCGCACCATGCCGGGTGTCAACCTGACCGGCAATACAGCAACAGGTCAGCGTGGCAACAAACGCCAAATCGACTTGCGCGGTATGGGCCCTGAAAACACATTGATTCTGATTGACGGCAAGCCTGTGAACTCGCGCCAATCCGAGCGTATCAGTATGCGCGGTGAACGCAATACGCGCGGCGATAGCAACTGGGTGCCGGTTGAAGAAATTGAATCCATCACCGTTTTGCGCGGCCCGGCGGCAACACGTTACGGTTCCGGCGCGATGGGCGGCGTGGTCAATATCGTTACCAAAAAAGTGTCTAAAGAATTTAAAGGCCAGGTCAATCTTTACGCCAATCAGCCGCAAGACAGCAAAGAAGGCGCAACCCGCCGTATCGGCTTCAATTTGAGCGGCCCGATTATCCAAGATACTTTGGGCTTCCGCATTTACGGCAACCTGAATAAAACGGATGCAGATGCAGCCGATATCAATGCCGGACACGGCAACGACAGCGCGGCTGGTGTCGAAGGCGTACGCAATAAAGACATTGCCGGCCGTCTGCAATGGAAAATCAGCCCTGCGCAAACATTGATTTTAGACAGCAGCTACAGCCGTCAGGGCAATATCTACAACGGCGATACGCAAAACAGCAATCCACGTTCCGCTTTAGTTAATTCTTTGGCCGACAGCAAAGCTGAAACTGCCCGTTTATATCGTTCCGCTTATTCTTTAACGCATGACGGCGCATGGGAATGGGGCGATACCAAAAACGTGATCAGTTATGAGCGTACAGTCAACAGCCACTTGCCGGAAGGTTTGGCCGGTGGTCCTGAAGGCAGCTATACAGGCTTGGATTTTGTTCAAAGCCGTCTGAAAAACCTGCGTTTCAGCAGCGAAGCGAATATTCCGTTTAAACTCGGTGTTGATAATGTATTGACGGTCGGCGCAGAATTTACGGACAGTAAGTTGGATGATCCTGCTTCCAATAGTCAGGGATTTAAAGACCAAGGTAAAACTGATGTGTTTGACGGTATTTCAGCGGTACGCGGCGGTAAGGCATCGCAACGTAACTGGGCAGCTTACGTTGAAGACAATATTTCGTTGACCGACAAAACCCATCTGATTCCGGCCATCCGTTTCGACCACAACAGTGACAGCGGCAGCAACTGGAGTCCGGCGTTGAACTTCTCGCATCAAATCGGCGAAAACTGGTTGGTCAAAGGCGGTATTGCCCGTGCGTATAAAGCGCCAAATCTGTATCAAACCAATCCTGACTTTATCCTGTACACGCGCGGTCAAGGTTGTCCGATTGATGCGCCGGGCAGTGTCCGTTGCTACTACATGGGTAATAATAATTTGAAACCCGAAACCAGTATTAATAAAGAGATTGGTCTTGAGTTCAATAAAAACGGCTGGCAGGCATCCGCGACTTATTTCCACAACGCGTACCGCAACAAAATCGTGATTGGTGAAAATATCATTGCCACCAGCAATATCGGCAACTGGCTTTTGCAATGGGAAAATACGCCGAAAGCGACTATTTCGGGTATCGAAGGCAACTTGGTGATTCCGTTGCATGACACACTTAAGTGGAGCAACAATTTCACTTATATGCACAAATCTGAAGATTATCAAGGCAATCCATTGTCTTTGGTGCCGAAGCATACCCTTAACAGCACGCTGTCTTGGACACCAAACGAACGTTTTGATGCCAACCTGACCTTTACCCACTACGGCCGTACCAAACCGCGTGGCGTGGCGATCAATAAACTGGAGCAAAACGGCAATCCGCGTGCAGGCGTGGCAGCGTTGTCTTCCGAACATAGCCAAACCCAAGTCGGCTCTTACGGTATTTGGGGCATTAATGCCGGCTACAACTGGAACAAACGCGTGGCCGTCCGTGGCGGTGTCAGCAACCTGTTCAATAAAAAACTGTACCGCACAACTGCCGGCGCACAAACATACAACGAACATGGCCGTGCTTTCTACGGCAGTTTGAAAGTATCGTTTTAAGTAGTAGCGTATTAAATCAGGCCGTCTGAAACGCTGTGAAATGAAATCTAGGATTTCTGACACAGGGTTTCAGACCGCCTTTTTATTTGGATTTGTAGCAGTCTTTGTTGTTACGGAATTTGCTTCTCTTTTAGAAAAAAATAAAAGGGCGGCATGGGCCGCCCTGAAAATCCAAACCGCTTATTCAACCCAAGTTACCATTTCTTCAATCGGTTTGCGTGCTTTTTTGGTAATTTCTTTGGCGCGATAGCCGAATGTTGCCGCTACGGATACGCCCCATTCGTTGGCATCAAACAGGCCTTCTGCCGCCAATACTTCGTTCATTTTGTCGTAGTTGAAGCCTTCGATTGGGCAGGAATCGATGCCGATGGCGGCTGCGCCAGTGAGCATATTGGCCAAAGCGATATAGGTTTGCTTGCTGCTCCAGTCGAAGAGCGCGCGTTGGTCGTCGGCAATTTTAATATCGGTTTCTTGGAAGCTTTTATATTTTGCCAACGCTTTTTCCAGCTGCTCGCCTTGCAAGCCCCTGCGTTCGGCAACGCTGCGGAAGAACGGGGTATCGTAACGGGCATTTTTCTTGGCAAGGATAATGACCAGATGGCTGCAGTCGTCCAGTTGCGATTGCATACCCCAGCTAAAAGGTTTGAGCTTTTCTCTCAAGGCTTTGTTTTGGATAACCAAAAATTTCCATGGCTCGGAACCGACAGAACTGGGCGAGAGGCGGGCAAATTCTAAAATCGCTGCAAAATTTTCTTGGCTGATTTTTTGTCGGGATCGTAATAACGGGTGGAGCAGCGATTTTCGAATACTTGCAGCATTTGTTCGCGTGTAATTTTACTCATTGGTTTTTCCTAATAAATGAAGATGTTATTTTGACCGTTTTGCCAATATCCGGTTTGCGTGAATTGGAGGAGGAAACAGGATAGGGCAGCACCATGTTAAATCAAACCCTGCGGTTAGGCTATCTTTTAATTTTGAATTCCGCAGAAAAAATCGATTAAGCATCAATATGAATATGAAAAGGCCGTCTGAAATTTTAAAAGTAAAGTTTCAGACGGCCTTTGATTTTAAACCCTGGTTACAGATGCGGATTCATCAGGTTTTCAGGAGAGAGGATGCGGTTGAGCTCTTCTTCGCTCAACAGGCCGCGCTCCAGTACGACTTCGCGCACGCCTTTGCCGGTTTGGGCGCAGATTTTGCCGACCAAATCGCCGTTGTGGTGGCCGATGTACGGATTCAGATAAGTGACCAAACCGATGGAGTTGAAAACATAGCGTTCGCAGATTTCGCGGTTGACCGTAATGCCTTTGACGCATTTTTCGGACAGGTTGACTGCGGCGTTGCCCAAGAGGGAAATGGTTTCAAACATACATTGGGCGATGACCGGCTCCATAACGTTCAGCTGTAACTGACCTGCTTCGGCTGCGAAAGTGATGGTGGTGTCGTTGCCGATGACTTTGAAGCAGACTTGGTTGACGACTTCGGGAATCACGGGATTGACTTTGGCAGGCATAATGGAAGAACCGGCCTGCAATTCAGGCAGGTTGATTTCTTTCAAACCAGCGCGCGGACCGGAAGAGAGCAGGCGCAAGTCGTTACAGATTTTAGACAGTTTGACGGCTGTGCGTTTCAATGCGCCGTGTACCATCACATATGCGCCGCAGTCGGAGGTCGCTTCGATCAGGTTTTCAGTCAGTTTGCAAGGCAGGCCGCTGACTTCGGAGAGTTTCTCAACAACCAAAGCCGCATAGCCTTTAGGCGTATTCACGCCGGTACCGATGGCTGTGGCGCCGAGGTTGACTTCAAGCAGTAGGGAGCGGGTACGGTCGAGGTTGAGGATTTCTTCTTCCAACAACACTTGGAAAGATTGAAACTCTTGTCCGGCAGTCATCGGCACGGCATCTTGAAGCTGGGTGCGGCCCATTTTCAAAACATCTTTAAACTCTTCGGCTTTTGCGGCAAAAGAGTTTTTCAAGATGGCCAGTTTGTCGAGCAATTCGCCGATGCTGTAATACACGGCAAGGCGGAAGCCGGTAGGGTAGGCGTCGTTGGTGGATTGGCTGGCGTTAACATGGTCCATCGGATTGACGATGTCGTAGTGGCCTTTTTCGTGACCCAAGACTTCTAATGCGAGGTTGGCAATGACTTCGTTGGTATTCATGTTGACCGAAGTACCGGCGCCGCCTTGATAAACGTCGGACGGGAATTGGTCGAGGCAGCGGCCTTTGACCAATACTTCATCGCAGGCTTTTTCGATGGCGGCCGCGATTTCCGGCTTGATGGCACCCAATGCGCCGTTGGCTTGCGCGGTGGCTTTTTTAACCATGACCATGCTGCGGACAAATTGCGGTACGTCGGAAATTTTTTGCGTGGAAATTTTAAAGTTTTCAATGGCGCGCAAAGTATGGATGCCCCAATATACTTCAGCAGGGATCTCGCGGTCGCCCAATAAATCGTGTTCGATTCGTACAGTCATTTCTCTTACCTTCTCGTATAGTTGTGTTGGTGTGCGTTATGCGTTTGGAACATTAGCCCAGTTTGGCAAGATTGTCCAGTCGGTAAGGCTTAATCGTCAGGGTGAAGGCGCGCTGCTTCGCGTTCCTTGGCAACCGTATCTTTGTCTTTCAGCTTCGCACCCAGGCCCAACATTTTTTCATATTCGGATTGTGGCGTTCCGTCATCCTGCATACCGAACGCGCTGGCGTTGACCCAGAGGGCGAGCAGGGAAACGATAATGGCGAAAAAGCTGACGATATACCAAAACATTTTTTTCTTCCTTGTGTGTCTGCGTGTGCAGATTGTTGTGGTTTGTAAAGATGTGAATGTAGCACAAACGCGGTTGGGTTTAAATTCTTCTCCCGCATCCTTTCATTGATTTACCTGTAATTGTTTAGAAAGGAAAAGGCCGTCTGAAAAGTAAGACTTTTCAGACGGCCTTGGGGGCTTTGTCGGGAAGATTAGCCGCCGCATGCGCCGCAGCAACCGCCTTCGCCATGACCGCCGCGTTTTTCTTCGTTGTTGATAACGGGCAGCTCGGTTTCTTCGGTTTGCTCTTTTTTATCTTCAGGCAAATCGTTTACTTTGATTTTGTTTTCTTCGGCCATGATACATCCTTTCAATGGATTGAGGAGTGGAAAGATTCATAAAGATAGCATCTTTAAACGAATAAACCAAGCAGCACAAAACTGCCTTGTGATAATGCCATGACTTGGAACAATAAATTTGCTTGTAAAAGCGTTAAGGCCGTCTGAAAAAATCCAAAGAGGAGTGTTGGTTTTATGGTTTGAAATGGCAGCAGAAAGATTTAAGAATGCTTGATTTGAAGGGATAAACTGACATTGATTTCAAAAAACAATACAATGTTATCATCATCTGGAAACAGCCAATTTATCGGAGCATATATGTATTCACACCACAGCGAACGCCATTTCAGCGACCGCAACAACTGGCTTCGGGCAAGCGTATTGGGTGCCAATGACGGCCTGATTTCCACTGCCTCGCTGTTGACGGGCGTAGCCGCTGCCGCGCCTGATTTCCAAACCCTGCTGTTGACGGGCGTTTCGGCGCTTATCGGGGGCGCAGTATCAATGGCGGCGGGGGAGTACGTTTCTGTGTCCAGCCAATCGGATACGGAAAAAGCCGATTTACACAAAGAGCGTTTTGAGTTGGCAAATAATCCTGATGCGGAGTTGGAAGAGCTGACGGAAATTTACCGCCTCCGCGGTTTGTCCGATGCGCTTGCCGCAGAGGTGGCCAAAGCCTTGATGGAACACGATGCGCTCGCCGCCCACGCGCGTGACGAAATCGGCATTACCGAAGCTTCTTCCGCCCGTCCCATGCAGGCTGCGCTGGCTTCTGCCGCTTCATTTTGTGCCGGCGCGATTTTGCCGTTACTGGTCGCATTGACAGCTTCTAGCGCCATTGTTCCGGCCTTGGCAGTTTCCACTTTGTGCGGACTGGCAGGACTAGGCTATGTCTCCGCCAAACTCGGTGGCGCGCCTGTTGTTCCCGCCGTTTTGCGCGTGTGCCTATGGGGCGTTGCGGCATTGGTGATAACCGGATTTATTGGAAAACTGGCCGGCGTGGCCGTCTGAATGTAAGGGCTTATATTCTTTTAAACCTGTATCCAGTAAAATTGAAAATCTATTTGATCGCTAAAGGCCGTCTGAAAATTTTTCAGACGGCCTATGGTGCTTGTATTTACTTACTTACAAACTGTTTTGTCATGACCTATCCGATTCCCAAACCTCGTGAAAAATCCCGTTGGCTCAATCTGTCTCAAGGCTCGCTGCCCTTGGCTTTGGCGCGTTATCTGCCGCATAAGCAGCTCAAGGTTGTCTTGACCCAAGATGCGGAACAGGCGCTACGCCTTCAGACGGCCTGGCTGTTTTTCCGTCCGCACGATACGGCGGTATTCCTGCCGGACTGGGAAACGCTGCCTTACGAGCGTTTTTCACCGCATCAGGATTTGGTGTCGGAGCGCTTGTCAGCATTGTGGCAGATTAAAAGCGGCACTGCGGATGTGTTGTTCGTACCGGTTGCCACGGCGATGCAGAAGCTGCCACCCGTGCCGTTTCTGGCAGGGCGTACGTTTTGGCTGAAAACAGGGCAGACTTTGGATATAGGCCGTCTGAAAAGTGATTTGGTGGATGCAGGTTATAACCATGTTTCCCATGTTGTCGCGGCAGGCGAGTTTGCCGTGCGCGGCGGTATAGTCGATTTGTTCCCGATGGGCAGCGAAATACCGTACCGCATCGATTTGTTTGACGATGAAATCGACAGCATTAAAACCTTCGATACTGAAACGCAACGCACCATTTCCCCCGTTTCCGAAATCCGCCTGCTACCGGCGCACGAGTTTCCCACCGACAGCGAGGCGCAAAAGATTTTCCGCAGCCGCTTTCGTGAGGAAGTCGATGGCAATCCGAACGATGCCGCTGTGTACAAAGCCGTCAGCAACGGCCACTTCGGCGCGGGCGTGGAATATTATCTGCCGCTGTTTTTTGAAAACGAGCTGGAAACGCTGTTTGACTATATCGGCGAAGATGCGCTGTTTGTCTCTTTGGGCGATGTTCATGCCGAGGCAAACCGTTTTTGGAGCGACGTCAAATCGCGTTACGCCATGGCACAGGGCGATGAAACATATCCGCCTTTGCTTCCACAGCATTTGTATCTCTCTTCTGATGTCTTTGCAGGCCATCTGAAAAACTACGGACAAGTGCTGCCCGATGTTTCCGGCAAGGAACACACCCTGCCCGACCTTGCCGTCAACCGCCAATCCGACGAGCCGTTGCAGGCATTGAAGGATTTTCAGACGGCCTTTGAAGGACGGATTTTGCTGTGTGCCGAAAGTCTGGGACGGCGCGAAACCATGCTCGGTTTCTTGCAGCAAAACGGCTTAAAAGTCAAAAGTGTATCCGACTGGCAGGGCTTTTTGTCGGCACATGAGCCGCTGATGATTACAGTGGCGCCGTTGGCTTACGGGTTTAAATTAGAAGATCAAAACATCGCGGTCATTACCGAATCCGATCTTTATCAATATGTTGCCCGCTCACGCAAACATCATCGTAAGAAACACGCCGCCGTTTCAGACGGCCTGTTGCGCGACCTTGCCGAAATCAATATCGGCGATCCTGTTGTACACGAAGAACACGGCATCGGGCGCTATATGGGCTTGGTCACAATGGACTTGGGCGATGAAACCAACGAAATGATGTTGCTCGAATACGCGGGCGAAGCGCAGCTTTATGTGCCTGTTTCGCAGCTGCATTTAATCAGCCGCTACTCCGGTCAGGCGCATGAAAACGTTACTTTGCACAAGCTCGGCAGCGGCGCGTGGAACAAAGCAAAACGCAAAGCTGCCGAAAAAGCGCGCGATACCGCCGCCGAGTTGCTCAATCTCTACGCCCAACGCGCTGCCCAATCGGGATACAAGTTTGAAATCAACGAGATGGACTATCAGGCGTTTGCCGACGGTTTCGGCTATGAAGAAACCGAAGACCAGGCCGCCGCCATTGCCGCCGTGATTAAAGATTTGACGCAGGCGAAACCTATGGATCGCCTCGTGTGCGGCGATGTCGGCTTCGGCAAAACCGAGGTCGCCCTGCGCGCCGCGTTTGTGGCGGTAATGGGCGGCAAACAGGTCGCCGTACTTGCCCCGACCACGCTTCTGGTCGAGCAGCACGCGCAAAACTTCGCCGACCGCTTCGCCGATTTCCCCGTGAAAGTCGCCAGCCTTTCGCGTTTCAACAACAGCAAAGCCACCAAAGCCGCGCTGGAAGGCATGGCGGACGGTACGGTCGATATCGTTATCGGCACGCACAAATTGGTGCAGGACGACATCAAATTCAAAAATTTAGGTTTAGTGATTATCGATGAAGAACACCGCTTCGGCGTGCGCCAAAAAGAGCAGCTCAAACGCCTGCGCGCCAATGTCGATATCCTCACCATGACCGCCACGCCAATTCCGCGCACCCTCAGCATGGCGCTCGAAGGTCTGCGCGACTTCTCGCTGATTACCACCGCACCCAGCCGCCGCCTCGCCGTCAAAACCTTTGTCAAACCCTTCAGCGAAGGCAGCGTGCGCGAAGCCGTGTTGCGCGAACTCAAACGCGGAGGACAAGTGTTTTTCCTGCACAACGAAGTGGATACCATCGAAAACATGCGCGAGCGGCTGGAAACCCTGCTACCCGAAGCCCGCATCGGCGTGGCGCACGGACAACTGCGCGAGCGCGAGCTGGAGCAAGTCATGCGCGACTTTTTGCAGCAAAGATTCAACGTGTTACTCTGTTCCACCATCATCGAAACCGGTATCGACATCCCCAACGCCAACACCATCATCATCAACCGCGCCGATAAATTCGGGCTGGCGCAACTGCATCAGCTTCGCGGGCGCGTCGGCCGCAGCCATCACCAAGCCTACGCCTACCTGCTCACGCCCGAATACATCACCAAAGACGCAGAAAAACGCCTCGACGCCATCGCGGCGGCAGACGAACTCGGCGCAGGTTTCACCCTCGCCATGCAGGATTTGGAAATCCGCGGCGCCGGCGAAATCCTCGGCGAAGGGCAGTCCGGCGAAATGATACAGGTCGGCTTCACACTCTATACCGAAATGCTCAAACAAGCCGTGCGCGACCTCAAAAAAGGCCGCCAGCCCGACCTCGACGCGCCGCTGGGCATCACCACCGAAATCAAACTGCACAGCCCCGCCCTGCTGCCCGAAAGCTACTGCCCCGACATCCACGAACGGCTCGTCCTCTACAAACGCCTTGCCGTCTGCGAAACCGTGCAGCAAATCAACGCCATACACGAAGAACTCGTCGACCGCTTCGGCCTGCCCGAACAACCCGTCAAAACCCTCATCGAAAGCCACCACTTACGGCTTGCGGCAAAAGAATTAGGCATTGATGCCATTGATGCGACCAGCGAAGCGGTAACGGTAACCTTTGGTAAAAATAACAATGTCGATCCAACCGAAATCATCCTGCTGATTCAAAAAGATAAAAAATACCGCCTTGCCGGAGCCGATAAGCTGCGATTTACCGCAGAGATGGAAAATATCGAAGTGCGGATTAATACGGTGAAGAACGTATTGAAGACTTTGAAAGACAGGGTGATAGCAAAGTAGAGGCTAGTGAAAAAAGGTCGTCTGAAATGATTTTTCAGCTTTCAGACGACCCTTTATAAAGACGATATGGAATATAAAAGCAATTAATCTTGTCAAATCTTTTAACCGCGTGCGTCCCAAACGTTCACTATAAATAGACTTCATGTAGGCTATGACTTGCTTAAACGCTCCGTCATCGCAATTTATTGTTATTTCAACGATAATATCGGGTTACAATCTAACATTTAGATTAAATTTATTCAGACAAACAATTATTTGGAGACAATAAAATGCTAGATGAAAAAAATAAGCTAATTTTTCAAACTTGTTTATTGCTGGTTCGTCATATTACAAATTTAGTTGAACACGAAAAGAGTACAGGAGTACGAATAGGTTACCATAGCCGAATATTCGATTCTTTATTACACCCACAAGAGTATTTTATTTCTTTAGGGAAATCAGAAAAATTATTAGATGGGGTTCAGGGTCGTATTGAGCACGTTGTCCCTTGTGCGTATATAGTTGAAAAGCTTGAAGAGTTAATTAAGGAGCAAAAATATACACAAGAAGAATTGGCGCATGCATTACAGAAAAATTGGAAGGTGGCACATATTACGAAAGAAGAAGCAAAGTTTATGGACTTCAATTTAAAACTCAAATCCACCATGCCAAAAGATTGGGATTTTATGACAGGAAGGCCTGAAATTAGATTGGAAGCAGCAGGAATCAGATTAGTCCCTAACAATCCACATTAAACAACACACGCTCATATTTACGTTGTTTATTTCAAGTGGCACACGATAGCAAGCCATAGCCTGCATTAAACCTGTAGGCAGGGTGTGTGCGGTACGCACGCGAGCTTTAAGTGTAAATATAGAAGCAGTATAAAAAGGTCATCTGAAAATAAATACAATAAAGGCCGTCTGAAAAATTTTCAGACGGCCTTCCTATTCCGGCAATATTTCAAGATTTTTCTGCGCAGAAAAAGGAATACAGCAACTGTATCATCTTGGTTACCCTCGGGTCGGCAATGTAATATTGCCGTTCCCGATGGTTCACTTCAAACGATACCAAACCGGCTTCACGCAGTAGGGCTAATTGGCTGGACATTGCCGCTTGTGGCAGTCCGGATGATTCAGCCAACTCGGTTACATTGTGCGGCCTTTCATGTAGTTTGCACAATACGGCGAGGCGGTTGGGATTGGCCAGTAGTTTGAGAAAAGCGGTGGCTTCTTCGTAGGGTGGTTGATTGTCGGCAGTGGTCATTTTTCACGCTTGTCGGCAAATGAGGAGGTCGAATTATCAGTCATAATAGTCTTAGCAGCAACTTTCAGACGGCCTTTGCTTAATGATTCCATGGCATTTTGGCCAGCAGGCGTGCCATGCCGCAGAATCCGGTTAACCCCGCCGTTAACAGGCCTGCACCGACCATTACGTCTATCAGATAAAACCAAGGCGATACCAGCCAACCTGCCAGCACGCCCAACAGAATCAAACTGCCCGCAATGGTTTGCACCTGCCGCATGATGTCCGGTGCGGCACGGTCGGCAACAGTAGGAAGCCCTGCAGCCTTCCATGCCTGTAAGCCGCCTTCTAGAATATAGCATTCTCGACCTTGGCCAAGCACTGACAATATTGTTTCTGCCCGTGTTGTACGTTTGCCGCTCAGGCAATAAAAAATCAGGCATGGGGCTGTATCATCGGGCAGTTTGTCTCGCTGCTGTTCAGGCGGAAGGGATAATGCACCGCCAATATGCCCGCCCCGATATTCGGCTTGGCTTCGGATATCGACTGCCAACGCGTCCTCACGGATTTTTGCCGTAGCTTCGGAAGGCGTGATTCGCGGGAGTTGTCCGACCGTACTCATGTTTTGTCTTCGTTATTTTTTGTTGATGCGGCAGGTGTTGATGCCCAATAAGCTGTACAGTGCGCAGTTGCCAATCAGTGCTGTGCCCAGAGGGACGATGCCCAGCCAACCCCACCAGCCAATTTGTCCGGTAGCGGCTGCAGCAATCAGCGCTACGCCGATAACAATACGGATTACGCGATCCAAAGTACCCAAGTTTCGTTTCATTTTATTGCTCCTTGTTTCAGAATGAATTGTCTATCAATAAATATATATAACAAAAATCATATATGAGAAATATTATAGCTTTAAAGATGACTTTGTCAAATGGTTTACAGTAAAAGTGTAATGAATATTTGGATTGTATTTTTAAACTCCAACGTCATGGTTAAATGTAAAAATACAGCCTTATATTTTCAGACGGCACTGGAGATGATCTATATAATATTTTATTTATATTGGAAGAATTGGTAGTCAGTTTTCAGAAGGAATCAAATCATGACCGATTTGGAAAAGAAGCCCAATGGAGAAGATTTGAAGACTGGATAATCCGTTGTGTAACTAGAAAGGGAGAGGAGATACTTTAAAATCAAATTGTCTACGAATTATAAAAGGCCGTCTGAAAACTGAATTTCAGACGGCCTTTGGTTTCTTTATAACGTCGTTCGTATCATCAGAAACGATAGTTCACGCCCAAGGCAAACTCGCGGCCGCGTTCGTAGAAGGGCATGCGTCCGTTGCCGTCAGGGAAGCGTTGGCTGTGCGAACGGTATTGCTTGTTGCCGATGTTGTTGACGGCGAAGTTGACGTTCAGGTTGTCTTTTTTCAGCGGCTGCCAGTTGGCGTAGATGTCGTGTACGCCGTAGCCTGATTTCTTGCCGTGTATCGTGCCTTGTCCGCGGGCGACGTCGGTGTATTTCACGCTTTGGGCGTAGCGGCCGCGCCAGCCGATTTCGAGTTTGGGGTTTTCAAACTGATAAGACAGACCGGTCAGCCATTGGCGGCCGGTGTTCCAGAAGGTGAACGAGCTTTCGTGGTCTTCCGCTTGAATCGGGCTTTCGCCGTAGTACATTTCGCCGTTCAGACGGGGTTTGACGTAGGACACGCCGGCGCGCGCGGTCAGACCGCCCCAGCGGTAGGATGCGTCAAGTTCGTAGCCGTAGGTTTTGAGCGTGCCGCCGTTGTAAATCTTGCCGCGTTCGGTGATGGAGGCGGTGTTGTTGTTGATTTTTGCCCAACGGTAGACGATGAGGTCTTTGATGCGTTGGTGGAACACGCTGCCGCTGACGTTGAAGTTATCGTTGCGCCATTTGAAGCCGAGTTCGGCACGGCGGGCGGTTTCGGCTTTGAGGTTGCTGTCCAAATCGGCGGCGGCGCCTGCGCGTTCGTTAGCCAACAGGGCTTCGTTCAGGCGGGGCGCGCGGCTTGCCTGATTGAGGTTTGCCAAGAGCGAGAAGTTGTCGTTGATGTCCCAAATCGCGCCGATGCTGGGGTTGAGCTGGCCGTGGGACGCGCTTTGTCTGCTGGCGGCGTTGTATTTGAAATGGTCGTAACGCAGGCCGGTGGTCAGGGTAACGGGGTGCAGGTTCCAGATACCTTCCGCGTACACGCCGTATTCGGATTTCTTCTCTTTGTCGCGGTCATACAGGCCGAGAATCTTCAGCCACGCGCCTTTGTCGGACGGCTCGGAGGTTTCGTGGCGGTAGTTGACGCCGTATTTCACCATGTGTCCGTCGCCGAAAGAGCTGGCGAGGTTCAGATTCGCGCCGGTTGCTTTGATTTTGCTTAACTCAAGCTGGCCAATGGGAACGCCGCCTTGCGCCGTGCCGGAAGCTTGGGCTTTTGGAGAAGGAGCGCCTTTAGGCGGTTTGGTGTCGTCGGTGTTGATTTGGAAGACATTGGCGTCGATTTTGTCGATGAAGCCGACGTTGCGGCCACGGTATTCCAGATTGTAGGTCTGCTCTTTTTGATAAGTGCCGTCCACGCCGACGTAGCTGTCAACGTTTTGGAACTCGGCTTTATCGGTGCGGTTGCCTTTTTGGTATTCCTGACGGTAGGTCAGGCGGATGCCGTGGTCGTCGTTGAAGTCGTAGCCGATTTTGGCGAGGTAGCTGTGCTGTTTCAGACGACTGCCGTGGTTGACATTGCCGTTGCCGTCTTTGTAGTCGCGGTTGTTGAGGAAGTTGCCTGCAAACAGGGCATCGAAGCCGTTTTGATAGCCGTAAACCGCCGCGTTGCCGGTTGAGCCTTTATTGCTGCTCAAGCCCGCGCCGAGTTTGAAACCGAAAGGTTTGCCGTCGGTCAGCAGGTCTTTCGCGTCAACCGTCGTCACGCGGATGGTACCGCCGACCGCGCCCAAGCCCGCGCTCGCCGCGCCCGTGCCTTTTTCGACGTTGATGCTTTTCACCAAAGCAGGGTCAAGCTGGAAGCGGCTTTGGTGGTGGAAAATTTTGGTGGATTGGCTGGTGCCGTCCACTTCCAGATTAATTTTGTCCTCGCCGACGCCGCGGATGCTGTAAAACTGCGCCACGCCGTTGCCACCGCCGACATCCATACCGATTTGGTCTTTCATGACTTGTTTCAAATCGGTCGAAGTCTCGCGGTCAAGCTGGTTGCGGGTAACGCGGGTCGGTACGGCGGTACCGGTAACCTTAATTTCATTCAGTTCGGCAGTTTCTGCGGGGTGCGTATTTTCGGCATGGGCGAAGCCTGTTGATAGTGCGAGTGTAATGAGACTAAGGCGGAATACAGGAAAAGAGGTTTTATTCATGATTTTTCCCAAGGAATAAAAAATTGACCGCTTATTCTAATTATTTTAATAATGATTATCAAACTACAAATAAATGTAAAAGAACATATTGGTCTCATTTTGATTTGTAGTTTGAATATTTTTATAAATATCAATCGGTTTATTTATGGTTAAATTTTGTAAAACTATTTTAAGAGAAAATATAGTGAGGCTTACTTTTTTGAAACTGAAGAAAAGGGATGAGTTGAATATTTATCGATGATCAATATTGTGTATAGGTGTTTTAAAAGGCCGTCTGAACAGTGCTTTCAGACGGCCTCACTACTTCTTTTTTACAGCAAAGGACTCATCAGGCGGACGGCATTTTCTACGAGGCCGCGGAGTTTGGAGCGTTGTTGCCATGATTTGATGGCAATGTAGCTGCTGTTTTTGAGGTAGTCACGTTGGAGGTTGCAGATTTGTTTGGTGGTGTCGCGATCGTAGATGGCGAGGCTGATTTCTAGGTTGAGGAAGAAACTGCGCATGTCCATGTTGACCGTACCGAAGAGGGAGTAGTCTTCGTCAATAGTCATGGTTTTGGCATGTAGAAGACCACCTTCAAACATGGCGATTTTGACGCCGGCTTCCAGCAGCATAGGGTAGTAGGCGCGTGAGGCGTAGCGTACCATCAGTGAATCGACTTTGGCGGGCAGTATCAGGGTTACTTTGACGCCGCGTTTGGCGGCGACGGTTAATGCCATGAGAAGCGGCTCGTCAGGGACGAAGTAGGGGGTGGTAATTGTGATTTGTTTGGTAGCGGCATAGATGGCGCTGATGATGGTTTCGTAGATGACGAAGCTGCTTTGCTCGGGGGCGGAGGGAATGATTTGGGCAACAATATTGCCTTGCTGCATTTTTTCGGGAAGGATTTGGGGCAGCAGGTTTTTTGCTTGGTTGAGGTATGTTTGTACGTTTTGGAGGTTTTTATCGGTTTCGACGGCAAGGTCGGCGAAGAAGACGGCTGACAGCTCCAGTACCATAGGCCCTGTGCAACGCATCATGGCATCTATCCATTCTCCGACGCCAGAGTTTTGTTTGAAATAGCGTGGGTCGACAAGGTTGAAGCTGCCGGTGTAACCGATTTTGCTGTCGATAACGAGGATTTTGCGGTGGTTGCGCAGGTCGGTGCGCGTGAATAATGTACGCCAGATGCCGACAGGTAATGAGGTATGTACTTCAATGCCTGCTTGGCGCAGTATCTCTACCCAATCGCTTTCAAAAAAGCTCCTGCTGCCGACGGCATCGGCCAGTATGGAGCAGTCTACGCCTCTGGCTTTGGCGGCAAGAATTTCATTTAGAATTTCTTCAATGCGGCCTTTGGGTTCGATAATGTAAAAGGCCAGTAGGCAGGAATGGGTTGCGGCGCGTATGTCTGCGAGCATGCTGTCGATGATTGCATCGGTGGTCGAGAGCAGGCTCATGGCGTTGCCTTTGGTGGCACCCAGCCCCGTTCCTTTTTCGGCAACTTTACTGATGCCGTGGTAACGTGATTTGACTTGGTCGGCAATGTCGAGATAGATATCGGCTAGATGGGTGGCGGCAAAGTTGCGGTAGAAGCGGTTCATTTCGCCGGTACGTTTGGCGCGGGCGGTGCCTAGACGAGGCTCTCCGATAAGGATGTAGGCGATGGTTCCGAATACGGGGAAAAGGAATAGGATAATCAGCCAGGCAAAGGTTGAGCCGATGTTTTTTTGTTTGTACAACACGCGCAGCATGCAGATGAGTGCGGCGCAGGTGTGGGCGAAGATAAAAATTTCGGTCCAGGTAATGTCTTTTAAAAAATTCATATTCGGTAGCGGGAGTAGATGTGTTTTAAGTTTGAAGGTGTCAGCTGATAAGCTTCAAATATTAAGTATATAGAAAAACTGTCTAAAAACAAATTTACACGATAATCGTGTTTTTGCTTTCAGACGGCCTTTGAGTTGCTTTAATTAACGGTGATACTGACGGGATAATTCATGTACGGTATCGACCAAAATTTTGGCGTGTTCGGGGTCGGCGTGTTGGTTGATGCCATGGCCGAGGTTGAATACATGGCCGCTGCCGTTGCCGTAGTCGGCGAGGATGCGTGCGACCTCGGTGCGGATAGATTCCGGTGTACCGAAGAGGGCAAACGGGTCGAAGTTGCCTTGCAAGGCAACTTGTTCGCCGACGCGACGACGTGCTTCGCCGATGTTGCAGGTCCAGTCTAAGCCCAATGCGTCTGCGCCGATTTCTGCCATACTTTCCAGCCATAAGCCGCCGCCTTTGACAAATACGATAACAGGCACGCGGCGGCCTTCGCTTTCGCGTTTGAGTCCGGCAACGATTTGTCGGATGTACTTCAGGCTGAATTCTTTAAATGCTGCATCGCTCAACACGCCACCCCAAGTGTCGAAAATTTGTACGGCTTGTGCGCCGGCATCGATTTGGGCGTTGAGATAAGCGGTAACGGCTTGGGCATTGGTGTCGAGGATTTTATGCAGCAAATCAGGGCGCGAATATATCATGGTTTTGATGGTGCGGAATTCTTTACTGCTGCCGCCTTCGACCATGTAGCAGGCGAGTGTGAACGGGCTACCGGAGAAGCCGATGAGTGGAACGCGGCCGTCCAGTGCTTTGCGGATGGAAGTTACCGCATCAAAGACGTATTGCAGTTTTTCCATGTCGGGAACTTGCAGTTTGGCGATGTCGGCTTCGTGTTGCAAGGCGCGTTCAAATTTTGGGCCTTCCCCTTCGGCAAAATATAGGCCCAAACCCATGGCATCGGGTACGGTCAGAATGTCGGAAAACAGAATCGCTGCGTCCAGATCGAAGCGGTCTAAAGGCTGGATGGTAACTTCAGTCGCCAGCTGGGTGTTTTTGCACAAATCGAGAAAGCTACCTGCGCGTGCGCGCGTGGCTTTGTATTCAGGCAGATAGCGTCCGGCTTGGCGCATCATCCAGATGGGCGTGTATTCGACAGGCTGTTTGAGCAGGGCGCGGAGGAAAGTGTCGTTTTTCAGAGCAGTCATGATCAATAGGCTTTCTGATTTGGTATGTTGGAACAAAGTTCAGACGGCCTTAGTTGTTTATTCAGGCCGTCTGAAATAATTAAATAGAAGCTGGTATGAAAGATTTCATGAGTTGTTAATGTGAAGCCGGCACATCAATTTGGTTGAGGAAGGGCTGCCGGATGTTCTTCCTCGGCCACGCTTTCCAAAACCAGATTGCGTTGTTCTTGCGCTTTTTGCGGCTGATCGGTTTCATCAAACACGCGCGCTAGGACTAAATGTGCGGATACGCTGGGTTGCAGGGCGATGCTGGCTTCGAGGTAGCCTTGGGCTTTGCCCCAAAGTTTGCGGCCGTAAGCCAGTTGGCCGAGATACATCAATAGTAGCGCATTGTTCGGTTGTTCCTGCAGCCAAGAATCTGCCAAATCGATGGCTTTTTGCTGGTCGCGCTCGCTTAGGAAACGAACGGATTCGACAAATGCTTCCAATAGCTCGGGCTGGCGGTTTTGCGGATAATGGGTTTTTACCCATTTGACCGCTTCGGCATACAAGCCCAAACGCTCGTATTTCTCGGCAATCGCGACGCACAATTCGCCAGATTTCACGCTTTCGGGAATCTGTTTCAAACAGGCTTTCAGACGGCCTGCATCGGTTACTTCGCTCAAGAGGCGGCGATATGCCCAGTTTTGATACTGTTCGGCTTCATAATCGTTGATGGCGCCGGCTTTGACCAGTTTTTCCGCTTTTGTCAAGACATCTGAGGCATCGCCGTGATCAAAGGCATAACGCAATTGCAGGCGGACCAGGCGACTTAAGTTGCTATTGATTTTTGCTGCTGCTTCAAGGTTTTGTGTGGCAGTCGGATAATCGCGGCGGCTCAGTGCAGATTCGACCAGCAAAAGATGACGGGAAAGCTGTTGTTTTTGTGGCAGCTGTTCGATTTCGTGCAGATAGCGGTCGCGTAATTCAAAGTTTTCCATTTGGTCGGCTGCGTGCGCGCCCAACATCAAAGCCAGGGTACGGTTGTCGCCTGCTTCTTTGTTTTGCAAGACTTTGGCGGCTTCTTGTTCGGCTTTTTCAAAACGGCCTTCAAAATATGCCAAACCTGCGCTGTTCAAAGAGGCGGAAGCCTGACGGCCTTTGCGGGCGATGCCGAAGCGTTGCATACGCGCCGGAATGTTCAAGAGGCCGAACACGAATTTAATCAGGAAATACAAGACGAATACGCTCAACAGCAGGCCTAAAACAAAGGCATGCAGATTGATACGCAGCATGGTTTGTTCAACCACGACATACACGTTGCCGGTATAAATGCCGGAAGCCAAGGCTAAACCGACGGCAGCGGCAAACAGAATGACAATCCAAACGACGGTTTTCATGCTTGCTCTCCTTTAATTTTGGCAGCAGGCTTGGTTTGGTTTTGTGGTTTGGCAGCTTCAGCGGCCGGTTCTTTTTTGTTTTCAGACGGCAATGCAGGTGCTTCCAGAGATTGAGGGGCAGAAGCGGCAGCCGGTGCGGAAGTTGTGGCTTGTTCGGTAGTCGCAGCCGGAGCGGAAGCGGTTTGCTCGGCAGCTTGGGTTTGTGCAGCTTCCTCGGTTGTCATTTGTGTACGCGAACCTTCTTGATAAGCGCGAACGGCGCTCAAGCTGGCTTTCAGGCTGTCGTCTGAAATCATACGGACATCAAGGGCTTTGAGTTCGGCTAACTCTTTCAACCATGACTGGGTAGCAGGGGATTTGCTATCGAAGTATTGTTTCACGGTTGCTTCAACGTTGTTCAAATCGCTTTGATACACTTCGCCGTTGTGTTGCAACAGGGCAATGCGCGCATCCAAAAGGCGCAGGCGCAGGTTTTCACGGATGAAGTAGGTTTGATCGGGGGAAATCAACATGGCGTCGTTGCTGTCCAGATGACGGACTTCAACCAAGCCTTTGAGGGCATTGAGGGATTTTTCCCATGTATTTTCCCACCAAGTTCCTGAATTAGCAGCTTCGACAGGCGCGGCACCTGGTTTCAATACGCCGTCCAAAACCAAAGGCAGGCCGGAAATACCGGTTTCCAAACGGTCGATACGCAAGGCAGTGGCGGAAATATCGACATAAGGACGGTTTTTCAGCGCGGCCAAATCATTGCTGATGGCTTGCTTGATGGGGATAAGCTCAGGCTGTTCAAAACGGCTTAAGCGGCTGTCGATGTGTTCCAATACGCTGACCGCGCCTTGGAGGTTGCCTGACAGCATCAATTGTTGCGAAGCAGTGTTCAACATGGATTCGGCTTCATCGACCAGCCAGTTGATACGGCCTTTGAGTAACTCTTGATAAGCTTTCTGCATTTGCAGGATTTGCTCGCTATTGCTTTTTTGACCGTTGTTCAGGCGGTCTAACTCGGCCTGAATAGCGGTTTGGCGGTTGAGGTTGTCTTTTAAAAGGCTGGCGTTTTCAGATTCGCCCAACGCAGCTTTGTCGATTTTTTGGTTGAATTCGAGTTCTTGGTTTTTTAAAACATTTTGACCCTGTACGAACAGGAATCCGCTCGCGCCCAAGCCAAGCAGTGCCAAGACAGTTGCACCTGCGGCCAAGGCTTTGCCGCCAGATTGTTTGATGATAACAGGGGCGTTGTTTTGTGGGAGATTGTTGGACTCGGGCATGCTCGCCTCCACTTGCTGAGGTTGGGTAGGTTTGATTTGTTCAGACGGCCTGGTGTTTTCAGAACGTTCAGGTGCCGGAGCTGCCGTATTGGCAACTTGTTGGGTATCTTTATTGTCTTCGACTGGGTTCACTGCTTGGCTCCTTTGTGGCATGGATGAAAGTGCAACGGATAAAGAAGTGACGGTTTCTACATGTTTGGCGCCGACAATGCGAAGCGCATCGGCAATGCGCGGATGATGGGTAAAGTATAGCAAGGATTCGAAGAATCGGGAAAATTGCGGCGGAATCTGATGGAAAAATTCGCGCGCGAGTTCGCCGGATGTGACGTAGGCGGCGGCGATGTCTTCGGTTTTAAAGTTCTGCCAATCGATGGGGTGTGGCCGTCTGAAATAGATTTCGGCGATGTCGATTTGGAAACCCAGTTCGGTCAGTTTGTCTGCCAGAAAATCACGGCCGCCATGGCCTCGAATGATTAGAACTCGGGCGTTGGGTGGCAGGGTTTTCCAAATAGGCATTCTCAAGACGGCTTCGCTGTCGTTACCATCTTCGGGAGAGAAGGCGGGATAGGGGGAGAATTGTGCCAAAGTATGTTGGCTGGTTTGGCCGACGGTAATGTGTACTTTAGGGCCGTCTGAAAAGGTCAGACACGGTACTGCAGTTTCAATAGCGGTCGGGCTGACCCAAAACACCACATCGGCTTGCTTGAATTGTTCGGGAAGTTTTTTTAGCGCCGAATGATCCAACTCTATTTCAATCGGACTCAATACCTGAGCCTGCCAACCGGCTGCATGGCAGGTTTGGATATCTTGCTGTGGACGGTTGGACGGACGGATGATGAGTAGAGTAGGCATAATGTGGGATAAATTATTAAGGTTTAGGCCGTCTGAAAGAAGGGTTTCAGACGGCCTGTTGCTGACGTACGTTATTGATCGACGAATGCGCGCTCAATCAGGTAGTCGCCGCGAACGCCGGTTTTCGGAGAAACGGTCAGGCCGAATTCGTCCAAGACGCTGCAGGTGTCTTTCAACATGGCAGGGCTGCCGCACAGCATGGCGCGGTCGTCTTGCGGATTGATTTTAGGCAGGCCGATGTCTTCAAAGAGTTTGCCGCTGCGCATCAAATCGGTCAGACGGCCTTGATGTACATATTCTTCGCGTGAAACGATCGGGTAGTAAATCAATTTTTCTTTAACCAAATCGCCCAAGTATTCGTGTTCGGGCAATTCTTTGGTGAAGCGGTCGTAGTATGCCAAGTCTTTTTTGTAGCGTACACCGTGAACCAAGATGATTTTTTCGAATTGCTCGTAAACATCAGGGTCTTTGGTAATGCTCAAGAAAGGTGCGATGCCGGTACCGGTGCTCAAGAGGTAGAGGTGTTTGCCCGGATTCAGGTCGCCGGCAACCAATGTACCGGTCGGTTTTTTACTGATGAGGACATCATCACCGACTTTAAGGTGTTGCAGGCGGCTGGTCAATGGGCCGTCTTGTACTTTAATGCTGAAAAATTCCAGATGCTCTTCCCAGTTGGCAGAAGCCACGCTGTATGCGCGCATCAGCGGTTTGCCGTCAACCATCAGGCCGACCATGACGAACTGGCCGTTTTCAAAGCGCAAAGATTCGTCACGGGTGCAGGTGAAAGTGAAGTAAGCGTCGGTCCAGTGGTGTACGGACAAGACTTTCTGGGTGTTGAATGCTGCCATTGATATTTCCTGTCGGATAAGGCCGTCTGAAAAGGATAGGTCGGGGCGGCCAAGGTTAATAAAAAGAATGGAATATGCTGTTCAGCTACTTACTTGCCGGTTTGGCTGATTTTTCGCTGAGGCTGTGCAGGTCGGAATAGCGTCCGCCTGCGTTGATCAATTCATGATGAGTGCCTTGTTCGACTACATTGCCTTCATGCATCACAACGATGTTGTCGGCTTTTTCGATGGTCGAAAGTCGGTGGGCAATCACTAATGTGGTACGGTTTTGCATCAGGTTTTCCAATGCGGTTTGTACCAAACGTTCGGATTCATTATCCAATGCACTGGTGGCTTCGTCCAAAATCAAAATCGGTGCATTTTTCAAAAGCGCACGCGCAATGGCGAGGCGTTGACGTTGGCCGCCAGACAGTTTTAAACCGTTTTCGCCAACTTCAGTGTGCAGGCTTTGCGGCATTTTTTGGATAAATTCCCAAGCATTGGCGGCTTTTGCAGCATTGATAATTTCTTCTTCGCTGAAGTTACCGGCTTGAGCATAGGCAATGTTTTCAGCAATCGTACCATTAAACAGGACAACGTTCTGGCCGACGAAAGCCATGCGGCTGCGTAGGCTTTCGAGTGTATATTCATTGATGTTGATGCCGCTAATCAAAACCTTACCTTCATCCGGATTAAGGAAGCGCGGCAACATATTGGCCAAGGTGGTTTTGCCGCAGCCTGATGCGCCGACCAATGCGGTCACTTTGCCTTGCGGTACAAGCAGGTTGATGTGGTTCAAGCTGTTGCGTTCGGCTTCAGGATAGCGGTGTACAACGTCGCAAAATTCGATATCGCCAGGGTTTGGGCTGAGGATTTGTTTGCCTTCGTTGCTCTCTTCGGGTTGATCCAAAAAGGTGAAGACACTTTCAGCCGCCGCCAAACCGCGTTGAAGGGATTGCATCACGCCGGTCATGCGTTTGATGGGATCAAACATCATGATCATACTGGACAAAAACGACATAAAATCGCCTGCGCTGAAGCCGGAAAGCCCTGCTTGGCGTGCGGCTGCGTAAATAATCGCAGCCAGAGCAACCGAGGCCATTAATTGCGTAATGCCGGTACCGGCAGAGCTGGCGGAAACCTGTTTGAGCAGGTTGCGGCGAACATCATTGGCAATACGGTCGAAGCGGCGGTTTTCATAATCTTGACCGCCGTAGATTTTTACAACGCGTTCACCATTAATGCTTTCGCCCAAGACCTGCATCAGCTGGCCAAGATAAATTTGGTTGTTGGCAGACAGTTTGCGCAGGCGTTTGCTGACTGTTTGGATACATACAGCAACAACCGGCAAGATGATAAAAGTAATCAGGGTCAAACGCCAGTTCAGATAAGTCAGCAAGCCCAATAGGCCGACTACGCTCACGCCGTCTTTAGCAATCACGGTAATGACGTTAAACCCTGCATCGGTAATTTGATTGACGTCGTTCAAGATACGAGACATCAAACGGCCGCCGGTATTGCTGCTGAAATACGAAGTCGGCAGGTGCATCATTTTGTTGAACATTTCACCGCGCAAGCGCTGCACCAAGTGGCTGGACAGATACGTCGTGCAATATTCGTTGATGAAGTTAAACAGGCCGCGAACGAAAAACAGCGCCACAATTGCCAGCGGCAACCATGACATGCTTTTCATGTTTTTATCGACAAAACCTTCATTGATCAAAGGTTTGAGCAAGTAACCGAAAGCCGGCATCGTACCGGCGACAATCAGCATGGCCACTACGGAGACGATAAACATCTTCCAATAGCTTTTCAAATATCCAAGCAAGCGCTTGTATAGCTCCCAGTTGGATGTGGCTTGTGTTGTCTGCATATCAATCCAAATTTAGAGCAAACATGCAATTCTAAACGAAAATATCTGTCATTACAATGTTTGCAATTGAAAGTCAAAAGGAGTTGGTATTGTTTTAACACCTTGATTTTATATTAGGAACGACTGCGGCGTGGTGGGTTTGGCAATAATGTTACCCACTTCTCAAATATCGGTTGCGGCCGTCTGAAACTTTTTCAGACGGCCTGTGCAGTCGTCAAGGACGGCCGGTTAAGCCAGGGCTTCCTTAATGATGTCTTTCACTGCTGTTGCATTATTAGGGACAACACGGACACGTTGCGGCAGGTTTTCCAAGCCTTCCAATGCGGCCGGACGAGGGATGGAAACTTCGCCGACAGCCTCATGGATGGTGGCTTCAAATTTGGCGGCCAGTGCGGTTTCGAGGCAGACGATGGTTTCGCCGGCTTCGCGGACTTCACGCGCTACTTTGACACCATCAGCTGTATGCGGATCAATCAATTCACGGTCTTGCTCGTAAACCTGTTTGATGGTGGCAAGGCGGTTGGCATGGGTCGATTTGCCGGAAACAAAGCCATATTGTTGATGTACTTTGTTTAAGACAAATTCCAAATTGAAACCTTTGCCGGAACCTACTTCCGCCCATAAGGTTTTGATTTCGTCTGCATCGCGGTCCATCAGGTCAAACACAAAACGCTCGAAGTTGGAGGCTTTGGAAATATCCATAGACGGGCTGGAAGTAACGTGGGTGTGTTCGCTGTTGCGCGGGCGGTATGCACCGGTTTTGAAAAATTCGTCCAATACGTCGTTTTCGTTAGTGGCGACAATCAAGCGGTGGATGGGTAGGCCCATTTGACGGGCGATATGACCGGCGCAGACATTACCGAAGTTGCCGCTTGGTACGCAGAAGCTGACTTTTTCGTCATTGCTCGAAGTGGCGTTGAAATAACCGGCAAAGTAGTACACGACTTGGGCGACAATGCGGCCCCAGTTGATGGAGTTGACTGTGCCGATGTGGTATTTGGCTTTGAATTCGGCATCGTTTTGTACGGCTTTGACGATGTCTTGGCAGTCGTCAAACATACCTTCAACGGCGATATTGTGGATGTTGGCATCTTGCAAGCTGAACATTTGCGCGCGTTGGAATGCGCTCATTTTGCCTTCCGGAGACAGCATGAAGACATTGATGCCTTTTTTACCGCGCAGGGCATATTCGGCGGCAGAGCCGGTGTCGCCACTGGTGGCGCCTAAGATATTGAGTTCTTTGCCTTCTTTGTTCAATACATATTCAAACGCATTGCCCAAGAATTGCATGGCCATGTCTTTGAATGCCAAAGTCGGGCCGTTGGAGAGGGCTTGGATTTTGATGCCGTCTGAAAGTGTGCGCACCGGAGTGATGGCTTTGGTACCGAATACTTCTTCGGTGTAGGTACGGTTGATGATGTCGCGTAAATCATCAGCAGGGATGTCGGTAGCAAACAGGCTCATAACTTCAAACGCCAGCTCAGGATAGCTGAGTGTGCGCCATTGGTCTAAAGTAGCACGGTCGATTTGAGGGTATTGCTCAGGCAGCATCAAACCGCCGTCAGGAGCCAAACCCATCAATAAAACTTCGCTGAATTGCTTGCGTGCGGTCGCACCGCGGGTGCTGATGTATTTCATGGTTTCTTCTCTATGTATTTAAAATTCAAATAGAAAGTCAAAACGAATTCAGACGGCCTCGATATTAAAAAAGGCCGTCTGAACGATTATTTGTAGAGTCGTTTGAAGCAGGCGGTAACCGTTTTCGCAGTAACGGACGCAATGGCCTGATCGCGGGTTGCCGGGCTCAAGACTTGCATCATTTCGGTTGCAGTCAATTGGTTTGGTGCTTCTTCGCTGGCGCAGCCGCAGATTTTATTTTCCCATTCGGCTTGTTTTTCCGCACTCATGGCCAAAGCAATGACACGCCATTCGTTACGTTTGTTCAATTCGGTACGGCATTGGCTGTCTACCGCCATTTTCACTACGCTGCTGCCGATACCTGTACCGCTGCCCAAGCCGCCGAAAGATTCGCCGCCGGTAGCGCATGCACCCAATAAGAAAGCTGATGTAACAGCTGCCAAAAGAGTTTTTGAAGTCATGATGTTTCCTGTTAGCAAGGCCGTCTGAAACGCCCGAAGAGTTCTCAAAATAGCATGTATTATACCGTAATGCGGCCCGATATGTGAGTTTGCGAAACTGCCGTATAATGCTAGCGAGTTTTCTTTTTAATCAATCAGCACGAAAGCCGCTATGTCCGACCTTTTCGCCCGCCAACCCGAAGCCCCTTTAGCCGAACGCTTGCGCCCGCATTCTTTAGATGATGTCATCGGGCAGCAGCACTTAATCGGCGAAGGTAAACCTTTGCGCGTGGCGGTGGAAGGCGGGAAGCCGCATTCTATGTTGCTATGGGGGCCGCCGGGTGTAGGCAAAACCACGCTGGCACGGATTTTGGCGCAGAGTTTCAATGCCCAGTTTCTGCCGGTTTCCGCCGTATTTTCCGGCGTGAAAGACATACGCGAGGCAATCGAGAAAGCTGAAATTGCCTTGCAGCAAGGGCGCGCGACAATTTTGTTTGTTGACGAGGTACACCGCTTCAACAAAGCGCAGCAGGACGCATTTTTGCCTTATGTCGAAAGTGGCTTATTAACCTTTATCGGCGCCACCACGGAAAATCCGTCATTTGAAGTCAATCCGGCTTTACTTAGCAGGGCGCAGGTGTATGTCTTGCAATCCTTGTCTTCAGACGACCTGAAGAAGCTGATTACCAAAGTATTGGCTTTGCCTGAATACCAAGATTTCACGATTGAAGCAGATGCGCAAGAATTGCTTGTGAATACCGCCGATGGCGATGCGCGCAGATTGTTGAACTTGATCGAGCAGCTTTTACGCGCTGCTAATACACGTCGTCTGAAAACCCTGACCGCCGAATTTCTTGCCGACAGTTTGGGTGCGCAAATCCGTCGTTTTGATAAGGGTGGCGAGAGTTTCTACAATCAGATTTCCGCGCTGCACAAATCCGTGCGCGGTTCGCATCCTAACGCGGCCTTGTATTGGTTCTGCCGTATGCTCGACGGCGGTACCGACCCGCGCTATCTTGCCCGCCGCATTGTCCGCATGGCATGGGAAGACATCGGCTTGGCCGATCCGCGTGCCTTAACGATTGCCAATGATGCCGCCGCTACTTATGAGCGCTTAGGCTCGCCCGAAGGGGAGCTCGCACTGGCGCAAGCCGTGTTGTATCTCGCCGCCGCCGCGAAATCCAACGCGGGCTACAAGGCATACAACCAAATGCGCCGTTTCGTCAAAGAAAATGCCAGCGACGAAGTGCCTGTCCATCTGCGCAATGCGCCGACCAAACTGATGAAAGAATTGGGTTATGGACGCGAATACCGCTATGCCCATGACGAACCTAATGCCTACGCCGCTGGCGAAAGCTATATGCCCGACGGCTTGGATGAACCCGATTTCTATCAACCTGTCCCTCGTGGATTGGAAATCAAAATTGGCGAAAAGCTGAAATGGTTGAAATCCTTGGATGAAGATGCACTGGATGATTAAAACAATAAATGTACATAATACAAATCTAAGATCAAATTGAATTTTTCAGACGGCCTTTGCTGTTTGAATATTTTTAACCTATACCATACACACACACTTTTTCATGAATATTTTTGAAGCCTTACTATTATTGTGCCTGCTGATTGTCATTAGCGCGTTTGTATCCTGTTCCGAACTTGCGCTGGCTTCGGCACGCAAAATCAAATTGCAGGTCATGGCGAAAGACGGCGGCGATACGCGTGCGCTTGACGTAATCAATATGCAGCAGCAGCCGGGCAGTTTTATTACCGTTGTCCAAATCGGTTTGAACGCCGTCGCCATTCTTGCCGGTATTGTCGGCGAGGCAGCAATACGTCCGTATTTTGGCAAACTATTGGAGAACGCAGGTAGTTGGGGCAGCACAGTTGCCTCTTTGCTGACATTCTCGCTGGTTACAGGCAGCTTTATTTTAATTGCCGACCTGATGCCCAAGCGTATGGCAATGACCCATCCCGAAGCGGTGGCGGTACGCATTGTGCGTCCGATGATGTTTTTGATTTTTATCTTAAAGCCGTTTATTTTGATTTTTGACGGATTGGCAAACGCAATATTCAAGCTCTTCAAAATTTCCACCGTCCGTCAGGAACAACTGACTTCGGAAGACATTTACGCCGTCGTCGATGCCGGTGCGCAGGCTGGTGTGTTGAAAGAACAAGAACACTATCTGATTGAAAACATTTTCGATATGCAAGAGCGCAAGGTAACTTCCACCATGAGCACGCGCGAATACATTGTCTATTTTGATAAAAACGACAACAGCGATACCGTGTTGGAAATGATGTCGGACAAACCGCACAACAAATTCCTTGTGTGCGACGGCGATTTGGAACGCGTTATCGGCTATATCGAATCGCATACGTTGCTGACCTTATTTTTAAGAGAAAAAGATGTCCGGCTGACCGACAAGCGCGTGTTGCGTAAAGCCTTGTTTATCCCCGATACGCTGTCGCTTTACGATGTCTTGGAAACCTTCAAGACTTCTGGCGAAGACTTTGCCGTCGTAGTGAACGAATACGCGCTGGTGGTTGGCGTGGTAACGCTGAAAGATGTGATGAGCATTGTGATGGGCGAGCTGGTCAATACCGAAGAAGAGCCGCAAATCATCCGCCGTACCGAAGACACATGGTTGGTGGACGGCGCGACCCCGCTCGCCGATGTCATGCGTGCGTTGGATATCGAAGAGTTTCCCGATTCGGAAAACTACGAAACCATCGCCGGCTTTATGATGTATTCCCTGCGCAAAATCCCGAAACGTACAGATTTTCTGGTTTATGCCGGTTATAAGTTTGAAATTATCGATACTGAAAATTTGAAAATCGACCAGCTTTTGGTTTCCAAACAAGGAAATATGGTGGGAAAAATGTAACGGGTTGCTGGGAACACTTGAAAAGAAAATTAAAAAATGAATAAAAAGGAAAAAATATTATGACGACAACTGAACCTCAAAAATACGCCCGCAGCCTGCACGCGCCCATCAGCCTCGGCACGACTTCAGACGACCGCTTTATGCCGCGCGGCTTTCTTTCATATTTTGCCTCGCTGCCGAAATTGGTTTTAACCGAAAAATTAGATGGGCAAAACAACTGCTTTGCCGCGCACGGCCTCTATGCCCGTAGTCATGCTGCACCTACCCAGCATCCGTGGGATAAACCTTTGCTGCAACGATGGCAGCAAATCAAAGATGATTTGGGCGATCTCGAACTTTTTGGCGAGAATATGTACGGCATTCATTCGATTGCCTATTCTCAACTGGAAAGCTATTTTTATCTATTCGCCGTCCGCCGTGGCGGACATTGGCTTTCATGGGAAGAGGTTAAATTTTATGCGCAGCTGTTTGATTTTCCGACTGTGCCAGAAATCCCAATTGTCCAGCCGCTTGCAGATTCCACTCAAAAATACGCCAATGAAGATATTGCTTTAGCGCAATGGCTTGCCGCTAATTTGGGAGAGCCGTGGACAGACAGCGTACAAACTGCCGGTAAGCTTGGCGGCTACGATCCGAAAACAGGAGCGGCATGCAGTGAAGGTTTCGTTATCCGGAACGCCGCTGATTTTGCCACCAACAACGGCAACCTGCCTGTTCAATTCAATGAATTTGATAATCTTTTCAAATTGGTGCGAGCCAAACACGTTAAAACCGACGTTCATTGGACGAAAACTTGGAAGCCTGCCCGTCTTATCGATTACGACAAATACCATTGGCAAAGCTGGCAGTTTCAGACGGCCTGAAGTCCAATTATCCAATAATAAGAAAGACAATTATGTGGACATTCCCAGATTACATACCCGGTCAACTTCCTGATTGGCAAGCCTTAGAACGTCGTTTCAGCTGGTTTGCCGATATGAAGGATGTTCTGCAAGACCCTGAGTGGCATGCTGAAGGCGATGTATTTACGCATACCAAAATGGTGTGCGAAGCCCTTTTACAACTGCCCGAGTTTCAAGCGCTTGATGAACAGGAGCAACATATTCTGTTTGCTGCCGCCATACTGCATGATGTGGAAAAACGCAGTACGACCAAGCGTGAAATAGAAAACGGTAAAGAGCGTATCGTTTCGCCGCATCACGCAAAAAAAGGCGAGCATACTGCCCGTACTTTACTGTATACCGAATTTGCCGCTCCATTTGCCGTAAGAGAAGCAATCGCCAAACTTGTGCGCTTGCACGGATTGCCTTTATGGGCAATTAACAAGCCTAATCCTGATCGAGCTGTCATAGCGGCCAGTTTGCAGGTTAACACTGCACATCTTGCCATGCTGGCTAAAGCCGATGTCCTGGGTCGTATATGTTGCGACCAACAGGATATTTTGCTGCGCGTTGATTTGTTTCGTGAACTCTGTGAAGAAAATGCTTGTTGGGGTAAGGCACGTACGTTCGCCAGCGATTACGGACGCTATCTCTATCTTAACGGCCGTAGCGAAATGCCGGATTATCAGCCATTTGATGATCAGACCTTTGAGGTGTACGCCATGTGCGCCATAGCAGGTAGCGGCAAAGACAGCTACATCAGGCAACATCTTGCCCATTTACCTATGCTGTCGCTCGATGAGATTCGCCGTGAGCGTAAACTCAATCCCGCAGATTCCAAACATACCGCCGAAGCAGTGCGTTTGGGTAAAGAGCAGGCAAAAGAATACCTGCGAGCCCGTACGTCATTTGTCTTCAATGCGACCAATCTCAACCGCGACTTGCGCAGTAAATGGCTGCCGATGTTTGCCGATTACGGCGCACGTGTGCATCTCATTTATTTGGAAGTGCCTTACACGCAATTACTATCGCAAAACCGTAACCGCGAACATTCTGTTCCGAATGATGTGTTGCACCGCATGATAGAAAAGCTGGAAATCCCTGATTACAGTGAAGCGCATACGGTAGATTTTGTGGTCTCTTCTTAAAAAGTAAAGGGTTTTTGTAAGTAGGCCGTCTGAAACAATCTAATGTTTCAGACGGCCTTTTTATGAAATTAAAATTACTAGAGCTAAGGGGAAGGTCTTTATTCGCAATTTAAGCCTTTTGTTTTTTCAGCGAATGTATCCATGGCAATTTGGCACATGCGTTCACGTTGGCCTACGTCGGCAGCAGGCAGGATTTGGCGCAGGTATTTTGTGTTGTCACGTTGGAACGATGCTTTATCGCCTGCTTTTTGGTAACACGCATCCGCACGGGTAAAGTATTGCTGGCAGATTTTCGGCAATTCTTCAAAGGACAAGGGTTTGCTTTTGTGCATGCCGTGTGCGGAGACGGAGAGGGAGGAAAGGGCGCACAGCGCGATGATTAAGGTTTGGGAAATGGTTTTCATGGTAAGCCTATTTATTGAAGTGGTGTTTAAATCAATTGTTCGCCCCAATGCAGCTTTTGGCGCAGGGTTTTGAAGTATTGGTAATCGGTGGGATGGAGGACGCGCAAGGGATTGTGATAGCGGCGAATGATGATGCGGTCGAAGTTTTGCACGTCGATATGGGATTGTCCGTCAAAATGTGCGCGTGCGTCGCCGCTTTTGGTAATGAGGATTTCGATTACGCTGGTGTCGGAGATGGCAATCGGGCGGTTGGTCATGGATTGCGGACAGATAGGCACAAGCGTGAAGGCGTGCAGACCGGCTTGCATGATGGGGCCGCCGGCGGCAAGTGCATAAGCGGTCGAACCTGTCGGCGTGGAAATAATCAGGCCGTCCGAACGTTGGGTATAGACAAATTCTTGATTGATAAATACTTCAAATTCAATCATTTGGCCTGCACCGCCACGAGACAGTACGGTGTCGTTGAGGGCTAGGGCGCGTTCGATGGTTTCGCCGTCACGAATGATACTGGCTTCAATGAGGATGCGCTCTTCGGGCAGATATTTGCCTTCCAGTACGGGGCGGATACCCTCAACCATGGTGTCGCGTGAGATTTGGGTGAGAAAGCCTAAGTGGCCTTGATTGATGCCGATGATAGGAACGGCGCGCGGAGCAACTTCGCGGGCAGCGGAGAGGAAGGTACCGTCGCCGCCGAGCACAATGACGAGGTCGCAATATTTGCCCAGTTGGGCTTTGTTTACGGTTTCGCAGTAGGCGGAATCTTGGATATAGACGCAGTGTTCTTCTACGCTCAATTCATCCAGATAGATGGTGAAGCCGTTTTCGCGCAGAAAAGAAACCAATGTGTGGACGGTATCTTGAATTTCGGGCGTATTGGGACGTGTAACGATACCGATGTTTTTAAATGGGCTTTTCATGATAGTAGGCCGTCTGAAATTAAGTGTCTAATCTATCCAGATATCGCGCTCGAGGCGATCGAGGCGTTCGTTTAGGCGGGCAACGTCGTCACGCAGTTTGTCCACTTCTTCCAACCATGCGGCAAGCGTGGCTTGGTCGATAACAGGGGATTCGGGTTCGCGTGAAAAGTCGCTGATTTGCTCGGCAATGCTTTTGCCGATTTTTTTCATGGTGCGGCCGATGTCGCCGGCGCGCGAGCTGATACTTTCTGCGGCCACATGACCGAATACACGCGCCAAATCTTCGCTCGGATAATAGCGCAGTCCACCCAAAATAGGAAGGACGGACATGCCCAAGACCAAGTCGCCTTCGAGGCTGATGTCGCCCACGCCGGGCTGGCCGCCTTGGAGGATTTTTTGGATGGCGCTGTTGTGGAATGTGATGTTGGTGTCGGCGGTTTCATTTGCGGTTTCAAGAAAACCTTGTTCGCTGATGCGTCCGGTCAGTCTGAAACCGGTCAGGCTGATGCAGATGATGCTGCCTGCAAATTCAGACAGCTCGCGCTGTTGCTCTGGATTTTGCTGTATCAGGTGGTTGATAAGGGGAAATAGGGCGGACATGGTTTACTCTAAATGCCGTCTGAAACGGATGAATGGGTTGAGTCGCAATTTTACAGGCTTAGCCCGTCTGCGCAAACGGTATTTACAATTTTGCCGTTGCTTTCATCATCAACGATGAAATCAGGAGCGGGCAGGCCGAGTTTGGCCGCTTCGGCAGTATAAAATTCGGCCCGGCTTGGGTGGCGGGGTTCGACAATATTGCGGATACGTTTGCCGTCTGCTTGGCAGGCCGTCTGAAAAAGGATTTGGACGGCAAGATCCTTATGAAGAATATTAACGGGTTGATTGCCGCCTTGAATGTGTGTTTTTTGAACCAGCTTAGTAACGGGGTGACGGTCGGCAGAGTAAAGTCCGCCCAGTCGCAATATGTCGATATGGGGGACGGCGCTTTCCAGCAGGACTTGCTCAACCGCGAGGATTTGACGGGCGGATTCGGTTTGCGGATCAGGAGGCGTGGTTTCATCGCATACGCGTGCTTGGTTGCCATACACGCTGGTGCTGCTGGTAAAGATGATGTGTTGTACCTTGCATTGCTCGGCAAGTCGAATCCATTTTTTCAGGGTGTCGGCGTAATGGTTTAATGACGAAGGCGGAAGCAGGCAGAACCATGTCGGCTTGTTGATGTGGTTTTGCCACAAGGCCGAACTGTGAAAAATATCGTTTTGATTCAAATCGATGATGTCGAGCTCAATCGGCAGATTAATGTCGTCGGAGGTCAGGTTGCGTTTGACGGCGGCTACCTGACTGCCTTGCTCATAAAATTTTTGTGCCAGCGGTAGGCCGAGATAGCCTAAGCCGAGAATGGAAATATCGGGAAGGTGCATAAAGAAAGCATCCGAAAATTAACAGGCCGTCTGAAAATAGCTTTAACTTGGTTAAAGCCACGTTTTCAGACGGCCTTTGTATGGAAAAATTAATGGTTGCTGCCGATTTTTTGGTCAAATTCGGCACGGTGTTCCGGAAGGAGGTAAGGGCGCAACAGGCTGAGTGTGCGGCTGATGCCCCGTACTTTAGAATCTTCGGTCAACTTGGCGCGACCGCGCAGGGAGCTGTCGAAGTCGAACCAGTATTTCGTCACCATCCACATATTGACGGCAAGGTCGTTCATGGCGGTTTGGTCTGCACTGATGATGTTCAACCCGTTGAGCTGGGTCAGCAGGTTAACCAACAGCGGGGACACTTTGGCTTGGGTAAAGGTATTGTGTTCGCCCAATAATTCGGCACTGCGGGCAAGCAGGGTGTTCACATCGCTGAAAAGGAAACGGTATTCCCACATCACATCATAAATACCGGCCATGTAGTTGATGGAGTCTTCCACATTAGACGGCAATACGGCTTCATTAAGGTAGGCAAGCAGGGCCTCGCTGTAACGTTTGAACAATTGGACGATGATTTCGTCTTTGTTGCGGAAATGGTAGTAGAGGTTGCCCGGGCTGATACCTAAGTGGGCGGCAATATGGTTGGTGCTAATATTGCGCTCGCCTTCTTCGTTGAACAAGGCGAGGCTGGCATTGATGATTCGTGTGTAAGTGTTGACTTTAGCAATGCGCGGCATGGAATACACTCCTTTGTTTTATAGGCTGTATGAAGTAGGCAGCCAGTTGGGTTCTGCGTGTAATTCTACCTGAAATTGAGTAAATACTGTATTACAAACATATTGTGCCAGCTGGTGGACATCTTGCGCGGATGCATTGTTTTTATTCACCAAAACCAAAGCCTGTCTGTCATGCACTGCCGCACCGCCGATCTGATGACCTTTCAGACGGCATTGGTCAATCAGCCAGCCGGCCGCGAGTTTGACCGAACCGTCAGGCTGCGGATAGCGTGGCATATTGGGGTATTGCTGCAACAAATCGGCAGCTTTTTCAGCGCTGACAACAGGGTTTTTAAAGAAACTTCCGACATTACCAAGCACATTAGGATTAGGCAGTTTACTGTTGCGGATTGCACACACTGCGTCGGAAACATCTTTGGCCGTTGCTTCTCTGCCTTGGCTCAGTTCGGCAACCGCTGCTGCCAAATCGCCATAGCCCAAGTTCGGCACAAAATGCTCTTTTAGCGCAAATACAACCGAAACAATCACATAACGTCCCTTGCCTTCCTGTTTGAACAGGCTTTCACGATAGGCAAAGTCACAGTCGGAATTAGAAAGCTCGACAAAGGTTTCCGTATCCAAATCAAAGCAGCGTACGCTATGGATAACATCTTTCGCTTCAACACCATATGCACCGATGTTTTGTACCGGAGACGCGCCGACCGTGCCCGGAATCAGGCTGAGGTTTTCCAGCCCGCTTAAACCCAGTCCAACCGTATGCAAAACAAAATCATGCCAAATTTCCCCGGCTTGCGCTTCGATATAAACCAGGCCGTCTGAACGCTCAATTTCACGAATTCCCTTGTTTTCCATATGCACAACCAGACCGGCGTAGTCCTCCATCAAAAGGATATTGCTGCCGCCGCCGAGCCATAAAACAGTATCTCGGTTGAACTCGGGCAGCCGGACGATGTCGCGTAATTCATCGGCATGTTTGAGTGAAACAAATGCTTGGGCTTGGGCTTTCAGGCCGAAAGTGTTGTAGGGAGTGAGGTCGGTTTGGTATTGGATGGGTTGCATGATGATTTGTAATTTCGTGGATTTCAGGTCATCTGAAAATTTACTATTTAACAATTACGATAGGTAATGGGGTTTTGGGGGGCTTTATAGTTTTCTTGGGAAGAATAGGTCAGCTTGTCCACGATTTCTTGATAAATCTTGGATTCTTCTGGTAGTGGCTTGCCTTCAAACATCCAGCGGCCTTTAATAATATCATCGGCGGAAATCCATCTTTTGATTTCATATACTGCCAATGTCCAGCCGCGATAGACTGCAACTGCATATTTTGCTTTTTCACGTCGGTTTCCGATTTTCCAATATTTCCGTGTGCGCTCATAAATTTCCTTATGCCTATCGGCTTCAGGAATATTCCCTGATCTGATGTCTTTTTTCAGTTTCTCGTATTCTTTATTAATCGTAATTAAAACAATAGGTTCACCAGTTTTTAATTCTTGTGCATCATATTTTCGTTTTAATTCGGACAAGCTCATCAGTCCTACTTCAGAAGAATGCGTGCCGCCTTGAATATTAGTCAGCGGCTGCTGGCTCGGTTTGACTAGGGAGAGTAGGTCTATTGCCATCGCTTCATATTGTTCAGCTTGGTCGCTGGTTTTGATGCCGTGCCGTAGAATGTAATACACAGGCTGGTTCCCACTTTTATGTATTTCCCTAATCAAGGCAATTTTATCACTTGGCTTTTCTGTTTCTTGTAATGAGGCTTGGGCATGATGGAAAACGCGATTGTTCAAGCCTTTACCTACATAGAAAATATTGCCGTCTCTAGGGTCAATCAGGCAATAAATATAGTAAGCAAGTTTTTCTATAATGGAAGTTGAAAACATTTTTTTCCTTAAAAGTGAATAAGCCGTAAATAAAACATCAATAGAGGCCGTCTGAAAGAAATTTCAGACGGCCTGATGCGATTTGACCATCTCTTTACTGCAAAGCTCCAAGCACCATACCAATGCTATGGCGGCAATCGTCAGTGAAACGGTCAGCGCGGTCCAGAAGCCGTAAATGCCCATATCGACATGATAGGCAAGCAGGTAGCCGGGCAACAGGCCGCAGCCCCAGAAAGCGGCGGCATGGATGAACATCGGCATTTTGGTCACTTTATAGCCGCGCAGCGCATATGAAGCGATACATTGGGTGGCGTCTGCCAGTTGGAATAGGGAGGCGAAAAACAAAACAGTCGCGGCAATGCCTAATACTGCCGCATCGTTGGTGTACATACCGGCCAACTGAAAACGAAAGATGACCAAGAGTAGCGCGGTACAGGTGGCAAGTACCCAGCCTAACACCAGCGAAACGCCTGAAATATAACGCGTCCGCAAAAACTCGCGTCGTCCGAGCGAAAAGCCTACGCGCACCGTGCTTGCAGAGCCGACACTTTGTGGAATCATATACAAAATGCCTGACAGGCTGATGACGACTTGTTGCGCGGCGACATAATCCTCGCCGAATGGCGCCACCAAAAAGACGATAAACGAAAACGCGCTGGCTTCTAGAAAATAAGACAAGCCGATGGGTGCGCCGATTTTCCAAATCTGTTTGAAAGCCGCCAAATCGGGTTTGCCGATTTTTGCCGTCAAGCCAAACGGGCGGAAGAATTTTTCTTTGGCAATATAAAGCCACAAAGCCAATGCGCTGAACCAAAATACCGCTGCCGTTGCCACGCCGCAACCTGCGCCGCCCAAAGCAGGCATACCGAATTTGCCGTAAACGAACACATAGTTTAGCGGCACATTCAACACAAATGCCGCAAAGCTGACCAACATAATCACGCGCGGACGGTTCAAGCTGGAGGCATAGGCGTGCAGGGCGCGGTGTATCATGGCGGCCGGCATTGCCAAGCTGGTAAAGAACATATATTGCGCCATCGTATCTTCGACATAATCGCTCAATGTCAGCCAATGACGGAAAGGCATAATCATCGCCCACATCAACAGCATGCCGAATACGCCCAAACACAAGCCAAACCAAATGCCCTGCATTCCTGTTTTGCCGACTTCTTCGGTTTTACCTGCGCCGTACAGCTGGGCAATCATCGGGTTTAACGCCGCCATCACGCCCATAAAGGTAATGTAAATCGTGGAAAACGCGCTGCTGCCCAAAGCCACTGCGGCTAAATCTTCCTTACCTGCGCCACCGGCCATCACCGTATCGACAAAACCAATACCCACTTGCGCCACTTGTGCTAACAGCATAGGCAGGGCGAGGGCAGTAAGCAGGCGGGTTTCTTTTAAGAAAACAGGGAAGGCAAAGCGGTTGAGGTTTAGTAGCATAATTGTGTGTGGATTGAGGATAAAGGCCGTCTGAAATGGAAACTTTAAATTATAAAGGGTAAAGCTGATAAGCAGGCAATATGTTGTTTAATCGATAAATTTTTCAGACGGCCTTAAATGTCGGATGTCTTTTTACTGCTTCCAACCAGCTGTCCGGCGTTTGAAACTGCATCAGGCCGTCTGAAAGCGACACTGCGGCTTGGGTAGTCGAAGCGCGGGTCAGTTTTTCATTGGTTTTAACATCGTAAATGGTGTAATCGATACGCAGGCAGCTTTCGATTTCGACAATGTCCATATCAACGCGGATTTTTTGGCCGAAACGGGCAGGGCGGATGTATTTGAGGTTCATCTGCACAATCGGCCAGCTGTACCCCTGCTGCCCCATTTCGTTGTAGTCATAACCGATGGAAGACAGAAAAGCACAACGTGCGGTTTCAAGGTATTTGACATAGTTGCCGTGCCACACGATGTGCATGGCATCTACGTCAAAAAAAGGAACTTCAGTTTCAAAGCTGTGTTGGCAGTAGATGTGTTTTTTCATGGTTTAAAAGAGTAAGTGTGATGGTTTCAGACGGCGTCTTCGCCCCAAAAATCATAAAAATTGAACCATTGTAGCGGATTTTGCGCACATTCTTGCGCCAAAATGTCGGCAAAACCCTGCATCGCGTCTTTGACGGCAGACTCGCGGTTGCCGCGTTTCCAGCTGGAAGTATCGGCAAAGCGGCGCAGTTTCAAATGATAGCGGCCGTTTTGTTTAACGCAAAACAGCGTGTTTACCTGCGTTTTTAAGAGCGCAGCCAATAGCCATGCGCCTTGCGGCATAGGGGCGGTATGGCCTAAGAAATTAATGTCGGCGGTTTTCTCGCCGCGTACAGGCACGCGGTCGGCCGCGATGGCAATCCATTCGCCGTTTTCGATACGGCTGTTCAATTCCATCATCAGGGTGGTGTCCAAATCTGTTACCTGAATCAGACGGATATGATCTGCGCCGGCTTTTTGCAATGCCTCGTTAAATGCCTGTGCGTGCTTGCTGTGCACCAATACATTGAGTCTGAAATTTTTATGGTGCGACACCAGCGCACGGCAAACTTCGGTATTGCCCAAGTGCGAACAGGCAAAAATCTGGCCGCGTTCGTTGCGTTTGACTTGCGAATAGATGTCGTCAGGATCTTCAATCACCAAATCTTCATAACGGATTTTGCGTTGCCACACGGCAAAACGGTCGCAAACTGCTTCGCCAAATGCAACGAATTGTTTGAATACGCTGTGTTTCGGCAGGACGGTATGGGGAAAGGCCGTCTGAAGACGGGTTTGATAGCGTAAGACATGACGGCGCGGCTTGGGCGCGGTGGCATAAAAATACAGCACCACAAACCAAATGCACGGCCTCATCAAAAAGGCCGGCAGATGGCGCACCATCAATGTAGTCAGGGCGAGAAACAGGCGGCTGCCGCGTTCGGGCTGCGCCGCCCAATGGGTTTGTTTATTGTCGGCCATGGTTTCAGACGGCCTTTCCGAAAACTTTACCCAATCGGTGTTTCAACATACCGAAAAACAGCCGTGTGTGCATTTTGCTGATGCGGACATTGTCGGCAAAGGCATCGAAATGGGACACGCCGTCGGCGGCGTATTGGACGGGCGTTTTAATCCAAACCGGTTTGACGTTGCGCCAGTAGAGGCGAATAAGGATTTCCGTATCGAAGTCCATGCGGTCGCCTACGGTTTCTTCGCGGACAACGGACAGTGCGGGTGCAAGCGGATAGAGGCGGAAGCCGCACATGCCGTCTTTGATGTCGCATGACCAAGTGTGCAGCATATTCCAAAAGTCGGTAATTTTGCGTCCGTAAAGCCGTGCTTTAGGCGCGTCATCGCCGTATTGCGGCCAGCCGCAAACAACGGCTTCGGGATTTTGTTCTGCTGCGGCGAGGAGTTTGAGTGTGTCGTTCAAGCAGTGTTGGCCGTCTGCATCAACCTGTAAGACGTGGGTATAGCCATGTTCTTCGGCGTATTCCAAACCGGTTTTGACCGCTGCGCCTTTGCCGCCGTTGATGGGGCGGTAAAGGACATCAATGCCGTCTGAAACCAAAGCCTGCAATACAGGTTTGCATTCTTCGCGTGAACCGTCGTCCACAATTAAAACGTTTAAACCAAAGCCACGCATGGTTTGGGCAACGTGGCTGATGGTGGTCGGATGGTTGTAATGTGGAATAAGGGCCAGGGTTTTCATAAATATTTTTTAGACGACGTTAACACAATGCAGAGTATAGCAAATAAACATGCTATGGCGTTTGAAAAGGCCGTCTGAAACGGCGAGGACAAAATCGTTTGATTTCGTTTCTCACTGTTTCAGACGGCCTTTGGTATGCCCTTAATTCAGCATTGTACATGACCGACATCGAGGCATAAATCATGGAACTCGTTGAGCGTGCTGCGGTGTCCGATGCTGATGATGATGCTGTCGGGCAGTTTTTGTTTTAAAGCACGGTAGAGCATGGCTTCGGTCGGCTCGTCCAAGGCGGCGGTGGCTTCGTCGAGCAGGATGACTTTAGGCTGCGAGAGCAGGGCGCGGACGAAGGCGACGCGTTGCAGTTCGCCGGGGGAGAGTTTGTGTTGCCAGTCGTCGGTTTTGTCCAATTTATCAACGAGATAACCTAGGCGGCAGATATTCATGGCTTCGGCTAACTCAGGATGCTGTTTGTCGATGTCGGGGTAACAAATCGCGTCGCGCAGGCTGCCTTGCGCCGTGTACGGGCGTTGCGGCAGGAAGAGGATGTCTTGATGCGGTGGATGGCTGATTTTACCACTGCTGCCGAAAGGCCAAAGCCCAGCCAGCGCGCGCAGCAATGAAGTTTTGCCGCAACCGCTCGGGCCGCGTATCAACAGGGAATCGCCGCTTTTAAGGTTGATGTTGATGCTGTCCAATAAAACTTCGCCGTTGTGGCGGTATAGGGCGACGTTTTCCAAGATCAGGCCGTCTGAAACTTCGGTAAGGTCGGGTTGTCGTGCGGTGTGTTTTTCTTCCGTACTTAGCAAAAAGCCGTACAGACGCTCCAATCGGGCGCGGTAGGCGGTGAATTTGTTGTAGAACATCCGGAAGAAAGACAGCGCGTTTTGCAGTCGTGCGAAGGCTTGGACAGTCTGCTGGATGTCGCCGATTTTGATTTGTCCGGCAAACAGGCGCGGGGCTTGCAAAATAATGGGGAAGAGTTTGATGCCGTTGGTGAACATATCGTTAAAGCCGCTCAGGTAGACGCTTTGTCGCGCAATGCGCCAACGGTTGCGGATAATGGCTTTAAAGCGGTCGGAAAGCTGGTCATGTTCGTGTTTTTCGCCGCTGTAAAACGCCACGCTTTCGGCGTGGTCGCGTACGCGGATGAGGGAATAACGGTAGTCGCCGTTGAGCTTTTCGTTTTCATAGTTGTAACGAATCAACGGGTTACCTATCCACATGGCGATAAAGGTCGCCAAAATCACAAAGATAAAGACGAACCAAACAATGCCGCGCGGAATGTCAAAGCCAAACACGGTCAGGATGCCTGCCAAGCCCCACAAAACAACGGCAAATTCCAGCGAGGTAACGACCGAATTGACCATGCCGCGCACAAATTCTATGGTCGAGGCGATGAAATCCTGCGCGTCCTGTTGGATACGCTGGTCGATGTTGTCCGGCGCGTGGCGGCGCATTTGCAGGCGGTAGTAGTTTTTGTCGGCAAGCCAGCGTGAAGTCAAAACTTCATTGAGCCGCTCCGACCATTTAATCGCCAAGCCTTGATCGAGAAAGTCGTTGACGACGTTGTTAAACGCCCGTATCAACACCACGCCTGCATTCATCGCTGCAAACATCCAAAACGCGGAGGCATTCAAATCTTGCATCGAGTCGTAAAGCCCTTTGGACATAAAGGTACTCAACACATTCAGCCGTACTTCGGTTAACAGCAGCGTAATCATCGCCGTAATCAGCAGCAATACTTTAACTGCACTTTTCGGCGTCAGACACAGCCGCAGGATATAGCTAAACTCGCGCCCGAAGCGTGTATTGCGTGCAAAAAACAGAATTACCGCCGAGGCTGCAGCGACCATCAATAAGGTCTGCAATAGCCAAGACGGCGTGGAATAAAGCTCGATTTGCCATTTTTGCATGGAGTGTTCTCTGAAAGGATGTAAAGGCCGTCTGAAAGGACGGCAAATTTATTTGACTATGGTAACTGTAATAATAGTTTTCTGAACTGTTGTATTTTTTGTATGTACAAACGGTTCTTATTTGTTTTTGTGGAAGGCGGAAATCTTATCAAATATAATCGCAAAACCAAATTACTTTGTAATTTTTTACTCGATATAAGAATTATTAATATTTCAAACCAGAAGGTATTTTATGAACAGCAAATTAGCCCTGATGCCGCTTGTGGTTGCAAGCGCATTCGCCTACGCCGCCGATGAAGCCACTTCTGCTCCCGAAGCATATGCAGAAGTGCAGGAAGTCAAAGTCCACGCCGACGCTAAACGCGTGAAGGCCGCACGCTCGTATTCTATTGCCAGTGACGGCGATATGCGCGACCGTGTGAATTTGGGTGTGTTAGGTAAAGCCAATGCCTTTACCGCTCCGATTACTGTGGTAAATTACGACGAAAAAGCCCTCAACAATACCGAAGCGCGTACTTTGGTAGATGCCGTAGCGAAAAAAGACGCTTCGACTTGGCAGTTCGGCGGTGAAAGCAACACCTTGACCGGCCTGTATTTCCGCGGTTATCAGCTTGATGCGCGCCAATTCAGCGTCAACGGTTTGGCCGGTATGTACGGCACACAAGGCACGGCCAGCGTGCAAGTCGGTTCCGCACAGCTGATTAAAGGCGCGTCCACCGCCGTAAACGGTATGGATCCTGAAGGTGCGGTATCCGGTTCCGTCAACATCGAAACCAAAAAAGCCGCCGACGAAGGTAACCGCAAAATCGGTTTGGGCTGGTTCAGCAACAACCGCGCCCAAGGCACATTCGACTTGGGTCAACGCTTCGGCGAAAACAAAGAATTCGGTGTGCGCGCCAATGGCAAACTGCGCCACGGCGATACCCCGCGCCACGGTTACAGCGAAGACAACAAAGAATTTGCATTGAATGCCGATTATCGCGGCGAAAAAGTGCGCGTAGCGCTCGACTCTATCTACGCGAAACGCAAAACCAACGGCGGCCGCGCGCGTATGCAGGATATTCAAAACGCCAACGGCCGATTGTTTGATGCACCTGAAGGCAAAGTGAATCTCGCTCCGAGCTGGCAGGCTCAAAACACGCGCGGTCAAACGAATATGCTGACCTTCGAATGGGATGCGTTTGAAAATGCCCAAATTACAGGCGGCATCGGCTACAACAATGCACGTTATTACGGTAATTTCGCCTCTCCTACAGTTACAAGCAGCGGTTTGACCTACAATTCAGGTCGCGCGCGTTTGACTGACCAGCGTTTCAAAACACTCAGTATGAATCTGACTGCGCGTGGAGAATTTGAAACCGGTCCGGTAAGCCACAACTGGAGTACCGCATTTGACCGCATCGACCGCAAACGCACTACTTATCAAGGCGCACGTCAAACAAGAAGCAGCGTTATCGATCCGAGCATCGACATTCCTACTCAATTGGCAAAATTGGATTCCAACTTAGGCAGCGCATGGAATACAACACCTTCATTGGATACCGTGATCAAAGTAAACAGTTTGGCGGTATCTGACACGCTTGGTTTTGCCGACAATAAATACCGCCTCACTTTGGGCGGACGTTTCCAAGCCGTCGAGCAGAAAAATAAATTAAACGGTCGCAAAGCGGATGCGAGCCGTTTCAGCCCGATGTTGATGGCGGCATGGGTTCCGCAGCCTGACTTGGTGGTTTACGGCAACTATATGGAAGATTTGGAGCCGTCCGACATCCGTACCGATGATGACGGTCATGTAACGATGGCAGATCCGCGCGTCAGCCGTCAGTTTGAAGTCGGCGTACGCAAAAACTGGGGCGATTTCGTAACGACGCTGAACGCATTCCAAATCAAACGTCCGGGTTACTGGCGCGGTAACACGACTTCAGGTACTGACTTCGCAATGCGCAAAAATGCAGGCTTAGCTTATAGCGGTTCCGAGCAAGGCATGGAACGCAGTCGCGGTATCGAGTTCAATACCTATGCCAACTTGTTGGATAAAACCCTGCGTCCAAGCTTTGGTTTGATGTATCTGCAATCAACCGTAAAAGATTATCCGAATTTCGCCGACAATCTTGTTAACGGCGTACAAGTCGCCAACCCGCGCGTGATTGCCAAAGCGGGCGTGGAATGGGATACCCCGTTTGCTAAAGGCTTGACCTTGAACGGCAACGTTTCGTACTTCGGCAAGTCTTACCAAGACACGCAAAAAAAATACGCCTTCCCGTCCTATACCTTGGTTGACGTAGGCGCGCGCTACAAAACCAAGCTCGGTAAAAACACCCTGACCGTCAGCAGCTCGGTAGAAAACCTGTTCAACAAAAACTACTGGCAGGTACAGCGCGGCCAATACGACCGCAGCTTCGCCGTTGTCGGTATGCCGCGTACTTACTGGCTGAAAGCGGAATTGGATTTCTAATCTGATTTCGGTTTGACCGTAATAGCAGGCCGTCTGAAAGGGAATGATAAAAAGCAAAAATTTGTTTTTTTATCCCTTTTCAGACGGCCTGATTTGATTGCCTTATGTTTTTTGCTTGAAAAATCTTACATGTTTTTTATGGATTTCACGCGAAACAAGGTTAATATTCCATTTTCACAATACATTATTCGAGAAGACATATGAAAAAATCCATCAAACTGACCCTGTGCGCCCTCGCACTGTCACTTTCCGTGCAAGCGCAAGCGGTTACCCATGCCGTGATTGAAACCAATATGGGCAACATCCAACTGGAGTTGGATGAAGTCAAAGCGCCGAAAACCGTGGCAAACTTTGTCAATTATGCCAAAAAAGGTTTTTACGACAACACGATTTTCCACCGCGTTATCGACAATTTTATGATTCAAGGCGGCGGATTTACCGAGAAAATGGTTCAAAAGTCCACCGATAAAGCCATCAACAACGAAGCAGACAACGGCCTGAAAAATAATGTCGGCACCATCGCCATGGCGCGCACCGGCGATCCGAATTCCGCAACCAGCCAGTTCTTTATCAATACGGCCGACAACGACTTTTTGAATTTCAAAAGCAAAACCCCTCAAGGCTACGGCTATGCCGTTTTCGGTAAAGTCACTTCCGGCATGGACGTGGTCCGTAAAATTAGCAAAGTGAAAACTGCGACACGCGGCTATCATCAAGACGTTCCAACCGAAGCCGTGATTATCCGCAAAGTCAGCATCAAATAATTTTGATTGCTTGAGTCCAAACAACAGGCCGTCTGAAACATTCAGACGGCCTGAATTTATTTATTTGATAATAAGCGGCAATTTGGGCGATAATTCAGCATCCACAATTTAAGGAGTCGATTATGCAAACCCGCCTGCCTTTTTTCGGCGTTGTCCGTGTCAGCGGAGAAGACAGAGCTTCATTTCTTCATGGTCAATTATCCAACGATATTAATAATTTAGCTATCGGTCAGGCATGTTACGCCACATACAATACGCCTAAAGGCCGTGTGTTGGCGAATATGTTGGTCGTCAATCGCGGAGAAGATTTACTGTTGGTCATGGCGCAAGATTTGACCGAAGCCATCGTCAAACGCCTGAGAATGTTTGTCTTGCGTGCAAAAGTCGTCTTCGAGCTGATGCCTGATTTAGCAGTAAGCGGCGAGTTGGCAGACAATGCAGAACCTCATCCTGCTACCGAACCGCAACTGTCTTTTCCGGCCCAAATTCAAGAAAACACCGTAGAAATTACCTTGCCGCACACAGGCCGTCTGAAAATTTCAGCAGCCGAAAACGCAGCAGAATATCAAGCAGAAGCCGAAAACGCATGGAACCTGCACGAAATACGCAGCGGCTATCCGTGGATTTGCGCCGCAACCAAAGAAGCGGCCGTTGCCCAAATGCTCAACCAACACATCATCGGCGCAGTCCATTTCCGTAAAGGCTGCTACCCCGGCCAAGAAATCATCGCCCGCGCCCAATACCGAGGCCAAGTCAAACGCGGTCTGGCCGTATTAAGCGGCGATTCTTTAGAAGCCGCCGGTATTGCCATCAAAGTCGGCGAGGAAGAAGCAGGCGTCATCCTCAACACAGCACTGACTGAACAAGGCAGCCTCAGCCTTGCCGTTATCAAATTTTCCGCAGCAGAAGCAACATTGACCGATGCAGATGGTAATGCTTTGAAACAGGAAGAACTGTTTTTTACGGTAGAGAAAGATTGATTGTCAGATGATTGAATAAAAAGCTTAAATATTAGCTTGAAATGAAAACAGAAAGGCCGTCTGAAATTCAGACGGCCTTTGATATTGAGTTTTGTTGGTACATGACCCAAGCTGCGTTTGCTGCTGACTGGATTACGGCATGGTTTGGAATCATTCGGTAGCAACAAAAACCGCGTGCGTGCGTACTGCACACATCCTACACCTCAATCTTAAGGTTTGCGTCACCCGCAGGTAGGGTGTGGGGCGTAGCCACGCACGCGGTTGACAGGGGTGCGGGCTACGGCTTGCTGAAAATGGGAAATGGCGTTTTCAGGTTGCCTAATAACAGAATAAATATATTACTTATCCAACAACCTTTTTTTAATTTCTTTACTCACCAATTTGGCTCGCTCCTCAAAAAAGGTATCATAATCATCATCCCAGATACCAAATTTTTCTAAATCAGGAATTAAATGGGTCTTCATTGTTTGATCTAATTCATCATTTTCTTGTTGGAATTTTTTCATGTATTTAGACGGTTTTTGTGCTCCGATTTCTCTTTTATTCAAGAAGTCATCCACAATAGTAATATTAAGAATATGATTGATATAGAACTCTTCTTCTCCTTGTTTATTCAGATATGATTTAGGGAAAAAGTGGTGGTAATTTTTGCTATTTGCCTGTTTTAACCAGTCATTTCCAATATTAATATTGGCATTATTGCTAAATGATTTTGGTTGCTGGTAGGCATAAATACATAAGATTGCTTTAATATAGCTTTTCCCAGCACTAAACCATCCATTTTTTTCAATGGCTTCTACTGAGCTATCAACATCCCAATCATAATTAGGTTTCTCATTTTTAATAATTTTATTAATTCTTTTTATATCTTGTGCTAGCTTACTTTCAACCGCTGAGGAATACCGCTCTGCCAACGCACATCGCCAGAAAAAATCTTGTAGATATTTGGCTTGCTCTTTTGATGGTTTGGCATTCGGTTCTTTATAGAAAAAGTAAGAAAATGGAACAAGTAATGCGTTATAGGGTAATAATTGAGATACTGGAATGCGATAACTACTACGGAAGTAATCCACGGCATTTTTCACAGCTTCGACTAAATCATTCCACGTATCGATAAATTTTTGGCGAGGAATTTTTAAAATATCATGTCTTTTGCATTCATCTTGTAAAATTAACGACATAATTTGTAGGATAGAAGCATCAGATATGGTTTCGTATCCAACTTCACTTAATTCTTCTAGCAATTTTTCAAATTTTTCAGACAAGTCAAAATTTTGTTTTTCATCAAAAGTTTTTGCAACCATAATTTCAAATAGCGTAAGAGATTTTCCTCCTGTGTTAATCCGAGTGAAAACCTCAGTTGCAATTTCTATTGGCGCTTCTTTAAATTGGACAATAGAAAACTCATAAGTCTTGATACTATTTCTGTATTTATCTATTTTGCCAACATGGCTAGCATATTCTGAAACCAATTTTACTAAATCAGCATTAAGTAAATCTAGAATACTAATGTAATTGGTAGCATCTAATTTTGATACATCAGTAATAACAATATCTTGATTGTAATCGGCTGTTAGGTCAATATAAATTTTTGAAAAGTCATCTTCTGTGTTATCACGTTTAATAATTGCACCACGCAAACAAGCTAATAAACTAGTCAAACGTTGTTGCCCATCTAAAACATAATCAACGTATTCCCCATCTTCGCTATTGGGTAATGTGATATTGCCCAAGTTACGCACGGAACGCAGCTGTTCTTTCGTGCGCCAGAAAATAAATGTTCCTATGGGATACCCTTTGATAATACTATCCATCAGTTTGGCAGAATCAGAAACTGACCAAACAAAATTTCTTTGAAATTGTGGAATTTTAATTTGCCCTTTTTCAATTTCTTGTAAAAGTGATGGATAAGATTGACTTGAAGGTTTAGGTAGATACATTTTTGTCTCCATGAATATAAAAATAAAATTTTTAAAAAGGCAGCCTGAAAACCAATTTCCCATTTTCAGGCTGCCTTTCTACATCAAGCCAGCTTCGCACCAACCCAATCTTTCACGCTATTCAGCACTTCGGGCAGTTTCGCGACATCCGTGCCGCCGGCTTGCGCCAAGTCAGGACGGCCGCCGCCTTTGCCGCCGACTTGTTCGGCTGCAAATTTAACCAGATCGCCTGCTTTGACTTTAGCAGTCAACGGTTTGGATACGCCGGCGCATAGGGAGACTTTGCCGTCGTTGACTGCGGCGAGCAATACGATGGCTTGTTCTGATTTGCCGGTCAAGTCGGTCACGATTTCGCGCAGGGCGGCGGCATCGGCTTCGATTTGTGCGGCAACGAGTTTGGCTGAACCCAAGTCTTTTGCATCGTCCAAGAGTTTGGCGCCTGCATGGACGGCGAGTTCGGCTTTGGCGCGTGCCAATTCTTTTTCCAATGCTTTGGCGTGTGTTGCGCCTGCTTGGATTTTCGCCAGTACGTCTTTTTCGGTTTGGGCTTTGGTTTCGGCAATAATGTCTTTCACCAAACGCTCGAGTTCTTGCGCCCATTTGAGTGCGTTCAGGCCGGTGATGGCTTCGATACGGCGTACGCCTGCGGCAATACCGCCTTCGCTGATAATTTTGAAGAGGCCGATGTCGCCGGTGCGTGAAACGTGTGTACCGCCGCACAATTCGGTAGAGAAACCGCCCATTTGCAGTACGCGTACTTCGTCGCCGTATTTTTCGCCGAAGAGCATCATCGCGCCGGTTTTTTGGGCATCTTCCATGCTCATAATGGCTGCGTTGACGGCAACGTTGGCCAAAATGGCTTCGTTGACTCGGCGTTCTACTTCGGCGATTTCTTCGGCAGTGACCGCTTGAGGATGGGAAATGTCGAAACGGGTGGATTCGGCGGTAACCAAAGAGCCTTTTTGTTCAACGTGTTCGCCCAATACGTCGCGCAGGGCTTTGTGCATCAAGTGGGTCGCGCTGTGGTTGCGCATATTGGCATTGCGGATTTCGTCATCCACTTTGGCGGTAACGCTGTCGCCGACTTTCAGACGGCCTGAAGTCTGTACGCCGAATTGGCCGAATACGGCCGCTTTGATTTTTTGGGTATCGCGTACTTCAAAGCGGTTTTCGCCTGCGAAGATATAGCCGACGTCGCCGACTTGGCCGCCGGATTCTGCATAGAACGGGGTAAAGTCGATAACGACGGCACCTTCGTCGCCTTCGTTCAATTCGTTGACTTGCTCGCCGTTTTTGTAGAGGGCGAGGACTTTGGATTCGGTTTGGCGTTCGCTATAACCTTTAAACTCGGTGTCCTGACCTTCGTAAGGCAGTTGAGCGTTGGCTTTGAAGCTTTGTGCGGCGCGTGCGCGTGTGCGTTGGGCTTCCATCTCACGCTCGAAGCCTGCTTCGTCCAGTTCGATGCCCAGTTCGCGCGCCATGTCGGCGGTTAGGTCGTAGGGGAAACCGTAGGTGTCGTAGAGTTTGAAGATGTGTTCGCCGCCGATAACGAGTTTGCTGTTGGCGATGTTGTCCATCAAGTAGGTATTCAAGGCTTCGGCAAACGGTTTTTTCGCGTCGGGAATATGGGCGGTTTCCAAAGCAGCCTGCAAATCGATATACATGCCTTCGTTCAGGCTGCCTGAAACTCGAGGACGGATAACGATTTGCTTTTTGCTCGGAGCAACACGGGAAGCGGCGGTAAATTCCACACCATCTGCGGTTTTCAATGTCAGAGGTTTGCCTACACCGTCTTGCGGCAACAAGCTTTCCAGTTTCAGGAATTTCATGCCGTTGAGCACTTGGTTGAACAAGCCCATGCCTTTTTCCAGCGTTTCGCCGAAGCGGCTTTCTTCCGCGCGCAAGGCTTCCATAATCTGTGTCTGTTTCTCTTTCAACTCAGGATACGCGGCGCCCATTTCTTTCACCAAATCGGGCACGAGTTTGTAGAAAAACGCCTGTTTCTGGCCTAGTTTGTAACCGTGGCGCACGGCGCGGCGGATGATGCGGCGCAATACGTAGCCGCGGCCTTCGTTGGAAGGCAAGACACCGTCTGCAATCAGGAAGGAGCAGGATCGGATGTGGTCGGCGATGACTTTCAGGCTGGGTTCTTCCATGCTGAAAGCTGCGCCGGTTTCGCGGGCAACGGCTTTGAGCAGGTCTTGGAACAAGTCGATTTCGTAGTTGCTGTGAACATGCTGCATGACGGCGGCCATGCGCTCCAAGCCCATGCCGGTATCGACGGAAGGCTTAGGCAGTGGATTCATATTGCCTTGTTCGTCGCGGTTGAACTGCATAAATACGCAGTTCCAAATTTCAATCCAGCGGTCGCCGTCTTCTTCAGGGCTGCCCGGAATGCCGCCCCAGATTTCTTCGCCGTGGTCGTAGAAAATTTCGGAGCAAGGGCCGCAAGGGCCGGTGTCGCCCATTTGCCAGAAGTTGTCGGATGCGTATTTCGCACCTTTGTTGTCGCCGATGCGGACGATGCGTTCGGCAGGCATACCGATTTCGTTCAACCAGATGTTGTAGGCTTCGTCGTCTTCTGCGTAAACGGTCGCCAAGAGTTTGTCTTTAGGGATGTTCAACCATTCGGGGGAAGTCAGGAATTCCCAAGCGAAGTGGATCGCGTCGCGTTTGAAGTAGTCGCCGAAGGAGAAGTTACCCATCATTTCAAAGAAGGTGTGGTGGCGGGCGGTGTAGCCGACGTTTTCCAAGTCGTTGTGTTTGCCGCCTGCGCGTACGCATTTTTGCGCGGTAGTGGCGCGGTTGTAGGGGCGTTTGTCAAAGCCGAGGAATACGTCTTTAAATTGGTTCATGCCTGCGTTGGTAAACAGCAGGGTCGGGTCGTCGTGTGGCACGAGCGAGGAGGAGCGGACGATGGTGTGGCCTTTAGATTCGAAAAATTTTAGGAATTTTTGGCGTAGTTCGGTGGTTTTCATAATGTCTCGATAAATTTTTTACAAGGATTTCAGACGGCCCGGACGGCGCGTTGCGATTAAAAACGAATGGGCGTTATCTTACCGCAAAACCATATTTCAAGCTATCGGCAGAAAGGTTTTAAGTTGGCTGCAACCTATCTTTCAGACGGCCTTAAGCGGGACGATATCTTTTAACAATGAAGCCTATCCGCTCGGGCTTGCCTGCTTTATAATGCCTCTCTATTTTCAACCGGATACGCAAGGAATGATAATGACCAAACATCTGCCCCTCATCGTACTGACTGCGCTGGCGCTGGCCGGCTGCGGCGGCTCGGACAAAACTTCTGCCGACAAGGCGGCTCAAACCGATAATCAAAAGGTATTGAGCATTTACAACTGGTCGGAATATGTCGATCCCGAGACGGTTGCCGCGTTTGAGAAAAAACACGGTATCGCAGTAACTTACGATGTATATGACAGCGATGAAACGCTGGAAAGCAAGGTATTGACCGGCAAGTCGGGTTACGACATCGTGGGTCCTTCCAATGCGTTTGTCGGTAGGCAGATTAAGGCAGGTGCGTATCAAAAAATCGACAAATCCCTTATTCCCAACTATAAAAACTTGAATCCACAACTGATGAAGCTGATGGAAGGTGTCGATCCGGGGCATGAATATGCCGTTCCGTTTTATTGGGGTACTAACACCTTCGCTATCAATACCGAGCGTGTGAAAAAGGCTTTGGGCACGGATCAGCTGCCGGACAATCAATGGGATTTGGTGTTTAACCCCGAATACACGTCCAAACTCAAGCAATGCGGCATCAGCTATTTGGACAGCGCGGCGGAAATTTATCCTATGGTGTTGAACTATATGGGTAAAAATCCAAACAGCAGCGAAACGGCTGATATTAAGGCGGCTACGGAAGTCTTGAAGAAAAACCGTCCGTACATCAAGCGGTTTACCTCGTCCGGTTTTATCGATGATTTGGCACGCGGCGATACTTGTGTAACGATTGGTTTTGGCGGTGATTTGAACATTGCCAAACGCCGTGCGGAAGAAGCAGGCGGCAAGGAAAAAATCCGTGTGATGATGCCGAAAGAAGGCGTGGGGATTTGGGTGGATTCGTTTGTGATTCCGAAAGATGCCAAACATGTGGCCAATGCCCATGCATATATCAATGATTTCTTAGATCCTGAAGTTGCGGCGAAAAACGGCAATTTTGTTACTTATGCGCCGTCCAGCAAACCGGCTCAAGAGCTGATGGATGAAGAGTTTAGAAACGACAATACGATTTTCCCGACTGATGAAGATTTGAAAAACAGCTTTATCATGGTACCTATCCAACCGGCGGCGTTGAAATTTATGGTCCGCCAATGGCAAAGCGTGAAAGCAGGGACATAAGCTGATTTAAACGTATTAAGGCCGTCTGAATGGTGTAACCGAAATCCTTAATTTCATTTTACGGCTGTTCAGACGGCCTTTGTTTTGTGTCAGATTGGCTTGGGTAAGGTTTAAAAACAAAGGGCGTGTCTATCAATCACGCCCTTTGTGTTTGTTTCAGACGGCCTTAGAATTTCACGCCTTTATGCAGGGCAACGATGCCTGCGCTCATGTTGTGGTAATCCACGCTGTCGAAGCCTGCATCCAGCATCATTTGCTTCAAGGTTTCTTGGTCGGGGTGCATACGGATGGACTCGGCGAGGTATTGGTAGCTGTCGGCATCTTTGGCAATCAGTTTGCCCATAATCGGCAACAGTTTGAAAGAGTAGAGGTCGTACACGCCTTCCAAAGGTTTGTACACTTTGGAGAATTCCAACACCAGCAGGGTGCCGCCCGGTTTCAATACGCGGTACATTTCTTTCAGCGCGGCATCTTTGTGCGTCATGTTGCGCAGGCCGAATGCGACGGAAACCAGATTGAAATAGTTGTCGGGAAACGGCAATTTTTCAGCGTCTGCCAACGATACGGGCAGAATCATGCCTTCGTTGAGCAGGCGGTCGCGGCCGACCGTCAGCATGGAGGAGTTGATGTCTGTCAGCCAAACTTCGCCTTCTTTGCCCACACGTTTCGCCCAGCCTCGGGACAAATCGCCAGTACCGCCGGCGATGTCCAATACTTTGTCGCCTTTTTTCAGGCGGGCGGTATTGATGGTGAAATGTTTCCAAACACGGTGCAGACCGCCGGACATTACGTCATTCATAATGTCGTAGTTTTTTGCCACGGAGTGGAAGACTTCGGCAACTTTGCCTGCTTTTTCGTCTTCGTCAACGGTAGAGAAGCCGAAATGGGTTTTGTGGTCGCTCATAGTGTCTGCCTTCTTAAAATAATACGGATTCAGATATTGAATACGTCGAAATCGCCAACCACTTTCGACGCGGGAAATATAGTTTGTGGCTGCCGCTCCAGCATCAGGCATTGCTCTTCTTCGGTATAACGTGCGCTGATGTGGGTCAGGTAAAGTTCTTTCACATTGGCTTGCAAGGCCAGCTTGGCGGCATCGGATGCGGTCGAATGGAATACTCGTTCCGCTGTTTCTTCATCGCCTGCCGCAAAGGTTGCTTCATGCACCAAAACATCTGCGTTTTGCGCGGCGCGCACTGCCTGCGGGCAGGCTTTGGTATCGCCGAAGATGGCCACTACCCATCCTTTTTTGGGCGGGGAGATGAACGCTTTGCCGTCAATGATTCTGCCGTCGTCCAATGTCGGCTTCGCCTTTTTTCAGACGGCCTTTCCGCCGCAACCGCCGCTACCGCAGGAATGTGTGCGTTTGGGTTTTAAATCTTCTGCACTTGGCGTTCTAGACGCGCCTGCTTTCTCGAGGCGGTCGAGATAGTCTTGCCAAAGCGCGTCTTGATTGTGCGCCAGTCGGTAGAGATAGTCCCAGTCGTAAAGGCCGCTGTCGTGGCCGTCTGAAAAAGTAATTTTCAAGGCGTATTGGCCGACGGGGTCTAAATCGGTAATGCTGACTTCGGCTTTGCCTGTTTGCAAAACATCTTGGCCGGCACCGTGTCCGCGCACTTCCGCGCTGGGCGAGTACACGCGCAGGTATTCGGCAGGAAGGCTCTTGGCACCGTCAACATAGACCAAAGTCAGTACGCGCCGCTCTTGCTGGAGGCGGATTTCTTGTGGGATTTTATCGGCTTGGGTCATGTCATGCTCCGTTCTTTTTACGCAAATAGGCAACGCGTACAGAAAAAATACCGCCAAGTACGGCAAATAGCACGATTGCGTAGAGTGAAAACCGTATTAGGCTCACTTGGGTGTCCGCCGTCAGCCCCAAAGGCAGCAACATCACGGCAACGAACAGTAAAAATGCGGCCAACATGGCGGCAATGCTGGCAAAGGCATAGCGGGTATTGGCTGCTGTTTGCGGATGTTTGGTCATATTGGATAGCTTGCCATAGGGGGGTGAGGCGGTATTTTATCAGCTTTTTGGTGCTTCATGCCGTCTGAAAACGGCTTTATTTCCATAAATAAAGTGTAATGGCGCGCCTGTCTTCGCCTTCGGGCATTAAGCGGATGCTGCTGCCTTTGCTTCCGTTGACACGGATAATAATACCGCCGGCCTGTCGTTCGATAATGTCGATTTGGGTGTCGCGGTTCATGCGGTAGTTGTAGCGTTCGCATTGCTTCAAGCACCAAAAATCCTGCCAATGGATAAAATATTTTTGTCCGGATTCGATGGCCAGCGTTTCACCGCCTTTGACGATGAAGTAAGGATAATCGGGTTTTTGCGTGCTGAATGTCCATTCGGCCGTTTTGTCTTTTCCGTTTTGACGGTATTCGAACACGGCTCGGTAGTCGGTGTCGTATTCCAATGGTTGTAAAGGAAACAGCGCAAATTGACGTTCGGTCAGGAGGCGGTTCGGGTCATTATCTTTATCTAAGATTTTGACGTCTCTGATTTCTTTTGTGTCCTGATACAGTTTGAACGAACGCATTTTGACCGGAGGCGATTGTTCTGAGAAGGCGATGCTGATCGGATTGCCGGTCATTTCATAATGCGGCATAGGGTCGGGACGTTCGCCGTGGAAAACCGGCGAAGCGAAGTTGCCTTGCGGATAGGTGATGTAAGGCTGGGTTTTGCGGTTGGAAATTTCATCCGCATAAACAATGGCATGACCATGACAGGCATCTTGATAAAACGAACGGCTGAGGTCGGATAGGGGGCGGTTTTTTTGGCAGAGGCTGTTGAATCTGCTGTCGCCTTGATTGATGCTTAACGCGATTTGTTTGCCTTGTGATTCAAACGACGCTCCGGCCTCGTCGATATTTTGATCGAGTAAGGAGAGACGGTGGTAAATCGCCGTCATTAGATTGTCCAGCTGATGTTGGGCAGGCAGATGGTCGTTGATTTTTTCGTTTGGCGGGTGCTGGCCGGTGCTGACGTTTTCGTGCACGCCTTTATAGGCATAACCGGCTTTGCGCGTGCGGTCTGATGGGCGTGGGCCTGTATAAAAGGGATTGCGTATATTTTTTTCGTCATGTCCGTCGTCAGGGTTTTGCAGCAGATAGCGGGCATGATTACGCGCGGCGCGTTCGAGTGTGGCTGAGTGCGCCAGTGCGGGCAGATTGGCTGAGGCGCGGAGGAAGTTTAAATACGCCAAGGCGTCAAAATCGGCAACGGCAGAACGATTTTGCGGCGGTTGGGCGTAGATGAGCTGGTCTTCGGAATAGCGATGGGTTTCGTAGTATTGGAATATACCGAGGGCGACGGCAAAACCACCCAGCCAGTAAAGAATGTGTTTCATTATATGTACTGCGTTCAGACGGCCTTGAGCTACGGCTCTTTTTCTTTGAAACTCATGCCGTTAAATGATTATTTTGATAGCGGCTTGACTTGGAATGCTTCAGGATGGGATTTGAAATATTCGACAGCGATAAATCCGCCGCCAATAATAATCAACAGGGCAATGGCCATGCCGATCATCGCTAAAATGAATTTGTCCATATTTGTCCGTTTGAATGAAGGCCGTCTGAAACACTTGAAAGCGTTCAGACGGCCTTAAAGTCAGGTTAATTAACGTTCGATTTGCGATACGTCGCGTACTGCGCCTTTGTCGGCGGAAGTCGCCATCGCGCCGTAGGCACGCAGGGCTGCGGAGACGTAGCGGTCGCGGTTTTCCGGTTTCCACGCTTTGCTGCCGCGTGCTTCCATTTCGGCACGGCGTGCGGCAAGCTCTTCATCGGAAATGACAAGGTGGATGCTGCGGTTTGGAATATCGATTTCGATGGTGTCGCCTTCGTGTACCAAACCGATTGCGCCGCCTTCTGCCGCTTCAGGCGAAGCGTGACCGATGGACAGGCCGGAAGTACCGCCGGAGAAGCGGCCGTCGGTCAGCAGGGCGCAGGCTTTGCCCAAACCTTTGGATTTCAGGTAAGAAGTCGGATACAGCATTTCTTGCATACCCGGGCCGCCTTTAGGGCCTTCGTAGCGGATAATGACGATATCGCCGGCCACGATTTGATTGCCCAAAATACCTTCTACTGCGTCTTCTTGGCTTTCAAACACGCGGGCGCGGCCGGTAAATTTGAGGATGCTCTCGTCCACGCCTGCGGTTTTCACCACGCAGCCGCGCTCGGCGATGTTGCCGAACAATACTGCCAAACCGCCGTCTTGCGAGTAGGCATGTTCAACATCGCGGATACAGCCTTTTTCGCGGTCGAGGTCGAGGGTTTTCCACATACGGTTTTGCGAGAACGCCTGAGTAGTGCGCACGCCGCCGGGAGCTGCTTTGAAACGCTCGATGGCATGGGTGTTTTCAGGGTTGGTCACGTCCCATTTTTCAATTGCGTCTTTCAGGGTCGGCGCGTGGATGGTGTACACGTCGGTGTGCAGTTTGCCTGCTTTGTCCAATTCTTTCAGGATGGCGAAAATGCCGCCGGCGCGATGCACGTCTTCCATGTAGTAGTCGTGGTTGTTTGGCGCGGTTTTACAGATGCAAGGTACAACGCGGCTCAGGCGGTCTATGTCGGCCATTTTGAAATCCACGCCCGCTTCGTTGGCAACGGCGAGCAAATGCAGGATGGTATTGGTAGAGCCGCCCATGGCGATGTCCATGGTCATGGCGTTTTCAAACGCTTTTTTAGTGGCAATACTGCGCGGCAATACGGTTTCGTCGTCTTGCTCGTAGTAGCGTTTGGTGATTTCGACAATCATGCGGCCGGCTTCGAGGAACAATTCTTTGCGGCCTGTGTGGGTCGCCAAGTATGAACCGTTACCCGGCAGGGAAAGGCCGAGTGCTTCGGTCAGGCAGTTCATGGAGTTGGCGGTAAACATGCCGGAGCAGGAGCCGCAAGTCGGGCAGGCGTTTTGCTCGACTTCTTCGACTTGTTTGTCGCTGATATTGTCGTCAGCCGATTCGATCATAGCGTCAATCAAGTCCAAACGGCGTTCTGGTTGAATATTGGCTACGCCGATAACTTTACCGGCTTCCATCGGGCCGCCGGAAACGAAGATGGTCGGAATGTTCAGGCGCATGGCGGCAATCAGCATGCCTGGGGTGATTTTGTCGCAGTTGGAAATGCAGACCAGAGCATCGGCGCAGTGGGCGTTGACCATGTATTCGATGGAGTCGGCAATCAGGTCGCGGCTGGGCAGGGAGTAGAGCATGCCGCTGTGGCCCATGGCGATGCCGTCGTCAATGGCGATGGTGTTGAATTCTTTGGCAATGCCGCCGGCTTTTTCGATTTCACGGGCAACCAGTTGGCCCATATTGTGCAGGTGCACATGGCCTGGGACGAATTGGGTGAAGGAGTTGGCAATGGCGATAATCGGTTTGCCGAAGTCGGTTTCCATGACGCCGGTCGCACGCCACAATGCGCGCGCGCCTGCCATATTGCGGCCGTGGGTAGAGGTTTTGGAGCGGTATTCAGGCATTTTTGTTCCTTTGTTTTATGCTGAGGCCGTCTGAAATAGGCTGGTTGGTTGGCGGCCCGTTGTAGAAATAACTGGCTATTTTATACCAATTACGAGCGATGAAGCACGCTATTTTGTAATAAAACTAAACTGTGTTTGCTTCACCTGAATTTGCTGTCCTCTCGTTCAGACGGCCTGAAGTTTTCTTAGGATGAAACGTTGTCTTTCTCATTTGCAAAAAATGTTGGCATCAAAAAGTGATATGATAGGGAACTTCTCACATTTCTAAGGATAAGACGATGAAAAAAATCATGTTTGCATTGTGTTCGGCCATGTTGGCTTCTGCTGCGTCTGCCGCTGTTTATAAAGTGGACGAATTCCATGCCAATGCCCGCTTTGCCATCGACCATTTCAACACCAGCACCAACGTCGGCGGTATTTATGGTTTGACCGGCAATTTGGAATTTGACCGTGCCAAACGCCAAGGCTCAATCGATATCGTATTGCCTTTGTCCAAACTGCAAACCGGTTCTGACCGCTTTACCCAACACTTGAAATCTGCCGATATTTTCAATGCAGACAAATACCCTGAAATCCGTTTTGTATCCACCAAATTCAATTTCAACGGCAAAAAACTGCTTTCCGTTGATGGCAATCTGACTATGAACGGCAAAACTGCGCCGGTGAAACTCAAAGCCGACAAATTCAACTGCTACCAAAGCCCGATGTTAAAAGCAGAAGTGTGCGGCGGCGATTTCAGCACCACCATCGACCGTACCAAATGGGGCTTGGATTATTTGGTAAGTGCCGGTATGAGCAAAAAAGTTAACATAAATATCCAAATCGAAGCAGTGAAACAATAATACTGCTTGATTTCAAAATAAAGGCCGTCTGAACAGGTAAGGCAGAAATCGTTGATTTCGTTTATCCCTGTTCAGACGGCTTATGATTAAAGACGTTTAGGATTCTTTATTTTTATCGGCTTTGGCTGCCCAATAAGTTGCCAGAAGCGAGCCGGAGATATTGTGCCACACGCTGAACAATGCGCTGGGAACGGCAACGACCGGCGCGGCGGCAAAGTGTGCGGCGGCAAGGGCGGCACCCAAGCCTGAGTTTTGCATACCGACTTCGATGGCCAGCGTTTTTTGTGCATCATAAGGCAGGCCGGTCCATTTGGCGGCAAAGAAGCCGAGCAGATAGCCGATGCCGTTGTGGAGTACGACAACCGCGAAAATCAGCAGGCCGCTTTCAATAATCTTGCCTTTGCTGGCGCCGACTACCGCGCCGATAATCAGTACGATGGCGGCAACGGAAACCAGCGGCAGCGCGTCGGTCAGTTTTTCAGTTTTGTTGCCCAAGGCTTTATGGACAATCAAGCCCAAAACGATGGGGAATAAAACCATTTTGACGATGGACATCAACATACTGCCCGCTTGGATTTCCAGCATTTCACCGGCAAGCATCAGGAAGATAGCGGGGGTCAGCAATGGAGAAATCAGAGTAGAAACCGATGTAACGGCAACCGACAAAGCCACATTGCCGCGCGCCAGATAAGTCATTACATTGGAAGCCGTGCCGCCCGGGCAGCAGCCGACCAAAATCACACCGACTGCGATTTCGGCAGGCAGGTTTAACAGCTTGGCCAGCAGATAGGCGGTTGCCGGCATGATGGCGAATTGTGCAATCACGCCGATGATGACGGCTTTGGGGCGTTTGAACAAAATATCGAAGTCGGAAGGTTTGAGCGTCAAGCCCATGCCGAACATAATGATGCCCAGAAGCCAAGGAATGTAAGGGCCGACCCATTTGAAGGTGTCGGGTGCGAAAAAAGCGATGCCGGCAAAGAGCGCCGCCCAAAGGGAAAATGTTTTTCCAATAAAGTTGCTGATTTTATTGAGGATACTCATGATAATATGTTGTGAAGTTGTTTTTAAGGGAAATCAAGGATACACGCCTTAACCTTAATTTGCAAAATGACTTAAAAATAAACCAGGCCGTCTGAAAATAGAGATTGATTTTCAGACGGCCTGCAATTTGTATTTATGATATAGATAGTATTACTCTTTTGATAAAATATTGCGCAGCCATCGGGCGGCAGGTGCGATTTCTCCGGCGAGCATACCGGTTTCGATTTGGCCGCTGTGTTTGATAACATCGGCTGCCGCTCCGTGCAGCCATACGCCGGCGCAGGCGGCTTGGAATGTCGGAATGCCTTGTGCCAGCAGGCTGCCGATAATGCCGCTCAAGACATCGCCGCTACCTGCGGTGGCCAAACCGGCATTGCCGCTGGTGTTGGTATAGACTATGCCGTCTGCCGTGGCCACCAATGTATGATGGCCTTTCAATACGACGGTCGCGCCATATTTACGGCTGATTTCGGTTACGGCTTTTCGTCTGTCTGCCTGAACTGATTGGGTATTGGTGCCGAGTAAGCGGGCAGCTTCGGCCGGATGAGGTGTCAGGACGATATGTTTGTACGATTTGAGGCGTTCTGCCAATTCGGAAGAGCGGGCAAGCAGTGTCAGGGCATCGGCATCGAGCAATAAAGGCTGGTCATGGTGTGTAGATAGAATTTGGGGCAGCAGCTGCTCTGATAATCCGCCCAAACCAAAGCCGCAGCCGATTACGCGCGCGCTGACATCGTTACACTCCATTAGTTGGGTCGCAGTGGCGAGCATGATTTCAGGGCGTTCGGGAATAATGGCAAAGGGCAGCGTGGCTTGGTTGAAGCCTGCCCAAACCTTGCCGCATCCTTGATACATGGCGGCTGTGGCTGCCAAAACCACCGCGCCGCTCATTCCCGTTGCGCCGCCGATAATGGCAAGCGTGCCGTATGTGCCTTTGTGCGACTCTTGGGCGCGGGGGCGGAATACGTCGGGAAATGCTAAGGCCGTCTGAAAAGCTTGAAGCGATTCGGGAAGCGTGTAGATGGGCTGCATGGCGTAACCTTCCAAGATAAGAAATTTAATTTTAAATCAGAAAGTAAAAGGTAATGAAGCAAAAAATAAAAGTTTGGGACGCACCTACGCGCCTGTTCCATTGGCTCTTGGTGTTATTGATGGGATTCATGTGGTACAGCGCAACCCAAGGCGGCGATATGCTGGTATGGCACTTGCGCGGCGGCTTGTTGATGCTGGCTTTGGTGGTTTTTCGCTTGTGTTGGGGGATTTGGGGCAGCGATACGGCAAAATTCAGCCGATTTGTGCGCCCGTTTTCCGAAATCCGCCGCTATACGCAAGGCCAAATGTCTGAAGACGAATTGGTCGGCCACAATCCTTTGGGCGCGCTGATGGTCATCGCTTTATTGGCTGCCTTGGTTTTTCAGACGGCCACAGGCTTATTTGCCGCCGATGAAAATACGTTTACCAATTCCGGCTTTTTGAATCATTTGGTCAGCGAACACGCCGGTACGCTGGCGCGAAAAATCCATGTCAATTTTTTTAATGTTTTAGCCGTTTTGGCGGGCGTACATATCGCGGCTGTTTTGCTGTATCGCTTTGTGAAAAAACAGGATTTGATTACGCCGATGATGAGCGGCTTTAAAACCATTGATGCTAAGCAGCCTAAATTGGCCGGAATGGGACAACTGCTTGCCGCTTTGTTGGTGGCGATTGCTTTAGTGTGCGCAGTATGGATGTTGCGCGGCTGATGTTTTAAGGAGGACACCCAAAAACAAACCGACCCCGATAGCTGCAATGGCTGTTGGGGTCGGTTGCTTTTTAGGGTTTAAAAGATGATGTTCAGACGGCCTTAACGCAGCGCAGGATGCTGTGTCCGCGGCCGATGCCGTCTGAAATTTCCGCTACTTTCAATCCGGCTTTTTCAACGCAACGGATCAGGTCTTCAGAATGGAAGATTTTGCTGTTGCCGTTGGCCATGGCAGTGAAATACAGGCTGGTCATGGTCAGGCAGTAGGCGGCGGTTTCGTAGCGTTGTCTGTCCCAGAAAGGCTCCATAATGTAGAGGCTAGTGTTTTCGCTCATAGATGCAGCGGCGCGTTGAAGAATGCTGGTAGCTTGTTCTTCGGTAAAACAGTCTAGGAATTGGCTCATCCAGATCGCATCAAAACCGGTTGGGAACGGAATCTCAGGATCAAGCAGGTTGGCCGGATGGGCGTGGATACGGTCCGCGCCGTTTTTGCCTTTGGTCGCCTCACGCATTAAGCCGATTTGTTGCGGCAGATCCATGATGGTTACTTCAACTTCGGCATTGTGGTTGACACATTGTTCCGCCCAGCGACCGGTATTGCCGCCGACATCGAGCAGTTTTTTAACCGGTTTGGCGAACACAGTGTTCAGTGCTTCGGCGAAGGAATTGTCGGAATAATAATGGTCGAATGCAAACCATTTTTCCTGCGCAATGCTTGGCAATGAAGACAAGCCTTCGTAAATAGTCGGCCAGTCGCCGAATACTTTCAGGCCTTCAGGCTTGCCGGTTTGCAGGGTTTTTTCCAAATCAAACATGCCTAGGTAGCAGATTTCCTGCGTGAAATCCATGTTGACGCGAGCCATTTTGTCTTTGAGGACAAACCAACCGGCCTTGCTGATGAAATAGCGGTTGTCGCGAGTTAAGACAGTGCCGATAGAAAGTGAAGCTTCCAGCAGGACTTGTGCCGCGTAGTTGCTGATTTTCGCTTTTTCAGCGATTTCGGCTTGAGTGAGGCCGTCTGGATGGTCGTTCAGCAGGTCCAGAATGCCAAATTTCACCATCAGGCGGGAAACTTGGAACACAATCGGTGCAAAAGCGATTTCTTGAGCCAGACGTTGAGCCTCGCCTGCGGACTGGTGTTCGTGGGAGTAGCGTTGTTCTAGGGCGGGGAAGAGTTGCATATTGTTGGTTTTCCACTAAAAAGTTAATAGGTATATTCAGACGGCCTCAAAGACAATCCGTCCTGATGCACACGGATGCTCTCCGTTGTTGATTTTAAAGCTCAGTTTGTTTTTGCCTTCATCGTATTTCAGCGCTACCGACACTTCATCATGAGGACGGATAAACTGCTGATATTTTAGATTTTCGATGCGGATGATGCGCTGTTTGCCCCATGGCTGGGGCGCGATCAGGTTGCGCACCCATTGTAGCTCGACCACGCCGGGAACCAGCGGGAAGGTGGCAAAATGGCCGCCGAAATAAACCAAATCCAAAGGCACGCGGCCGATGAAGGTTTCGCTATTGGTTTCATCGTCAGATGATGTTTTCGACCAAACGGGTGAAGTTTGGGCAACGGTAAAGGCCGTCTGAAAATCCGCCGCGGCGATTTTGGCTTGGGCGTTGCGCGGCAGGCTGTCGGTAAAACGCCAGTAGCGCGGCAGGGCGATGGTGTCCTGCGTGGCGGCTAGGTGGCGTTTGAGCGTATCGGCAACCGCAGCGCGGCCTTTCTCGCGCAAGGCGGCGATACCGTCTGCGTTCAATGCCGACCATATGGCAATGCGTTGATGTTGCGGATGACGGCCGCAGTGGGCGTCGGCAATCCAAGGATGTTGTAAAAGTTCGTGTTCGATTTGGGTCAGCGACACGCGTTTGTCCTCAAATTTAATAATGCGGTCTTGCCGACCGAGTAACAGAAAACCGTCATCTTGCGGCTCGATCAAATCGGCTGTTTGACGGCGTTCGGGCGACCAAGGCGAAGAAGCCCAAAGTGCGCCTTCTTCGTTTTGCCCGATTTCCACGCCTTCGAAAGGCTGCCATTCTTGGCGTTCGCAACGTGAGGCAATCACGCCGGTTTCGGTACTGCCATAAACTTCAAACGGGCGGACGGCAGCCTGTTGCAGCAAATCCGCCGTGGCTGCGGGCAATGCGCCGCCGGCCGAGACAATGCCTGCAATTTTATGGCCGATACTCTGCCAGTTGCGGTTTTCGCCCAAGCGGTTGAGTACGGCTGGGCTGGCAATCCAAACCACTTTATCATGTGCGGCCGTGCTGGAAAGCAGGTTTTCCGGATAAACCGCCTGCTGTCGTTCCATAGTCCAACCCATTGTCAGCGCGAGTGCGAAGCGGAAAGTGAAGCCGTAAAGATGTTGCGGAATCACGCTGCCGATCACGGTTTCACTGTGTTGTCCAAATGGCAGCGTATTTGCCAAAGTCAGAGCTTCTGCCTGCATTTGCGCGGCGGTTTTCACAATAATCTGCGCTTCGCCGCTGGAGCCCGATGTTTTCAGCCATGCTTCGGCATGGTCGGGAATCAGATAGTTTTCAGGATAGGTGCTCAGTCCTTCCGATTCTGTTTGAGTCAATACATCAGGCAAGTGCCAGACGTTCAGGCCGTCTGAAGACAGCTTTTTATCTGTTGAATCTGTTAAAAACGCCTCTGCCGTTTTCCCCCACTCCAAATTGTCTTGCGCCAAATTGGGCAGCAATAAAACCTTTCCGCCAGAATGCCACACTGCCAACACGGCACAGGCAAACAGCGCGGCATCGTCAAACCACAACGCGGCAGTTTGCACGCCTGCCTGTTTCAGACGGCCTGACAGATGAAAAACCGCACGGTTGAAATCAGCACGCGTCCAATTCGGATGGGCGGCGATAAGGTCGTGTTGGGGTAGGTCGGGGGATAGGATTCGGATTAGGTGCATGATGGTTCTAAGGTTTTATAATTTTGATGTATTTGCCTTGGTATCTTCTTTGAATTGGGCCAAGCATTCATCGTATTGTTTGTTTGTCGTTTGGCGTATCAATTCGTAATCATTTGCCTGCCACTCTTCCAATGAATGGCTTTCACTTCGTTTGAAACAATGGAGTAAGTGATCGGTTTTGCCGCTTTGTCCGTCTAAAAAAAGGCTGACTTCATTGTTCAGAAAGAATCGGTCTCGTTTATTGAATTTTTCATAAACCAAATAGAAACGACCCGGTTGGACAAATAGTTTTTTATTGGCACTATTGCCTTTAAATGACCATTTTGCCGCCCAATCGCGAACTTTTGGGGTGAATTGTTCAAAAACGGGATTCGCAAAATTCGGTTTAATAGGCTTCCCGCTTAAACTGTGTTTGTCCAGCAGGTCAGGACCTTCATATCCAATATGATTGCTGTTGCGGGCAAGAATAAGTAATGCAAAAGTTGCTGTAAATACGGCTGTTTGTGCAGCTCTTGCTTTTACCGTATTGGATTTCCGAATAATCATCAAATTCATGCTGCTGGTTGTAGTATCGTCAGAATAACGATTGTGTATTCGGTCAATGACGGTCAGGTTTCCCGAGCGCGTTTTGATGGTGTGGCTGGCAACTTCCGTATAATTTTTCTTGTATTCGGCTTCTGCCTTTTCTTCTGGGGATAAAGGCGTTTTAGATGTCGAAGAACATGCGGTAAATGTGAAGGAAATCAGGGTAAGTAGGATGATTTTTTTCATTATGGTTATTCGTCTAATTGATAAAATATTTTTAATGGATTAAACCTTCAAAACCAATTTCCGATAAAGCCACTCTCCGGCAAATAAGATTCCCATTAACACATAAGACACGATGCCCGTATAAGCCGCCCACCAGTCGTAATATTGCAAGCCAGCCAAAATGGCGGCGGTTGCGCCGTTGAAAATGAAGAAGGCGCACCAGATTTGCGTAACGCGCCGAGTGTGGCGCACGCCTTCGGGGGAAAGGTCGGGATGTTGCAGTCGGGCGAGACGTTCAATGACGGTTTGTTTGGCAAACAGGCTGCCGCCGAAAACGGCAAGCATCAGCGCGTTGACGGCAACGGGATACCAATACATCGAGTCAGGCCGTCTGAAAACCAGTACCGCCGCAAAAAAAGCAGCAAGGATAATCGCTGTAATGCGTTGGGCTGTGGTTTGCGGCATGGCGGCGCGTATCAGCCATAACACACACATAGCCGCTGCAAGCCAGAAAAATGAGCCGTTTTCCCTGCCGTAATACCATAGGAGCGGATACGCGAGACTGGCAAGGGTCAGTAGGAGTTTTCCTAGTATTTTCATGGTTGTGATTGATTTTCAGACGGCCTTGCGGATTGACAAGGCCGTCTGAAAATATGCTGATTCAAAGCGGAATCAGGAATCTTGTTGTACTTTTAAGACCGCTTGAACCACGTCTTCTACGGTGCGCACGTTGCGGAAGTCTTCGGCTTGCAGTTTGCGGCCGGTTTCGCGTTTGATGTGGTCGATAAGGTCGATGGCGTCGATGCTGTCGATTTCCAAATCTTCGTAGAGGTTGGTTTCGGGTTTGATGCGTTCCGGTTCGATTTCAAACAGGTTAACTAGTGCATCGGTCAGCAGGGCGCGTACTTCTTGTTCGGTCATCTTCTCTCTCCCTTATGCTTGGCGGCTCTTGACGAACTCGGCCAGTGTTTTGACGTTGGCGAAGTTTTCGCGCAGGTTGTCGTTTTCTCCGTCGAGCTGGAAGCCAAAGGTTTTTTGTACGGCCAAACCAAGTTCCAATGCATCAACCGAATCCAGACCCAGGCCGTCGTCGCCGAAAAGCGGATCTTCGCTGCCGATGTCGGCAACGGTAATATCTTCCAGACCTAAGCTGTCGATGATTAATTGTTTGATTTGGTTTTCTAAATTGCTCATGTGGTTTTCCTTGTAAAATAGTCTTGCAGGTATTCGTTTAAACGTCGTGCGGCGATGGGCAGGGGTTTTTCTGCCAGCCATTCTTCAGGCAGGATATCGTCGCCGACGGTAATTTCATAATGAATTTTTTGTGGCGGGATTTTGTACCACGGTTGCCCCTTTTTAAAATTGGGCGGCGTCATCTTGATGCACACGGGCGTGATGACTGATGCGCTGCGCAAACCGAGCGATACGGCGCCACGGTGCATTTTAACCTGTCCGTCCCAACCTGTGCGCGTGCCTTCGGGGAAAATCAGCAGACTTTGCCCGCTTTTGAACACGGCATCTATTTCTTCCAGCATTTCCATGCTTTCGTCGTTGGGGATGTAGCCGGAAGCGATAATCTGGCTTTTCATGCTGGGGTTGTGCAATAGATCTTTTTTAACCAGTACGTTTGGCTCCGAATAATGGCTGATCAGCAAGACGACATCCAAAAGCGAGGGATGGTTGGCAAGAATGAGCTGGCCGGGCCTGCCGAGTTTTTCCAAGCCGTTGAAACGGACGCTCAATACGCCCGACCATTGCAGGTAGCCGACGAAGAAACGCCAAACTTTGCCTATCATGCGTCTTGCTTCAAGTTGGCGTTTGATGTCGCCTTTGGTCGATTTGAGCGTATAGGGCAAAAGTGCGATTTTGAACAATACGCCTGCAACGCCGAAGAGGATGAAGCCGAAGAGTGTGGCAAAAAAGCGACGGAAATAGTCTAAAGTCTTCATGCGTTTTTCTGCCAGTACCAGTTTCTACCGGCATAGTGTTGCGTGTGTTGTCGGCCGTCTGAAAGCAGGAAGCGTACCCACTCCAAGCTGCTCCAATAGGGCTCGACTGTTGTATCGTTAGGGTTTTCAGACGGCCTTGCGGATGTGGTTTCCAAGCTTAGGGTATAGTCTTCGCCCTTTGTGATTACCAGTGCCAATGCATAGGCAAACGGCGCACGTGTAGCCAAGACAGGATAGTCTTCAGACAACGGATCATCGGCGACAATCACTAAAACAGATGGCGCGCCGTCTTGCAAAAGCGCGAATGCTTCAGTCAGCGCGGTTTCAAAGGAATCGGCGGCAACGGCCAACGCGGTATGTTCGCTCATGTCTTTACGCAACATCGACCATTGCCCAATCGTCGCGTTGTGAACGGACAGGCCGAATGAGGTCGGCGAGACGGTATGCGTGTTCAGAAGCTCTTGCCATAATTCAAAGCTGCGGTTGCTTTCGCCGTCGTGCGAAACGTACACCGGGACGCTTTCAGGATATTGGTCGGCCAGATTCCATGCGGCATCACAAACCAAGCGCGCCGCTTTTCCCAAGCGGCGGCGTTGCATAGGCGGCAAAAAGGAGAGCGCGGGTTTGCACTCCGGCAGGGAGGCGGTATCGAGTTTTCCCTGCGCCCAGTCCTGCCATTGCTCCGGCGTACTGATTTTGCTGGAGGAGGCCTGCCATGCGGCGATATTAAAGCTGAAACGGCAAACGTTTTGAGGCATGATGTCTTTCAATGTTTTACATTTTCATACATTGTAATGAAATGGGTTAGTAAAAGCTAGGCTCTGTTATAATGCATATTGTAACGTAATTTATTCCCGGATGACATTTTATGCCTTCAATACCGAGTGCCCCGATTTATGATGTGGCTTCGCTGCTTCCGCACAGCGGACATATGGTGCTTATCGACTGTGTGAAAGAATTTGGCGATGACTACACGGTTTGCCGTGCGCCGGTTGGCGACAAGCATATTTTGCTGCAGGACGGCGTGTTGCCGTCTATGGCTTATATGGAATTGATGGCGCAGGGCATAGGCGCGTTTGCAGGCATTGAAGCTTTAAAGGCCGGAGAGCCTGTCCGTTTGGGTTTTTTATTGGGAACGCGCAAGCTGGATTTGTTTGCTGATTCCGTGCCTGTCGGTACTGAGCTGGAGGTCAGGGCGCATGTGTCCATTCAGGATTTGGGCGGTATGGGCGTATTTGATTGCGAGTTGCGCTGGACGGATGCGCCGGAAGATGTGAAGCATCTGTTGCCGCCGGACGGTTTACTGGCAAAAGCTTCTTTAAATGTGTACAGTCCGAAAGACGGTCAAGTCATTTAAACCGTTTACAAGGCCGTCTGAAAAGACAAAGATTCAGACGGCCTGTCGATATAGTGAGAAAACGTATGAGTGAAACTATTTTAATTACAGGGTCTAATCGCGGTATCGGCAAAGCTGTTGCGCTTGGTTTGGCGCAGGACGGCTTTGATATCGTCGTCCATTGCCGCAGCCGCCGCGATGAAGCGGAAGCTGTCGCGGAAGAAATCCGTGCATTGGGTAGAAATGCGCGCGTGTTGCAGTTTGACGTGTCCGACCGCGAAGCCTGCCGAGAAATTTTGACTGCCGACATTGAGGCAAACGGCACATATTACGGCGTGGTGCTGAATGCCGGCCTGACGCGAGACAATGCGTTTCCTGCGTTTACTGATGATGATTGGGACTTGGTGTTGCGTACTAATTTGGACGGTTTTTATAATGTGTTGCACCCTTTGACCATGCCGATGATCCGCCGCCGAAAAGCTGGACGGATTGTATGCATGGCGTCGGTGTCCGGTTTGACGGGCAATCGTGGTCAGGTCAATTACAGCGCGTCCAAAGCGGGCTTGATCGGTGCGGCAAAAGCGTTGGCGGTTGAGTTGGCAAAACGTAAAATTACCGTCAACTGCGTGGCACCGGGCCTTATCGATACCGATATTATCGATGAGAACGTACCTGTCGAAGAAATTTTAAAGGCCGTCCCTGCCGCGCGTATGGGATTGCCTGAGGAAGTGGCGCATGCGGTGCGCTTTTTGATGGATGAAAAAGCGGCGTACATTACGCGCCAAGTGATTGCTGTGAACGGAGGTTTGTGTTGAATACCAGAAGAGTCGTTGTAACAGGTATCGGCGGTATTACCGCCTTCGGCCGTGATTGGCAAAGTATTCAGACGGCCTTTAAAGCCGAAAAAAACGCGGTCAAATGCATGGACTGGAGCGGACGCTTTCCTGAATTGGAAGCGCAACTGGGCGCGCCGATTGAAGGCTATTCCCCTCCAGAGCACTGGACACGCAAGCAGCTCAGAAGCATGGGGCGCGTGTCGCATTTGTGTGTCGATGCGGCGGAACAAGCCTTGACGGATGCGGGTTTGCTGGGTGATGAAAGCATTACCGACGGCCGTATGGGCGTGGCGTGCGGTTCGTCTGTCGGCAGCACCAAAGACATCGGCGATATGGGCGAACTTTTGCTCACCGGCACATCGCGCAATTTCAACGCCAATACTTATGTGCGTATGATGCCGCATACGACTGCCGCCAATATCGGTATTTTCTTCGGCTTAAAAGGCCGCATTATCCCGACTTCGAGCGCGTGTTCTTCCGGCAGCCAAGGCATTGGTTATGCCTACGAAGCGATTAAATACGGCCTGATTGATATGATGCTGGCGGGAGGTGGCGAAGAGTTTTGTCCGTCCGAAGTGTATGTTTTCGATTCACTTTATGCTGCCAGCCGCCGCAACGGCGAACCTGAGCTGACCCCGCGTCCTTACGACAACGGACGCGACGGCTTGGTCATCGGCGAAGGCGCAGGCATTTTCGTATTGGAAGAATTGGAACACGCCCGTGCGCGCGGTGCGAAAATCTATGCCGAGCTTGTCGGCTATGGTGCCAACAGCGACGGCAGCCACGTTACCCAGCCGCAAAAAGAAACCATGCAAAAATGTATGGAGCTTGCGCTGAAAGACGCCGGTATTACGCCTGATAGAGTCGGCTATGTCAGCGGCCACGGTACGGCGACCGAAAAAGGCGATATTGCCGAAACATTGGCTACTGAGGCGGTATTTGGTTTTGTGCCGATGAGTTCGCAAAAAAGCTATCTTGGCCATACACTCGGCGCGTGCGGCGCATTGGAAGCCTGGTTTACCATCGAAATGATGAACAACGGCTGGTTTGCGCCGACTGTCAATTTGGAAAACATCGATCTGCGTTGCGGCAAGGTGGATTACATCCAAACAGGCGGACGTGAGATTCAAACCGATTATGTGGTCAGCAATAACTTTGCTTTTGGCGGCGTCAATACTTCGCTGGTGTTTAAACGTTGGCAAGAATAATCATTGCTTGATTTTATGATTAAAGGCCGTCTGAAACGTATCTTGAGTTTCAGGCGGCCTTTATTTTATTTAGAGCTTGAGATGCTTTTGGATTTTATTCGTTTGTTTTCTTCTGATTTAAATCCACCAGCCTTGTTCCGGCTAAGAAGTCGTAGAGGAACTGGCGGTCGGGATGGAACAGGGCGAAGCCCCATGGCAGGATGAGCCAAATGAGCGCGGCGCCGAATGCGCCTTTGGGCGGGATATTGAGCAGATGACGCAATCCGGCGTAGGCAAACAGGGGAATGAAGACAATAAAAATGCTTGCCCAAATAAAGCGCAGGCGCAGCTGCGGCAGGGGCGGCTGGGTATCGTTTTTATCGGCTAAACCGATCTTCCATGTCTGCATGGCGAGGGTTTGGCCTTTTTTGTGCCAGTTGGCGCGAAAGTAGAGCCACCATGCGTAGAACAGAATCAGGCAGGTTGTCAGCATGGACAGGCGCGTGGAAACGGGATTGAGAAAGATGGCGATAATACCGGCTACAAGGGCGGCAATGCTGGTAACGGCGCCGGTCAGCAGAAGTTCGTAAACCAGTGCGGCGAGGCGGCGTTTGAGTGGGGCGGTGGGAAGACGGGTCATAATGCGATGGAAACGGAAATGGGTTTGATGGAAATAAAAACAGGCCGTCTGAAACGGGATAGGATGTTCAGACGGCCTGTTACTGTCGGGTTTAGCGATGTGGACGTTTTTGACCGCGTGCCTGTTGGGCAGCCATTTGGTTCATTTCCTGACGGGTCGGACGTTTTTTGAAGATGGCGTGCGCTTCGTCAACGGAACATTTTTGAGACAGGCAAACCAGGGTAATCGCGTCTTTTTGATGTTGGCCGCCGCTGTGGTACATACGGCGCAGGTTGGCTTCGTTGATACGGCCTTTTTCCGGATCGATGTCGAATTTTTTCAGACGCTCGAGGAATTGGCGTTGCTGACGGCGTGAAGTCCAAACGAAACCGCCTGCGGCAGCGGCCACGATGATGACGGCCAACAGGATGGCCAGCGGCCATGAATCGACGATCAGAACGATGATGAGGCTTAATACGGCAGTGGTCAGCAGGGCCAGACCACCGATGCGAAGTTTGGTTTTATTATCCATATAGTTGGTGTTTCCTTGTTTTTTTGCTGGAAGAGGCCGTCTGAAATGCGAGGTTCAGACGGCCTGAATTTGAGTTTACGCTATTTTACAGTATTTTCTGTTTTTGGGGCGTATTGCGTGCAAGTTTCTTGACGCGTGGCAACGGTTTCAAGCGGCCAGCGAAGTAACGAGTTGTTTGAACTCGGTCCATGCATCGCCTTCTTCTGCGCCTTTGATGATGCGGTCGATTTTGGCGCAGGTTTTGAGCGCGTCGAGCAGGCGGTTGATGGAAATGCGTTTGGCCGCCATCGGTGCAAGGGTCTGCTTGTCGCCCCATAAGCGCAGGCTGTTGCGCAGGCTTTGGATGTTTTGGCCCTGCTTGAGTGCGGCAGTCAGGCGGATTAGGGTGCGGATGTCTTCGGCAACTGCCCACAACAGCAAAACCGGCTCTTCGCCTTCTTCTTCCAAGCCGTCCAGCAAACGGGAAACGCGCAGGGCATCGCCTTTCATCCATGCGCCTGCCAGTTGGAATACGTCGAAGCGGGCGACGGTGGCAACTGCGGCTTCTGTGTCGGCAATATTGATTAAATGGCCTTGGGGATGGAGCAGGGCGAGTTTTTCGATTTCCTGACGGGCGGCCAAAAGATTGCCTTCGACGCGCTCGGCAAAAAGGGCGAGTGCTTCAGGTTCGATATCCAAACCCTGCTGTTTCAGACGGCCCTGTATCCATTGCGGCAAAGCATGTGGCGCAACGGCTTTGGCTTCTAAGACGATGCCTTTGCCTGCCAATGCGGAAAACCATTTGGACTGGATTTGCGCTTTTTCAAGCTTGGGCAGGAGGATGAGCGTAACCGTATCTTCGGGTAGGCGTTCGGCGAAGGCTTGCAGGGCATCGCCTCCGTTTTTGCCGGGTTTGCCGTTGGGAATATGGATTTCCAGCAGTTTCAAATCGGCAAACAAACCTGCGCTGCCGGCACTTTGCAACAGCTCGTTCCAGTCAAAATTGTTTTCGGCGGTATAGACTTCGCGGTTGAGATAGCCTTGTTTTTTTGCGGCTGCGCGCAGGGTATCCAATGCCTCGATGCGCAACAAATCCTCTTCGCCGTGAATAATGTACAACGGTTTGAGCGGCGTATCGGGGCGCAGGCTCTCAATGGGCGCGGCAGCCATTATTGCGCTTTCAGGAAAGTCAGGCGGCGGACGATTTGATCTGCTGCGTCGATGCGCATTTCAGACCAAATGGTTTCTTCCTCTTCCTGTTTACCCAAAACTTCGCTGTCGGCGTAGTCCATGGTACGGTGAACCTTAACTTCCATCGGTTCGCCAACCGGCTCGCCGTTACGGAAGGCTTGGGCTTTGACGGTCATGGCCAGCAGGTATTCGTTGATTGCGGCGGCGCGGGTGATGGTGTAGATATCTCGGCGTTTTTGAAAGTCGACAACGCGCAGGGTGATTTGTGATTCGGCTTCGCTAACCGGATGACCGTCGGCACGGCGTAAGGCATTTTCCAGCGCTTTTTGCATGACGGCTCCGCCTTCTACATGCCAGTTCTGATAAGGCAGCGGTTGCGAAGTCACGCCTGTGCCTTTTAGGTGGAAACCGCAAGAGGCAAGCAATATGGCGAGTGCAGGCAATAGGATTTTTTTCATTGGATATTCCTTCGTTGAAACCGGTTACGGTATCGTCGGATTATAACGAATAATGTTTAGGCCGTCTGAAACCGTAAACGGAAAATATTTCAGACGGCCTTGTCTTTGATGGTGCAAATCTTATTTTTCCAACCAAATCAGGCTGACCATGCGACCGGTTTGCCCGTCGCGGCGATATGAGAAGAAAGTATCGCGTTCCAAAACGGTGCAATGGGTGCCGCCATAAATCATGTTCACGCCTTCGCGGTGCAGAACCATACGCGCCAAAGCGTAAATGTCGGCAAGGTATTTGCCGCCGCCGATGTCTTCAAACGCATCGACAGCTTCCGGCATAGGTGTGCAAAACGCATCAAATACATCTTGTCCCACCTCAAACGCATCAGGGCCGATGGCAGGCGCGAGATAGGCCATGATTTCCAACGGCTCGACATTCATTGCCGCAATGGTGTTTTGCAAAACGCCGCCGGCCAAACCACGCCAACCTGCATGAGCCGCCGCAACAACGGTCCCTGCTTTGTCGCAAAACAAGACAGGCAGGCAATCGGCAGTCATCGAAGCGCAGGCAACCGTACCCGTTGTATCAACCGAGGCATCGGCATCAGGCGTATTGCCTAATGCTTCTGCAGCATTCACAACGATGGTGCTGTGGATTTGATTAAGGTAGGCAACGGGCAGGCCGACTTGTTCCTGTACGATTTCGCGGTTGCGGAGTACGGCTTCGAGATTGTCGCCGACGTGCGAGCCGACATTCAGGCTGTGGTACACGCCTTCGCTGACACCGCCGTTGCGCGTGGTAATAAGCGTTTTAACATTGGCAGGGGCAGGCCAGTCGGCAGTCAAAAAATTCTTACCTTGGGGAGCAAGGTTTAGGGTATCTGTGATGGTTTTCATAATCTTTGAATCGCTGAAGTATTGGAACGGATTGATTTCAGACGGCCTCAAATAATATTTTAGGCCGTCTGAAAAATGGATTTAATCCCTCACATAAACCACTTCGACATCGTAGTCGTCTTCATTCCAATCATCGTCATCATCCATGCCGAATTTCTCTTGCCATTCTTCCTCGTTGCTTAGGGACGAATCCAAACCGGCTTCCAGACGCAGGACGGAAAGCAGGTGGTACATATCGTCAGGTATAGGCGCTTCAAAGGAAACGGTTTCGCCGGTTTTCGGATGGACAAAGCTCAAGCGGTAGGCATGCAGGGCTTGGCGCGCGCCGAGGGCTTTGATGGCTTCTTTAACTGCGTCGCTACATGGATGGCGCAGGTTGCCGTAAACAGGGTCGGCGGCCAGCGGATGGTTGGCTTCGCGCATATGAACGCGGATTTGGTGTGTGCGGCCGGTTTCGAGCGAGCATTCGATGTAGCTGTGTGCCAAATAACGTTCCAACACTTTGACGTGGGTAATGGCAGGTTTGCCGCCGAATTTGACGACTGCCATTTTCAGGCGGTTGTGCGGATCGCGGCCGATTTGGGTTTCGATTTTGCCGTCGAAAGGAACGATGCCGTTGGCGACTGCGCGGTAAATGCGTTTGACTGTGCGCTCTTGAAGCTGCTGAACCAGGGAATTTTGCGCCGGCAGGGTTTTAGCGACCACCATCAGACCGCTGGTTTCTTTGTCCAAACGGTGTACGATACCCGCACGCGGCACTTGGCTTAATTCGGGACAGTGCGCCAACAGGCCGTTGAGCAGGGTGCCGCTCCAGTTGCCTGCGGCAGGATGGACGACCAATCCGGCCGGTTTGTTGATGACGATGACGGTATCGTCTTCGTAAATAATGTCCAAATCCATCGGTTCGGGCGTGAACGCGAGGTTTTCTTCGCTCGGACGTACCGTAACGGCAATCAATTCACCGCCTATCATTTTATCTTTGGGTTGCGCGGGCTTATCGTTTACAATGACTGCACCCTCTTTAATCCACGAACTCAGGCGGTTGCGCGAGTAGTCGGGCATGAGTTTGGCCAATACGGCATCCAGCCTTCCGCCCGCCATTTCGAGCGGAACGGTCAAATTAACACAACTTTCTGTTTCAGGGGATGACGGAAAGTCTAAATCATCGCTATAATCGGCTTCGTTATCAAAGGAAGTATTCTGCATGAAAAAAATTCTTTTAGTAGTTTCTTTAGGTTTGGCACTGAGTGCCTGCGCAAATAAAGGCACAATCGATAAAGACGCCCAAATTACTCAAGATTGGAGTGTGGAAAAGCTTTATGCCGAAGCGCAAGACGAGTTGAACAGCAACAATTATACGCGAGCTGTCAAGTTATACGAAATTTTAGAATCCCGTTTTCCAAACGGCCGCTATGCCCAGCAGTCCCAGTTGGATACGGCGTATGCCTATTATAAAGACGATGAGCCGGAAAAAGCCTTGGCTGCCATTGCGCGCTTCCAACGCCATCATCCGCAACATCCGAATATGGACTACGCGCTGTACTTGAAAGGTTTGGTCCTGTTTAACGAAGACCAGTCTTTCTTGAACAAGCTGGCTTCCCAAGACTGGTCCGACCGCGACCCGAAAGCCAACCGCGATGCTTATCAGGCGTTTGCCGAGTTGGTTCAACGTTATCCAAACAGCAAATACGCTGCCGATGCAACCGAGCGTATGGCCAAACTGGTGGACGCTTTGGGTGGTAACGAAATATCTGTGGCGCGTTATTACATGAAACGCGGTGCTTATGTCGCAGCGGCCAACCGTGCGCAAAAAATCGTTAGCCGTTACCAAAATACCCGTTACGTCGAAGAAGCTTTGGCGATGATGGAATTGGCATACAAAAAACTGGACAAGCCGCAACTGGCTGCCGATACACGCCGTGTTTTGGAAACCAACTTCCCGCAAAGCCCGTTCTTGCAACACGAATGGCGATCTGACGATATGCCTTGGTGGCGTTACTGGCGTTAAGCGTCGAGTTGTTCAGGCATGAATAAGGCCGTCTGAAAATGATGCATCTATGCATTTGGTTTTCAGACGGCCTTTGTTTTTAATGTTTTTTTACGTTTCCTGCAAACAGGGTGCAAAATTTGTTTTAATATGGTAAAGTCTGATTTTAATAACTCGACGGTTTGAAGCCGTCACTCAGGGGCTGTTTAAATTTAAAATCAGTTTTGTTGAAGCCGCATCGGATGTGCCATCGATGCATTCAGGAAAATTTCAGTCGTCAGGCTGATTTGGTTTTAAATTTAAGCAGCCCTTTGTGTTTACAAAAAACAGAGGTAGATTCTCATGAAGTCTTGGCAGCTTCCTGAACACGTCGCCGACGTATTGCCGACCAATGCGCGACAATTGGAAAGCGCCCGTGAGCGGCTGTTGGCTTTGTTCCGCGTGCATGGTTATGAATTGGTGCAACCGCCATTGATGGAATACAGCCATTCTTTATTGACGCATATCGATGCCGGTTTGTCTTTGAAAACCATTTTGGTCGTCGATCAGCTTAGCGGCCGTCAGCTCGGTATCCGCGCGGATATTACGCCGCAGGTGGCGCGTATTGATGCCCACTTGCTTTCTGCCAACCAGGGCATCAACCGTTTATGCTATGCCGGTTCGGTGCTTCATGCGCGGCCTGACGGATTGCTCAATATGCGCGAGCCTTTACAGGCAGGTGCGGAAATGTATGGCTTGGAAGGCATTGAAGCGGATATTGAATTGATTGATTTGATGCTGAAAAGCATGAAGATTGCCGACATGGGCGAAGTTTTGCTTTCGTTGGGCCATATCGGCGTATTCCGTGCTTTGGCAAATGCCGCGCATTTAGATGAGCAGCAATCGGCAACCCTGCTGTCATCGATGCAGGACAAAGATGCCGAGGTTGTCAGCCAGTTGGTTAAAGAGTGGAAACTTGACGGTATGTGGGCAAAAGCGTTTTCATTGTTGCCCCGACTGTACGGTGGTCGTGAAGTGCTGACTGTGGCTCGTGAGAAATTACCGGAATTGTCCGCAGTCAGTGCGGCCTTGGATGAATTGCAGGCAGTATGCGATGCGTTCACAAATCAAAAAGTGCATATAGATTTGTCGGAACTGCGCGTTGACAATTACCACACCGGTTTGCTTTACGCGGCTTATGGTTCAAACCGTCATGATGCCGTGGCACGTGGCGGCCGTTATGACGGATTGGGCGGATACTTCGGACGAGCGCGTCCTGCAGCCGGATTCAGTTTTGATTTGCGCAGCTTCATCGGCCGCCTTCCTGCTATCGGACGGGAATCCGTGGTGGCTGTTGATGTAAAAGACATGCCCGCAGCTCAAGAAGCGGTAGATGCTTTGCGCGAACAAGGACAATGTGTCGTTATCGATTACGGTATCGGCTATAACGGTTCGGAAGAGGTTACAGGCCGTCTGAAACAGGTAGACGGCGTTTGGAAAGTAATCGCTTTGAACGATTGAGTTTTATTTTGAAATTTTGTATCTGAAATAAGGTTAGATGGCTATGGCTAAAAATGTTGTCGTAATCGGTGCCCAATGGGGTGATGAAGGCAAAGGTAAGATTGTTGACTGGCTGGCGGAAGAAACCAGCGGTGTAGTACGTTTCCAAGGCGGCCACAATGCCGGCCATACTTTGGTCGTCGGTGGCAAAAAAACCATTTTGCGCCTGATTCCAAGCGGCATTTTGCACGAGACTTTGGACTGCTTCATCGGCTCAGGCGTTGTCGTTTCTCCTGAAGCATTGTTGGGTGAAATCGATGAATTGAACGCTGCCGGTGTGAAAAACGTCGAAGGCCGTCTGAAAATTGCGCCAACCTGCCCATTGATTCTGCCTTACCACATTGCGCTTGACCAAGCACGCGAAGCTTCCCGCGGTAAAAGCAAAATTGGTACAACCGGTCGCGGCATCGGCCCAGCCTATGAAGATAAAGTTGCCCGTCGCGCGATTCGCGTGGTGGACTTGTTGCACCCTGAAAAACTGGTTGAAAAACTGGAAGCTGTTTTGGCTTATTACAATGTTCAGTTGCAACACCTGCACAATGCCGAGCCGGTAAAAGTTGAAGATGTGATGGCGGTCATTGAAAAAGTTGCACCGCGCATTACGCCGATGATTACCGATGTTTCCCGTGTTTTGAACGAGAAAAACCGCAAAGGCGAAAGCCTGTTGTTTGAAGGCGCACAAGGTACGTTGCTGGACATCGACTACGGTACTTATCCGTTTGTAACTTCGTCCAACTGCTTGGCAGGTGCCGCTTCTGCCGGTGCAGGCGTGGGCCCGCAAATGCAGGATTACGTTTTGGGTATCGTTAAAGCCTATACCACCCGCGTGGGTTCCGGCCCATTCCCGACTGAATTGTTTGACGAAGTGGGCGCAGGCTTGGCTGAACGCGGCCATGAGTTCGGCTCCGTAACCGGTCGTGCGCGTCGTTGTGGCTGGTTTGACGCAGCTGCTCTGAAACGCTCTATTCAAGTTAACGGCATTTCCGGCATGTGCATTACCAAGCTGGACGTGATGGATGGTATTGAGAATATCAATATCTGTGTAGGTTATGAATTGCCTGATGGCAGCAAAACCGACATTCTGCCTTGCGGCTCCGATGCGGTAGAAACCTGCAAACCGATTTATGAAACCATGCCGGGTTGGAGCGAGTCGACTTTCGGTGTGAAAGAGTACGACAAGCTGCCTGAAAACGCTAAAGCTTATCTGAAACGTATTGAAGAAGTGTGCGGTGCGCCTGTGGCCATTGTTTCAACCGGTCCTGACCGTGAAGAAACCATTGTTTTGCATCATCCGTTTGCTTAATTGATTAAGTGAATAAAAGGCCGTCTGAAAATTCAGACGGCCTTTTATATAAAATGCAATAAAAACTCAGCCCTGAAGAACACCTGTCTTCAGGGCTGAATTTTGTATTTTACGCTGTTTTTAAGTACGAATGTTTGGAAAGTGAGATGTAGTGCCAAGTAACAATTATTCTCATTGACGTAAATCAAGAAAAACCAAATCTGTAATTTTATTTCATAAAAACCCCTGTAAATAAATGGGTATTGATGTTATCCTTTCAGAAAATTTACAGTCTATATTTTCAATAAAATTAGGAGCTTGATATGTCAAATGATGTTCAGCAACGTCCAGCCGCTTGGGAAGGTTTTGTCGGTGGCAACTGGGAAACCAACGTAGATGTCCGCGATTTTATTCAAAAAAACTACACGCCATATGAAGGCGATGCCTCTTTCTTGGCACCAGCAACCGAAGCCACAACCAAACTGTGGGCGGAAGTGATGGAAGGTATCAAGGTTGAAAACCGTACACACGAGCCGTATAAAATCGACGCGCAAATCGTCTCCGGTATTACCAGCCACGCTCCAGGCTACATCAACAAAGATTTGGAAACCATTGTCGGCCTGCAAACAGACGAGCCTTTGAAACGCTCTATCATGCCGTTTGGCGGTTTGAAAATGGTGCAAGACGCGTGCAAAGTGTACAACGTTGAATTGAATCCCGAAGTCAGCGAAATTTTCACCAAATACCGCAAAACCCACAACCAAGGCGTATTTGACGTTTATACGCCCGACATCCGCCGCTGCCGCAAATCAGGCGTGATTACCGGCCTGCCGGATGCTTATGGCCGCGGCCGTATTATCGGCGACTACCGCCGCGTGGCATTGTACGGTATCGACTTCTTGATGAAAGACAAACTCAACCAGTTCAACTCACTGCAAGCCGATTTGGAAAACGGTGTGGACTTGGAAGAAGTGATCCGCCGCCGCGAAGAAATCAATGAGCAATATAAAGCATTGAACCAAATGAAAGAAATGGCAGCTTCTTACGGCTACGATATTTCCGGCCCTGCAAAAAATGCACAAGAAGCCATCCAATGGACTTACTTTGCCTACCTCGCTGCCGTTAAATCTCAAAACGGTGCGGCGATGTCTTTCGGCCGTGTATCTTCATTCTTGGACATCTACATCGAACGCGACCTGAAAAACGGTGTGATTACCGAAACCCAAGCGCAAGAATTCATTGACCACTTGGTGATGAAACTGCGTATGGTCCGTTTCCTGCGTACTCCGGAATACGATCAACTGTTCTCCGGCGACCCGATTTGGGCAACCGAATCTATCGGTGGCATGGGCTTGGATGGCCGTACCTTGGTAACCCGCACCAACTTCCGCGTGCTGCATACTCTGTACAACATGGGCCCGTCTCCTGAGCCAAACATCACTGTATTGTGGTCAGAACAACTGCCGCAAGGCTTTAAAGAATTCTGCGCCAAAGTATCCATCGATACTTCGTCCATCCAATACGAAAACGACGATTTGATGCGCCCTGACTTCAATAGCGACGACTACGCCATTGCCTGCTGCGTCAGCCCGATGGTGGTCGGCAAACAAATGCAGTTCTTCGGCGCACGCGCCAACTTGGCTAAAACTCTGCTGTACGCAATCAATGGCGGCGTGGACGAGAAATCTAAAGAGCAAGTTGGTCCGAAAACCGAGCCGATTATGGACGAAGTTTTGGACTACGACACTGTCTTTGAGCGCATGGACAAATTCATGGATTGGTTGGCAACCCAATACGTTACCGCGCTGAACATTATTCACTACATGCACGACAAATACAGCTACGAAGCTGCATTGATGGCATTGCATGACCGTGATGTGAAACGTACGATGGCATGCGGTATCGCCGGTTTGTCTGTGGCTGCCGACTCATTGTCCGCCATTAAGTACGCCAAAGTGAAACCGATTCGTGACGAAAATGGCATTGCCGTTGACTTCGAAATCGAAGGCGAATACCCACAATTTGGTAACAACGACGACCGCGTTGACGATATTGCTTGCGATTTGGTTGAACGCTTCATGAAAAAAGTGGCAACCCACAAAACTTACCGCAACGCCACTCCGACTCAGTCCGTACTGACCATTACTTCCAACGTTGTTTACGGTAAGAAAACCGGTAATACTCCAGACGGCCGCCGTGCAGGCGCTCCGTTTGGTCCGGGTGCAAACCCAATGCACGGTCGTGACGTCAACGGTGCAGTCGCTTCATTGACTTCCGTAGCCAAACTGCCATTTGAGTTTGCCAAAGACGGTATTTCCTATACCTTCTCCATTATTCCTGGCGCGTTGGGTAAAGACGAGTATTCTCGCGAACGCAACCTTGCCGGTTTGATGGACGGTTATTTCCACCATGAAGACGGTATTTTGGAAGGCGGCCAACACTTGAACGTCAACGTATTGAATCGCGAGACTTTGGAAGATGCGATGCACAATCCAGAGAAATATCCGCAGTTGACCATTCGTGTGTCCGGTTATGCGGTTCGCTTCAACTCGCTGACCCGCGAACAACAGCTTGACGTGATTACCCGTACATTCACAGAAACCATGTAATCCGGGTGGAGAAACAAACCGGAAGCTAAATTTGCATTTGGTTTGTTTTGAAACAAAGCTCCGAGGCCGTCTGAAATGTTCAGACGGCCTTTATTATCGTACAATCCATATAAGCAAAAACATTTTTGAGCCGAACACTATGTCCACGACTTTTGCCATTACCCCCGAGCCGGCACTGAAAGACCTTGGCCACCGTCACTATAACGGTAAAGGCATTATTCATTCGATTGAATCTTGCGGTGCTGTCGATGGTCCGGGTTTGCGCTACGTGCTCTTTTTGCAAGGCTGCCTGATGCGTTGCCTGTATTGCCATAATCGTGACACATGGGATCTTCATACTGAGCAGGCGCAGGAATTGGATGTGGCAACTGTGATGAAGCAGGTCATGACCTATCGTCATTATTTGCGTGCGACAGGCGGAGGCGTAACGGCAACCGGCGGCGAGCCGTTATTGCAATATGAGTTTGTATGCGATTGGTTTACGGCCTGTCGGGAACACGATATCCATACCTGTCTAGACAGCAATGGCTATGCTTTGCACTATGATTCGATTTTGGATGATTTGCTCGATCATACCAATTTGGTCATGCTCGACTTAAAACAAATCGATCCTGAAATTCATAAAGTGCTTGTCGGTATTCCAAATACCAAAACGCTGAAATTCGCGCGCTATCTTGCTGAACGCAATCAGCCGACGCGTGTGCGTTATGTGGTTGTTCCCGGTTATACCGATGATGAGCGGTCAGCGCATTTATTGGGCGAGTTTATCGGTGATATGGATAATGTCGAAATGGTCGAGCTCTTGCCGTATCACGAATTGGGCGCACACAAATGGGCTTTGTGCGGCGACGAATACAAATTAAAAGGCGTACATCCGCCGCCCAAAGAAACCATTCTGAAAATCAAAGAAATATTAGAGAGCTACGGAAAAAACATTATTTATTAAAACAGAAAAAGGCCGTCTGAAACGAAATAATCAGTTTCAGACGGCCTTTTCATTATTGAAAAAAATTTAAGCGTTCAATGCGGCCAAAACCTTGGCGACAACTTCTGATACTGCAACGGCTTGAGCCTGATTGTTACGGCGCTCGGCATATTCGACATTGCCTTCTTTCAATGCGCGATCGCCGATCACGATGCGGTGAGGAATACCCAACAGCTCGGAGTCATTCAGCAATACGCCTGCACGTTCGTCGCGGTCATCCAACAAAACATCCGCACCAGCAGCCAAAAGCTCGGCGTAGATTTTGTCGGCGGCTTCGCGCACGGCGTCTGATTTTTTGTAGTTCATCGGCACGATAACGACTTCAAACGGCGCCATTGCTTTGGTCCAAACAATGCCTTTTTCGTCGTTGTTTTGTTCGATGGCGGCGGCCACAACGCGGGTAATACCGATACCGTAGCAGCCCATTTCCATGATTTGGGATTTGCCGTTATTGTCCAAGAAGCTGACATTCATGGCTTGGGTATATTTGTCGCGCAATTGGAAAACGTGGCCGACTTCAATACCGCGCGCCAGTTTCAGACGGCCTTGTTCGTCAGGGCTAATGTCGCCTTCGATGACATTGCGTAAATCGACAAATTCAGGCTCGGCAGCATCTCGGCCGAAGTTGAAGCCGGTATAGTGGTAGTCGTCTTCGTTTGCGCCGATAACCCAGTCTGCGCCTTTTTCGGTGGCGAAATCGGCATAGACTTTGCCTTTGAAGTTGACAGGGCCGAGAGAGCCGCCGTTGGCGCCGAACTGTTCAATAATCGCGGCAGGGCTTGCCATGGTCAGTGGCGATTTCACGCCGGCCAGTTTTTCCGCCTTGATGTCGTTAAACTCATGGTCGCCACGCAACAGCAGCAGGACGAGTTCGCCTTCGTTTTCGCCTTCAACCACGATGGATTTGAGGGTTTGTTCAACCGGAATATTGAGGAATTCAACCAAAGACTCAATGGTTTTGACATTTGGTGTATGTACTTTGGTCAACTCGGCCTGAGCAGCGGCGCGTTCGCCTTTGAGCGGCAAGGTGGGTGCCAATTCGATATTGGCGGCGTAATCGGAAGTATCGCTGTATGCGATAACGTCTTCGCCGCTTTCAGCCAATACTTGGAATTCGTGAGAGCCGGTACCACCGATGCTGCCGGTGTCTGCGGCTACGGGGCGGAATTCCAAGCCCAGACGGGTAAAGATACGGCAGTAAGCGTCGTACATATCCTGATAGGTCGTCTGAAGCGAGGCATAGTCGGCATGGAAGGAATAAGCGTCTTTCATGACGAACTCGCGCGCGCGCATCACACCGAAGCGCGGACGCACTTCATCGCGGAATTTGGTTTGGATGTGATAAAAGTTTTTCGGCAGTTGTTTGTAGCTGTTGACTTCTTTGCGCACGATGTCGGCAATCACTTCTTCACAAGTCGGACCCATACAGAAATCACGGTCATGACGGTCTTTCAGGCGCAGCAGTTCTTTACCGTAAAACTCCCAGCGGCCGGATTCCTGCCACAGCTCGGCAGGTTGTACCACCGGCATCAGCAGCTCCACGCTACCTGCGCGGGCCATTTCTTCACGCACGATATTTTCAACTTTGCGCAATACGCGCAGACCCATCGGCATCCAAGTATAAAGACCGGATGCGTTGGCTTTGATCAAGCCGGCACGAATCATCAGCTTGTGGCTGGCAAGTGCGGCTTCGGCAGGGGCTTCTTTAAGGGTAGAAATGAAGAACTGGGAGGCTTTCATGGCGTATTTTTCTTTCTTAAAAATAAGTGCGTATTGTAACGCAAAATGTATGGCCGCGTGTCTTTTGAATGGCATCTGATGAAATCGGCCGTTGTTTTACGCAGCTTTTGATTCGGGGTGATTTTTAGGGATGTCAACCCTAATTTATGCACAAAGCCGCATAACCTTGTTTTACCTATAAATTTTCACTGTATGATTATAGTAAAATCTTATAAATATAACCACTTGATTTTATTATATTTTATTTGATTAAATTTTAGTCAATTTAAGACTTGGTTTGTTCCTAAAGAAAATTTTACGATTACCCAAAGCTTATCAACAGATTTATCCACAGAGATTGTGTATAGATTTTAAATGCTGTCGGCGTAATGATTTCGCATGATTGGCAAGCCTTGTTTAAAGCAGATTGGGTTGCCTTAAAAAGATGGGGCAACAACACGATGAGCAGGTTTTGCGCTAACATTCTGCTCATTGTTGTTTCCTTACAAGGAATAAAATGAAAAATTCAGAATTGCATTTGCTGGAACGCAGAAAGATGTTTAACGGGTATCAGGAACGGTACCGCCATTTTTCTCAAACCTGCCGGACGGATATGGTATTTGATGTCTATCTGCCGCCACAAGTCTTAAAAGGCTATCCCGCGCCTGTTTTATATTTTCTTTCCGGCTTAAATAGTGATGGTTCTGAATTGGTTCAACAAAGCGGGATCCAACGTTTTGCGGCGCAATGGAATATTATCGTGGTTTTCCCGGATACCTCGCCACGCGGTCGGCATGTTGCCGACAGTGAGGAACATTATCTTGGACAGGGCGCCGGATTTTATGTCAATGCAACTGAAGCACCTTGGGCGCAGCATTACCAAATGGAAAGCTATATCAGCCAAGAATTGCCTGATTTGATCGAGCATCATTTTCCGGTAACGCAAGAGCGCAGCATTGCAGGTTTCAGCATGGGCGGGCATGGTGCGCTGCAGTTGGCTTTGAAGCATCCCGGCCGATATGCTGCGGTTTCAGCCTTTGCGCCTTTATGTCATCCTATCGATACGGAAGGCGGCAGGCAGGCGTTTTCGGCTTATTTGGGCCAAAACGTGGAAACGTGGAAACGCTATGACAGTACAGAGCTGCTTCAGACGGCCTCGCATAAATTGCCTGTTTTGATTGATGTCGGCAGTGAAGATGCTTTGTATCCTGAAGTCCTGCAACTGGAAGGGTTTGTCCGCTCAGCACGCGAAAAAGGTTTCAATATCCAATATAAAGTACGCCCGGGCTATGGGCATGACTATTTCTTTATTGCCAGCTTTATCGATTCGCATATTGAGTTTCATGCTCAGGCATTGGGGCTTTAAGCAGTATTGAATAAAAGGCCGTCTGAAATCCGATTAATGGTCGGATTTCAGACGGCCTTTTATTTGGTCTTTAACCTTTAATTTCAGACAGACTTATTCCTCAGGACGTTCGCCGTCGGTGTCGTCCAATTTGCCTTCGGTAATATCGACATTGATACCGACTGCCGCACGGATTTTGGCATCGATTTCGTTGGCGATATCAGGGTTTTCTTTCAGCCAAACGCGTACATTGTCTTTACCTTGGCCGATTTTTGCGCCGTTGTAGCTGTACCATGCGCCGGATTTTTCAACGATGTCATGTTTGACGCCCAAGTCGATCAATTCACCTTCCCAGCTAATGCCTTCGCCGTAAAGAATATCGAATTCGGCTTGACGGAACGGAGGGGCAACTTTGTTTTTGATGACTTTGACTTTGGTTTCGTTACCAATCACGTCATCGCCTTTTTTAATCTGACCGGTACGGCGGATGTCGAGGCGGACAGAGGCATAGAATTTGAGCGCGTTACCGCCGGTTGTGGTTTCAGGGCTGCCGAACATCACGCCGATTTTCATACGGATTTGGTTAATGAAAACAACCAATGTATTGGTGCGTTTGATGTGGCCGGTCAGTTTGCGCAGGGCTTGGCTCATCAGGCGGGCTTGCAGGCCGACGTGGCTGTCGCCCATTTCGCCTTCGATCTCGGCTTTAGGCACAAGTGCGGCTACGGAGTCGACAACGACCATATCGATACCGCCGGAGCGTACCAAGGTATCACAGATTTCCAATGCCTGTTCGCCGGTATCCGGTTGGGAGAGATAGAGTTCTTCAACTTTTACGCCGAGTTTGCGGGCGTAAATCGGGTCAAAAGCATGCTCGGCATCGATGAATGCGCAGATGCCGCCATTTTTTTGGCATTGGGCAATGGCTTCGAGACAGAGTGTAGTTTTACCGGAGGATTCCGGGCCGAAAATTTCAACCACGCGGCCGCGGGGCAGGCCGCCGACGCCGAGTGCTAAGTCCACGCCGAGGGAGCCGGTGGAAATAACATCAAGGTTTTCTTCCTGTTGGCTGCCGTCCATTTTCATGATGGAGCCTTTGCCGAAGTTTTTTTCGATTTGGGCAAGGGCTGCGGCTAAGGCTTTGCTTTTTTCGTCTGACATGTTTTCTCTCCGAAAGGAAATATGAATCGCTAAGAATTTATTTAGCTATTATCGCACAAATTAAGAAAAAGTATAGTTTTATTTTTATTTTTCAGACGGCCTGTGTTTTTTGTATGCAACAGGCCGTCTGAAATGTTGAATAATCAATCAGTTGGTCAATGATGCAAAAACTTGGAAATAGTCGGGGAAAGTTTTATGCGTACATTTCGGGTCGTTGATGATGACGGGGACGCCCAAAAGCGAAACCAGCGAGAAACACATGGCCATGCGGTGGTCGTCGTAAGTGTCGATAACGGCATCGGGGGTAAGCGTTTCGGGCGGCGTAATATGGATGGCTTCGGCTTCTTCGATGACGTCTGCGCCCAGTTTGCGCAGTTCGGTTGCCATGGCGGCGATACGGTCGGTTTCTTTGACGCGCCATGAGCCGATATTGCGCAGGGTGCAGGGTTGTTTGGTGGCCAGCGCAACAATGGCCAAGGTCATGGCCGCATCAGGAATATGGTTGGCATCTAAATCAAAAGCCTGAATCTTGCGCTCGGCAGGACGGGAAATTTCTACAAAATTTTCGCCCCAAATGACATCTGCGCCGATTTTTTCCAATTCACGCGCAAAGGCAACGTCGCCTTGAATACTGTGTGCGCCGATGCCGGTTACGCGGATGGGTGTACCGGCAATCAGGCCTGCGCCCAAGAAATAAGACGCGCTGGAGGCATCGCCTTCTACATATAAATGTTCGGGCGCATGATATTTGGCACCGGCCGGGATTTTAAATACACGGTAGTCTTCATTGATGATGTCCACACCGAACTGCGCCATCAGCTTGAGCGTGATGTCGATATAAGGTTTGGAAATCAACTCGCCTACCATGTGGATTTCAAATGCTTGTCCCGTCAAGGGCAAAGCCATCAGCAGGGCGGTCAGGAATTGGCTGGAAACATTGCCTTTAATCGGAATAACGCGCTCGCCGTTGTCTTGGCGTTTGCCGATCTGAAGAGGCGGATAGTTTTCATTGCCCAGATATTGTACGTCCGCTCCGGCAATACGCAACGCGTCGACCAAATCGCCGATAGGGCGTTCGTGCATACGCGGTACGCCATGCAGATGATAGTCGCCGCCCAAAACGGCAAGTGCGGCAGTCAAGGGGCGGAATGCCGTACCGGCATTGCCTAAAAACAAATCGGAGGATTGGTTGGGAAAGCGGCCGCCGGCACCATGAACTTTCAGACGGCCTTCAGGTAAAGATTCAATTTGCACGCCGAGTTTGTCGAGTGCTTCAAGCATTCGGTCGGTATCGTCGGATTTGAGCAAAGAATGGATTTCGCAAACGTTGTCGGAGAGTGCTGCCAAGAGCAGCGTGCGGTTGCTGATGCTTTTGGAACCGGGCAGGGCAACGGTGGAGGGCTTGAGTGTGGAAGCGGGCAGGCGGATGGATTCGGTCATTGGTTAGGATTTCAAATTGTAGACAAAACGATATTATACGCAGGCAAAGGCCGTCTGAAAAATGGAAGTGGCGTTGCAGGCAAGAAAAGCCGGACTCTTTTTGAAAGTCCGGCTTTGGGATGCTCGATATTTTAATGGTTAACCTAAAATATGCATTAACTGGTCAATGTTGAACGTACCTTCGTCAAAGCGGAATTCGCTGACTGAGGGGATTTTTTGACCTTGGACGTCGGTATGGATGTCGGCATATTGGTGGTCGATGGTGATGAGGTCGTTGTGATTGTTTTCGCCACGAATGGTGATGTTCCAAGTCGTGCCGTCTTTTTCGTTGACCGTTTCGAGCGACAGATCCGAGAGGGAAATGCCAGCGCCGAATTGGTTGGCGTTTGTGCTGTGATGGTCGAAAATGGTGTCATGGCCTTCGCCGCGATTGAATACGTAGGTATCGTTACCGGCTTCGCCGTGCAATATATCGTCCCCTAAGCCACCAAACAGTGTGTCGTTGCCTGCGCCGCCGTGAAGGATGTCGTTGCCTGCTTCGCCCAACATAGTATCGTTACCGGAGCCGCCATACAGCGTGTCGTTGTCTAATCCGCCGTTCAGATGGTCATTGCCACCGCCTCCGTAGAGAATATCGCTGCCGGCATCGCCGTTGATGACATCGTCGCCGGTGCCGCCGGACAATTTGTCATTGCCGCTGCCGCCGTGAATCTCATCATTACCCCGGTTGCCGTAGATGATGTCTTCGCTTTCAGTACCTTTGATATGGTCGTCGGCGTGGGTGCCGTTGAATGTGGTTTTGCCGTCGGCAAAGGTTTGGCTGACGCTTGCCTGCCCTAAATTGCTGACATAAAGCATATCCCAGACATCCAGGCTCGGGACGGTGACTTCCAGTGCCACCGGTTTGCCGTTTTCATAGATGACGGAAGATTCCAATGTGTGCATGGATATATCGTCTGAGTCGGGGGAAGCCAGTTGTACGATGGCTTGCTCGGCCTGTTCTGCGCTGATTTCCATATCAAACGGGATTCTGACTTTAGGGTTGTCGAGTTTCAGCGTGTGGTGGTTGGAGCTGTTCCAATTGGTGTCTTTGTCGAGGCCTGCGAGATTGATTAATTGGACAACTCGGCCGCCGTCTGCGGTGGCCTTGGTCCATGTATAAACTTTGCCTCCTTCGCCTGAAGTGGAAGTCATGTCATAGCCGTCGGATGCTACGATGGAGGCATGACTGTCTTTGAGTTCAACCAAGCCTTCGCCGCGAAGCAGCTCCTCATAGGCGGTAATGAATTGTTGATAGTTGAATTCTGATTTGGCCAGGGTTTCGTTGGTTTTGAGCGTCTGAGCGGGATAGTATGGATCTTGCAAAATACCAAAACCATGTGCGTTTTTATCCGGGAGGTTGTTTAATGCGGCAACAGTCATGTGGTAGCCGCCACTCGCTCCGATAACGGCATCGACCAGCAATTCGTTGTCCGGATTGAGTTCGGAAGAATTATCTTCCGGGTGGGTACCTTTTCGAGTATAGGCGGCAATAATCGGGGAAACGTGATTGTAATCGTACAGACGGCCTACCAAGCGTTTAAGCTCGGCATAGTTGTGGTTTTCATAATGGGTATTTCCGGCTGTATCTTTAAAATCGCGCGGCCAGATTTCTGAGTAAGGAACATCCATGCCGGTGGTGGATAAGACATCGGCCCTGCCTGTGCTGATGTCGTTGATCATATAAGTTTGACCGTAATCGTGTAACTTTTCCGCAGCCGCGGCTGACAAATCGTCATAACCGTCAGACATTCTGAAGTTTTCAGTCTTTTGGCCATTTTGTATTTTGTAAACGAGGTTATCACCCATGGTATCGGCCTGCCAGCCGTCAAAGCCGCCTGTTTTCAGGGCTTTGATCATGGTGTTGACGATATAGTTTTGCCAGCTTTTGTCGGCAGGATCGACGAATTGTTGTACGGATGTTTTGGTCTCTGCACCGGCTTTGCCGAAGTTGGAATGCTCTTGGGCATTGTAGAGTTTGACATTATTTAAAATTTCTTTGATGGCCGGATTATCGAGTTCGTCATTGGAGGCGGCGTTAAGCATATTGTAGAGCATGGCACTGCCGCCTTTTTCGTGAATTTTGTTCACGAGGTTTTTAATCAGCAGGGTATCGATTTGGGGAGGGTTGGGTTGGCCGTTGTCGACAGCCCAAGTCGCCCATTCTTGCTTGAAGCTGTTGACATTTGGAAATGGATTGGAGGTTGTGTCGTACACATCATAGAAGAAATAATTGTTGATGTGCATTTGTGCCAGCTGATCGATATTGTTTTGATAGCCTTCGAGCTGGTCATTGGTCATGGCGTTGTTTCGTTCTGCCGAATTATCGTTAGATCCTGCCACTACGCCATAGCGGGGAAAAATAGTCCAGTCGTCTTCGACAGACAATCCCAGTGTTTTGCTGGTGTGGTTGCCGGTGTTGTCAACGGTTTCTACTTTGACGACGTAGCCTGAATTGGGTGAAAAAATATCGGAAGAGAGTTTGACGGAGGTTGAGTTCAGATGATCCAATTTTTGGATTTCCGTACCCAAATGGCTGACGGTGACAGAGGTGATTTTGTCTGTCGCATTGGAGATGTTCAGAATAACATCATCGCCGTTGGTATAGGCTACCTTGTTAAAGAGAATAGTCGGTAAAGGGGCTGTTTTTGCTTCAGTTGTCATGCTGTATATTCGCTTCTAAATATTATATTTTGAAATTACCTTAATAAATCAATATCACTTAAGTTGTTGATATGAATAATTGTTAAGACTTTTTAGTAGGCAGAGCGGAAAATAAGTTCCCCGTTTGATAGCAAATATCTAAAATAATTCGGTTTGTGATTGAAATTTAAAAATGCTGTCTGAATGTTTTGTTATTCAAAAGACGGTTTTTTGCAGGTATATAACCAAACACCATAAGAAAATCAGAAACCATTCTTTCCTATTTTTTCAGACGGCCTTTAATATCGGCGGACAATCATTGATAAAGTAAGAGCACGACTATGAGCCATTATCCGTTGTTTGCCGATTTGAAAAACCGCCCTGTTTTACTGGCAGGTGCGGGTAAGGTTGCCGAGCGTAAGGCGGAAAGCCTGTTGTCTGCCGGAGCGCGCGTGCGTGTTGTTGCGGAAACTTTGAATCCGCAGTTTCAGCAATGGGCGGCTGAAGGGAAAATAGTTTGGCTGGGTGGCTTGTTTGAAGAAGCCATGCTGGACGAGGTGTATTTCGTTATTGCGGCGACGGATAATGGCATGTTTAACCGCCGTGTTTTTGAAGCGGCGGAACGACGGGTGAAATTGTGCAATACGGTGGATACGGCGGACTTGTGTTCGTTTATCGTGCCTGCCGTGGTGGATAGGGGGCCATTGAAGATAGCCATATCCAGCGGCGGTACTGCGCCTGTATTGGCGCGTAAATGGCGGCAGATTATTGAAACATTGATTCCGCTGCATACGGGCACGATGGCGCGTATTGCCGGTAAATGGCGCGAAAAGGTTAAACAGACTATTCATCATGTCGAACGACGCCGTTATTTTTGGGAAAAGTTGTTCGACAGCCGTTTCAGTATTTTTGCGGCTCAAAACAATATCGAGGCGGCAGAACGTGAATTGATCACGCAGTTAAACCGGGAAACGCCGTTTGGCGGCGAAGTGGTTTTGGTGGGCGCAGGGCCGGGAGATCCGGGCTTGCTGACCATACATGCTTTGCAGGCGATACAGGCTGCGGATACCGTGTTTTACGATGCTTTGGTGTCGGATGAGATTTTGGCGATGGTGCGTAAAGATGCGGTGAAAATCAGCGTGGGTAAACGTGCTGGTGCGCACCATGTTCAGCAGGAAGAAACCAACCGTCTATTGGTTGAACACGCTCAAAAAGGCGAGCGTGTGGTAAGGTTGAAAGGCGGCGATCCTTTTGTGTTCGGTCGCGGCGGGGAGGAAGTGCAAACCCTGCATCAGGCCGGGATTGCCTACCGCATTGTGCCGGGTATTACTGCCGCGCTTGGAGCTACTGCTTATGCCGGTATTCCGTTAACCCATCGCGATTGTGCCCAAGGTGCTTTATTTGTAACCGGCCACAGCAAACACGAGGGCAGTCAGCCCGATTGGCAGACTTTGGCTTTAAGCCGCCAAACGTTGGTAATCTATATGGGCACGCTTAAAGCGGCTGAGATTGCGGAAAAGCTGATGGCTTATGGCAGGCAGCCTTCTACACCTGTTGCCGTGATTTCCAATGGGACTTTACCGCATCAAACCGTGCGGACAGGCCGTCTGAAAGATTTGGGCTTGTTGGCTGCCGAAGCAGAACGTCCGGCTTTAATGGTAATTGGCGAAGTGGTTGCCCTGCACGATGAGATGAAATGGTTTGGAGAATTTGTCGAATGCTATGAAGAAGCTGCATAAAGAGGAATGATCAAACAAGGCCGTCTGAATATTGGTTTTCAGACGGCCTTGCCTTATTTAAAAGCTTGGCAATATTGCTGATAACGTTCTGCCAGTCCATATAGGATGATTGCTGTCAGCCCCCAGATGTCGTAGTGTCGGAAAGGCAGGGCGGGGAGGGCGAGGGTTTGATTGTTGTGATGAAGATGACGGTATGAGTAGTTTTGCAGGTTTAAGGTGAAGTCCAAAGGCAGATAAAAAATTTCTGCTACTTCATCGGGATTTGCTTTGGGGTTGACGGGCTGGGTGCAAATTGCCGGAACAGGCGTAACACGGTAGCCGGAAGGTGTGTCATAAAAGGGTAGCGGCGCAAAAGTCTGCCATGCGGCAATCGGAATGGCGGTTTCTTCGTAAGCTTCTCTTAACGCCGTTGCCGTTAGGCTGTCGTCTTGGGCATCTTTGCGGCCGCCGGCAAAGGCGATTTGTCCGGTGTGTTGCCTTAAGGTCTCGGCCCTTTTGGTCAGTAAAATTTGCCACGCTCCTTCATGCAAGGCGATGCCGACCAAAACGGCTGCTTCTTTGACCGTTTTAGTGGTAACTAATTGATTGCGCTCTGCTTGCATACGGCTGCTGAAGCGTGAAGCTTGAGTTAGGAAATGGATAAGGTGGTCGGTATTCATTTTTGGCGCTGATCGTTTTATGCAGATGAGGATTACACAAGGTTTACGGTTACCGTGTCAACAAAATAGGGTGCGTGTGTTACAGTTATGCCTGAATGATAAATAAAGCTTTGCGTCTGTTCTGCAAGTGCTTAGGCCGTCTGAAAATGTCGGCAGGTTCTCAAAAAGGATAGTTATGTTGTTTTCCCCATCCCGTATTCGAGTGGCAGCTGCGGCTGTCATGATGTTGTTTGTTACACAAACTTTTGCCGCGCCCGGCGATTCAAATGCAGTTTTTGAATCGGCTAAGATTATTAAAAAGAAAAGCCGTACCGACCGTTTTTCTCCCGAAGAGCGCGAGCAGGAGCGGATACGTCTGTTGGGTATACAAAACCGTACATCTCAGGTTTTCACTTTGTTAAATTCAGAACTGGCCCTGCAAAAGGGTGATGCAGCTTCTGCGTTGTTTACTTATATTTTAACGTTGCATCGCACCAAATCTCCCGAAGTGGCCGAACGCGCTTTGGAGATGGCGGTTTCGTTAAACGCATTTGAACAGGCTGAAGCCATTTACCAAAAATGGCGCGAAATCGAGCCGGAGCCTGGTGAAACACAAAAGCGTATGACTTGGTTGCGCAATTTGCTGCTGGGTAAAGCCGATAAGAATTTGAGCGGATTGGACAAGGTAATTGCCGGCGGTAGTGAAGATGAGCAAAAGCGCGTGTTCCTGCTTTTAGCACAAACCGCAGCACAACAGCCGAATCTGACCAGCGATGCGGTTAAACAGGTGCATAAAACGGCCTTGAATTATAAAGACTTTCCAGAAGCGGCGATTGCGGATGCAATTTTTAGTGCAAAAGACGGTCAAAAGAAACACGCCATTGCGGCATTGCAGCGATTGGCCAAGTTGGACAACGAAATTTTGCCGCCGACTTTTGTGACGTTGCGGCTGATGGCGCAACGGCATCCTGATATTTTGGACGGCTTCTTCAAAGAGACAGACACCAAAACCTTATCTCCGATTTGGCAGGAATTGGACATCGCCAATTTGATCGCCCATGGTCAAAATGATAAGGCCTTTAAGCGTTTGCAGACTTTATTGGAAGAAAATCCCAACCCTGATTTGTATATTCAGGCTGCCTTATTGTCAGCGAGCAAGACAGAAAATATTTCTGCGGTAAACAGCTATCTGGAAAAGGCTTATAAAGCTGGCACGGAAGAGCAGCGCAGCCGTGCAGCGTTGATTGGTGCGGTTTCATATAATGATGTAGAAGAATTGGCCAAAGCCAAACAATGGCTGGATAAGGTAACGGCTACGGCTTATACGTTTGATAAAACCATTTTGGCTGCTTCTATCGAAGCCAAACAGGGCAACCATAAAGAGGCTTGGGCTTTGGTACAACGCGCACAAAAAATGCCCGAGCAAAGAGGACGTTATTTTGAAGTTAAGGATTTGTTGAGTACGGCTTTGTTCGTATTGTCTAAAAATACCAATCTTCAAGAATCGTTGAACGCTTTGAACAGCTTGGTAAATTCCACCGAAAAATCCTTGAAAACCCAAGCTTCTCCGGAGCTGCTTGCCAATGTGCTGTATCAGCGTTCGATGGTGTATGAGAAGCTGAATCAGCCAGGCAAGGCGATTGCCGATTTGCGCCGAGTTGTTGAGTTGTATCCGGACAATCCGCATGGTTGGAATGCTTTGGGCTATACCTTGCTGTCCAACGGCAAGGATTTGGACGAGGCTTTCAAAATGGTTCAGATGGCCTATCAAATGGATCCGGAAAGCGCAGCCATTAATGATAGTGTAGGCTGGGCATATTATCTTAAAAGCGATGCCCAAATGGCTTTGCCGTATATCCAATATGCCTATGGAAAAGAACCTGAAGCCGAAGTCGCCGCACATTTGGGCGAAGTCCTATGGACGCTTGGAGACCAAGACAAGGCCAAAGAAATCTGGAATGACGGCTTGAAACGTGGAAGCAATCTCCGAGTATTAAAAGAGACAATGTCCAAATTCGGTATAACGCCCAGCAAACCGCATACTCAAAAACACAAATAAAACCCAAAGGCCGTCTGAAAGCGTTTGATTTCAGACGGTCTATGAAGGAATATCCATGAATTTAAAACGATTATCATCGGTTGCAGCCTTATTGCTTTTAGCTGCCTGTGCGCAGCCAAACTTACCTCAGCAAAACAGTTGGCAAGCAGCAGAGCAGGTGCAGGATTTTAGCGCAGACGGTCGTTTGGCTGTCAAAGTGGAAGGAAAAGGCTCTTATGCCAATTTCGATTGGACTTATCAGAACGCGGTTCAAACCATTGATGTGAATACCCCATTGGGCAATACCGTAGGCCAGCTGTGTCAAGACAGTGAAGGTGTATTGGCGGTAGACAGTAAGGGTAAGGTTTATCAGGCGGAAACTGCTGAGGAATTGAGCAGACAGCTTTTGGGCTTTGCTTTGCCGGTACAATATTTGCATATTTGGGCAGATGGTAAACGCGTTGCCAATGCGCCATACAAAATCCTGCCTGATGGACGTCTGGAGCAGTTTGACTGGACGATATCGCGCACTTTAAATAGTTCAGGACAGCCCAAAACGCTTCAACTTGAAAATGCCAAGTTTAATATCCGCTTGGTGTTTGACACGGTAAACCACTCTTTGGATAAGAATGGACAAACCCGATGCGCAGCACGCAAATAGAGGATGCCATGTCTGTTTCAGAGGAAATCCAAGCCTTTCCTGCGCCGGCTAAATTAAATTTGGATTTGAGGATTACCGGCCGCAGGAGCGATGGTTATCATAATTTGGAAAGTATTTTCTGTTTGATCGGCTTATATGATACCGTTCATCTGAAAATCCGTACTGATGGGCAGATTATTCTGCATACGCCGGTCGAAGGGCTTGAACCTGAGCAAGACTTAACTTATCGGGCGGCTAAATTATTACTGCCATATGCAAGCGTAGCGCACGGTGTCGAAATCTGGTTGGATAAAGTGATTCCAACCGGAGGCGGATTGGGCGGCGGAAGCTCTGATGCAGCCACGGTTTTAATGGTTTTAAACCAATGGTGGCAATGCGGTTTGAGTAGGCAGCAACTGATTGATTTAGGCGTAAGTCTTGGTGCAGATGTTCCTTTTTTTATTTTTGGCAGAAGTGCTTTTGCCAAAGGTGTGGGTGAGAAGCTGGCTGAAATAGATGTCCCTAAACAATGGTATGTTATCGTTAAGCCCCCCGTCCATGTGGCAACAGTTAAAATTTTTGCACATGAAGGCTTGACACGGGATTCCAAACCCAGCATAATGCCGACTTTCCAATCGTTACAGCCGTTTCAAAATGATATGCAGGCGGTTGTATTTCAGGAATATCCTGAAGTTTGGAAGGCTTATGTTGAGTTATCCCAATATGGTCATGCATTAATGACCGGTTCTGGGGCTTGTTTGTTTATAGCAAGTGAATCTCATCAAGAAGCAAATACAATTTACCAACAGGTTTCTCAATCATATGAAGCTTATTGTGTGGAAGGGTTAGATATTCATCCGCTGTTTCATATGATTTAGTAAGTTGGGGAGTCGTCAAGCGGTTAAGACACTGGAT
>NZ_KV810181.1:0-15687 GCF_001812725.1 Neisseria sp. HMSC067G12 | reverse complement strand
GTACCGTAGGTGCGGGTGTGGTTTCTTCTGTAATCGCTTAAGTTTACAGGCCAATAGCTCAATTGGTAGAGTATCGGTCTCCAAAACCGAGGGTTGGGGGTTCGAGACCCTCTTGGCCTGCCAAATAAAAAATTAACCGGCCTTGTGCCGGTTAATTTTTTTGTACTTAAGTTTTAAGATTATTTGGAATTAATTAATGGATCAATGCCACTATCTAAAATAAAGGCGGGTGGGGTATTGATAAGTGAGTAAAGATGACAGAACATCCGTCTGGACGCAAAGAAGACCATCAGAAAAAGGAAGTTGTGGTAAGTAATAAGCCAGCTCCTGAAAAGAAAGAAGGTCTGTTTGCATATTTTAAGAGCTCTTGGACTGAGTTTAAGAAGGTAGTTTGGCCGAGTCGTGATGAAGCGGTCAAAATGACTGTATTCGTGATTATCTTCGTTGCAGTTTTAGCAGCCTTCATTTATACGGCAGATACAATTATTTCATGGTTGTTTTTTGATGTTTTATTAAATAGGAAAGGGTAAAGATGTCAAAGCGTTGGTATGTGGTACAGGCCTATTCCGGTTTCGAGAAAAATGTTCAAAAAACATTGAAAGAGCGTATTGCTCGTGAAAACATGGAAGAATATTTCGGCCAGATTCTCGTTCCTGTGGAGGAAGTAGTAGATATCAAGAATGGCCGAAAAACCATCAGTGAGCGTAAATTCTATCCAGGCTATGTATTGGTTGAAATGGAAATGACTGATGATTCATGGCACTTGGTTAAGAGTACCCCTCGAGTAAATGGTTTTGTAGGCGGTAGTGGAAATCGCCCGATCCCAATTTCTCAAAAAGATGCAGATGCTATTTTGCAACAAGCTAAAACAGGTGTTGAGAAGCCAAAACCAAAAGTTGAGTTTGAAGTTGGTCAGCAAGTTCGAGTAAACGAAGGCCCATTTGCTGATTTTAACGGTATTGTTGATGAAGTTAACTACGAACGTAATAGACTGCGTGTTTCAGTTCAGATTTTTGGTCGTGAAACACCGGTTGAATTAGAGTTCGGTCAGGTTGAAAAGATTTAAGTGGTTTAATTCGCTTGAAAATTTTTTTTTAAGCGGATATAATCGCAAATTCTGTTTGGGAAGCGGAATGGTTCCGCGTTATACCCGTTTTTAGGAGTTCTTAAGTGGCAAAGAAAATTATCGGCTACATCAAACTGCAAATTCCTGCAGGTAAAGCCAATCCATCTCCCCCAGTTGGTCCTGCTTTGGGTCAACGTGGTTTGAATATCATGGAATTCTGTAAAGCATTTAATGCTGCAACCCAAGGTATGGAACCTGGTTTGCCAATTCCAGTCGTTATTACTGCATTTGCGGATAAATCATTCACTTTTGTGATGAAAACCCCTCCAGCTTCTATCTTGTTGAAAAAAGCTGCTGGTCTGCAAAAAGGTAGTTCTAATCCTCTGACTAATAAAGTGGGTAAATTGACCCGCGCCCAGTTGGAAGAAATTGCTAAAACTAAAGAGCCTGATTTGACTGCTGCTGACTTGGATGCGGCTGTTCGCACTATTGCCGGCTCTGCTCGCTCAATGGGCTTGGACGTGGAGGGTGTTGTATAATGGCTAAAGTATCTAAACGCTTGAAAGCTCTGCGCTCTTCTGTTGAAGCTAACAAACTGTACGCAATCGACGAAGCAATTGCTTTGGTTAAAAAAGCTGCTACTGCTAAATTTGACGAGTCTGTTGACGTATCTTTCAACCTGGGTGTTGATCCTCGTAAATCTGACCAAGTTATTCGTGGTTCAGTCGTTCTGCCTAAAGGTACCGGTAAAACAACTCGCGTAGCTGTGTTTACTCAAGGTGCAAATGCAGATGCTGCTAAAGAAGCTGGCGCAGATATTGTCGGCTTTGAAGATCTGGCTGCTGAAATTAAAGCTGGTAACTTGAACTTTGACGTTGTTATTGCTTCTCCTGATGCAATGCGTATCGTTGGTCAATTGGGTACCATCTTGGGTCCTCGTGGTCTGATGCCAAACCCTAAAGTAGGTACTGTTACTCCTAACGTTGCTGAAGCAGTTAAAAATGCAAAAGCAGGTCAAGTACAATACCGTACAGATAAAGCAGGTATCGTTCATGCAACTATCGGTCGTGCTTCTTTCGCTGAAGCTGACTTGAAAGAAAACTTCAATGCGTTGCTGGATGCTATCGTTAAAGCCAAACCTGCTGCTGCTAAAGGCCAGTACCTGAAAAAAGTTGCTGTATCCAGCACTATGGGTTTGGGTGTTCGCGTTGATACTGCAAGCGTGAACAACTAAGAAATTTTCAGGTGATCCAGTTTTCTGGATTGCCTGAATTTGGGCTACTTAAAATTAAGTAGATGTCCAAGACCGTAGGGATCGTAAGATTTAATCGTAACTGCCCTACGCAGACGGTAGTCCTGAAACACATTGCAAGATTGCTTGTAAGATGTCTTTTTAGGTTACCGCGCTGGTGGGATATCATTTCGGTATCCTGTTTATAAACAGTGGGAGGTAGACCTTGAGTCTCAATATTGAAACCAAGAAAGTGGCCGTAGAGGAAATTAGCGCAGCAATTGCTAACGCTCAAACTCTCGTAGTCGCTGAATATCGCGGTATCAGTGTTTCCAGCATGACTGAGCTTCGTGCGAATGCACGTAAAGAAGGCGTGTACTTGCGTGTTCTGAAAAATACTCTGGCTCGTCGCGCAGTAGAGGGTACTTCATTCGCAGGTTTGGCCGATCAAATGGTTGGTCCATTGGTTTACGCTGCTTCTGAAGATGCTGTTGCTGCTGCTAAAGTACTGCACCAATTCGCGAAAAAAGATGACAAAATTATCGTTAAAGCCGGTTCTTACAATGGCGAAGTGATGAACCCTGCTCAGGTTGCTGAGTTGGCTTCTATTCCAAGCCGCGAAGAACTGTTGTCCAAACTGTTGTTCGTTATGCAAGCTCCTGTATCAGGCTTTGCACGTGGTTTGGCTGCTTTGGCAGAGAAAAAAGCTGGCGAAGAAGCCGCTTAATCGATTTTGTTTCATTTAATCAATTATTTTTTAATACAATATTTGGAGTAAAATAGCATGGCTATTACTAAAGAAGACATTTTGGAAGCCGTTGGTTCTTTGACCGTAATGGAATTGAACGACCTGGTTAAAGCTTTTGAAGAGAAATTTGGCGTTTCTGCTGCTGCCGTTGCAGTTGCAGGTCCTGCAGGTGCTGGTGCAGCTGCTGCTGAAGAAAAAACTGAATTTGACGTAGTATTGGCTTCTGCTGGTGATCAAAAAGTTGGCGTGATTAAAGTTGTCCGCGCTATCACTGGCTTGGGTCTGAAAGAAGCTAAAGACATCGTTGACGGTGCACCTAAAACTCTGAAAGAGGGTGTTTCTAAAGCTGAAGCTGAAGACATCCAAAAACAACTGGAAGAAGCCGGCGCTAAAGTCGAAATCAAATAATTTAATGCTTCCTGTGAAGGCTGGCAGTTTTCTGCCAGCCTTATTTTGCTTCTTCAAATAAGCATCAGGCATTGTTTACATTTATTTGCATAGTCTTGATAAAACCATTGCAAATAAATGTAAATATCAGGTTGATGCATGCCGTTGTTTTAGACGGCCTATTATTTAAAATTGCTTTTCGGAGTGTATATGAGCTATTCGTTTACCGAGAAAAAACGTATCCGTAAGAGTTTTGCAAAGCGAGAGAATGTCTTGGATGTTCCTTTCCTGCTGGCAACCCAAATTGATTCTTATGCGAAATTTTTACAGTTGGAAAACGCTTTTGACCAACGTACTGATGATGGTCTGCAAGCAGCATTCAATTCTATTTTCCCGATTGTGAGCCATAATGGTTATGCACGATTGGAGTTTGTGCATTACACATTGGGCGAACCTTTGTTCGATATTCCTGAATGTCAATTGCGCGGTATTACTTATGCGGCTCCATTGCGTGCACGTATCCGTTTGGTGATTTTGGATAAAGAAGCGTCTAAACCGACCGTAAAAGAAGTTCGTGAAAACGAAGTATATATGGGCGAAATTCCGTTGATGACGCCAAGTGGCTCTTTTGTCATCAATGGTACAGAGCGTGTAATTGTTTCCCAGTTGCACCGTTCTCCTGGTGTGTTCTTTGAGCATGACCGTGGTAAAACACATTCTTCCGGTAAGTTGTTGTTCTCTGCTCGTATTATTCCTTACCGTGGTTCATGGTTGGATTTCGAATTTGATCCAAAAGATTTGCTGTATTTCCGTATCGACCGTCGCCGTAAAATGCCGGTTACGATTTTGTTGAAAGCTTTGGGCTATAACAATGAACAAATCTTGGATATTTTCTACGACAAAGAAACTTTCTATTTGTCTTCAAACGGTGTTCAAACTGATCTGGTTGCAGGCCGTCTGAAAGGTGAAACTGCCAAAGTTGACATCTTGGATAAAGAAGGCAATGTACTGGTTGCCAAAGGTAAACGCATTACTGCGAAAAATATCCGTGATATTACCAATGCAGGCTTGACTCGTTTGAATGTAGAGCCAGAAAGCTTGATAGGCAAAGCATTGGCTGCTGACCTGATTGATCCGGAAACCGGTGAAGTATTGGCTTCTGCTAACGATGAAATTACAGAAGAACTGTTGGCTAAACTTGATATCCATGGTGTAAAAGAAATTACGACCCTTTATATCAACGAATTGGATCAAGGCGGTTACATCTCCAGCACTCTGCGTACAGACGAAACTGCTGATCAGCAAGCTGCACGCGTAGCGATTTACCGCATGATGCGTCCTGGCGAACCGCCTACCGAAGAAGCTGTTGAGCAGCTCTTCAACCGCTTGTTCTTCAGTGAAGACAGCTATGATTTGTCTCGCGTAGGCCGTATGAAATTCAATACGCGCACATACGAGCAAAAACTGTCTGAAGCACAACAAAACTCTTGGTATGGCCGTTTGCTGAACGAAACTTTGGCCGGTGCTGCCGAAAAAGGTGGTTACGTTCTGAGCGTTGAAGACATTGTTGCTTCCATTGCTACATTAGTTGAACTGCGTAACGGTCATGGTGAAGTAGACGATATTGACCACTTGGGTAATCGTCGTGTTCGTTCTGTGGGTGAGTTGACTGAAAACCAATTCCGCAGCGGTTTGGCTCGTGTAGAACGTGCAGTTAAAGAGCGTTTGAACCAAGCAGAATCTGAGAACTTGATGCCGCATGACTTGATCAATGCGAAACCTGTTTCTGCCGCGATTAAAGAATTCTTCGGTTCCAGCCAATTGAGCCAATTTATGGATCAGACCAACCCATTGTCTGAAGTAACCCATAAACGCCGTGTATCTGCATTGGGCCCGGGCGGTTTGACTCGCGAACGTGCAGGCTTTGAGGTGCGAGACGTACATCCGACCCACTATGGCCGTGTATGTCCTATTGAAACACCTGAGGGTCCAAACATTGGTTTGATCAACTCATTATCCGTTTATGCGCGTACCAATGATTATGGTTTCTTGGAAACTCCTTACCGCCGTGTTGTCGATGGCAAAGTAACTGAAGAAATCGACTACTTGTCTGCTATCGAAGAAGGCCGTTATGTGATTGCACAGGCGAATGCCGATTTGGACAAAGACGGTAATTTGATTGGCGACTTGGTCACTTGTCGTGAAAAAGGCGAAACCATTATGGCGACGCCTGACCGCGTTCAATATATGGACGTGGCAACCGGTCAAGTGGTATCCGTTGCAGCATCTCTGATTCCATTCTTGGAACATGATGACGCGAACCGTGCATTGATGGGTGCCAACATGCAACGTCAGGCTGTACCGTGTCTGCGCCCTGAAAAACCGATGGTTGGTACCGGTATTGAGCGCTCTGTTGCCGTTGACTCTGCAACTGCAATCGTTGCCCGCCGCGGCGGTGTGGTTGAGTATGTAGATGCCAACCGTGTTGTAGTTCGTGTTCATGATGATGAAGCGACTGCCGGTGAAGTGGGTGTCGATATTTACAACTTGGTTAAATTCACCCGTTCTAACCAATCTACCAACATCAACCAACGTCCGGCCGTAAAAGCAGGCGATGTGTTGCAACGTGGTGACTTGGTGGCCGACGGTGCATCTACCGACTTGGGCGAGTTGGCTTTGGGTCAAAACATGACCATCGCCTTCATGCCATGGAACGGTTACAACTACGAAGACTCGATTCTGATTTCAGAAAAAGTGGCTGCAGACGATCGTTATACTTCGATTCACATTGAAGAGCTGAACGTTGTCGCACGTGACACTAAACTGGGTGCGGAAGACATTACCCGCGATATTCCGAACTTGTCTGAGCGTATGCAAAACCGTTTGGATGAATCCGGTATCGTATATATTGGTGCAGAAGTAGAAGCTGGTGACGTCTTGGTAGGTAAAGTAACACCTAAAGGCGAAACCCAACTGACTCCTGAAGAAAAACTGCTGCGTGCCATCTTCGGTGAAAAAGCGTCTGACGTAAAAGATACTTCATTGCGTATGCCTACCGGCATGAGCGGTACCGTTATCGATGTTCAAGTCTTTACTCGTGAAGGTATTCAACGCGACAAACGTGCTCAATCCATTATTGATTCTGAGCTGAAACGTTACCGTCAAGACTTGAGCGACCAGTTGCGTATTTTTGATAACGACGCATTTGACCGTATCGAGCGTATGATTGTTGGTCAAAAAGCCAATGGTGGTCCGATGAAGCTGGCTAAAGGCAGTGAAATCACTACCGAATATTTGGCGAGCCTGTCCAGCAAACATGATTGGTTTGACATCCGTTTGGCTGACGAAGATTTGGCCAAACAGTTGGAACTGATTAAATTGAGCCTGCAACAAAAACGCGAAGAAGCGGATGAGTTGTATGAGATCAAGAAGAAAAAACTGACCCAAGGCGACGAGCTGCAACCGGGCGTACAAAAAATGGTGAAAGTATTTATCGCCATCAAACGCCGTCTGCAAGCCGGTGACAAAATGGCGGGTCGCCACGGTAACAAAGGTGTGGTATCACGCATTCTGCCGGTGGAAGACATGCCTTACATGGCTGACGGCCGTCCGGTAGACATTGTACTGAACCCATTGGGCGTACCTTCCCGTATGAACATTGGTCAGATTTTGGAAGTTCACTTGGGTTGGGCGGCAAAAGGTATCGGTGAACGCATCGATCGTATGCTGAAAGAGCAACGCAAAGCCAGCGAGCTGCGTGAATTCTTGAACAAACTCTACAACGGTAGCGGTAAGAAAGAAGATTTAGACAGCCTGACAGATGAAGAAATCATCGAATTGGCTTCTAACCTGCGCAAAGGTGCGTCTTTCGCCTCTCCTGTATTCGACGGTGCGAAAGAGTCTGAAATCCGCGAAATGTTGAACTTGGCTTACCCAAGTGAAGATCCTGAGGTTGAGAAACTGGGCTTCAACGACAGTAAAACTCAAATCACGCTGTATGACGGCCGTTCCGGCGAAGCATTTGACCGCAAGGTTACAGTCGGTGTGATGCACTATCTGAAACTGCACCACTTGGTTGACGAAAAAATGCACGCCCGTTCTACCGGTCCATACAGTTTGGTTACCCAGCAGCCTTTGGGCGGTAAAGCTCAGTTCGGTGGCCAACGTTTCGGCGAGATGGAGGTTTGGGCATTGGAAGCATACGGCGCGGCATACACGCTGCAAGAGATGCTGACTGTGAAGTCTGACGACGTGAACGGCCGTACCAAAATGTACGAAAATATCGTCAAAGGTGAACACAAAATCGATGCCGGTATGCCTGAATCCTTCAACGTATTGGTTAAAGAGATTCGCTCACTGGGCTTGGATATCGATTTGGAACGCTACTAAACAGAAGTTTTCAGACGGCCTTTTAAGGTCGTCTGAAAAAGCGGTTTCAGAATAAGAATGAAGCAATCGGCATTTAGGCCATCTGAAATCAAAAGTACCGTTTCCCAATATCGAAAATCCGCCATGCGGTAAAAATACTTCCTTCAAGGAGCAAAAATGAATTTGTTGAACTTATTTAATCCGTTGCAAACTGCCGGCATGGAAGAAGAGTTTGATGCCATCAAAATCGGTATTGCCTCTCCCGAAACCATCCGCTCATGGTCTTATGGCGAAGTTAAAAAACCTGAAACCATCAACTACCGCACGTTCAAACCTGAGCGTGACGGTTTATTCTGTGCCAAAATCTTTGGCCCGGTCAAAGACTATGAATGTTTGTGCGGTAAATACAAACGCTTGAAATTTAAAGGCGTAACCTGTGAAAAATGTGGCGTAGAAGTGACCCTGTCTAAAGTACGCCGCGAACGCATGGGCCACATTGAATTGGCAGCACCAGTTGCCCATATTTGGTTCTTGAAATCCCTGCCTTCCCGCTTGGGTATGGTACTGGACATGACTTTGCGCGATATCGAACGCGTATTGTACTTTGAAGCATTTGTGGTAACCGATCCCGGCATGACTCCGTTGCAACGTCGTCAATTACTGACTGAAGACGATTACTACAACAAACTGGACGAATACGGCGACGACTTCGATGCCAAAATGGGTGCAGAAGGTATCCGTGAATTGTTGCGCACCTTGGATATTACCGGCGAAATCGAAATCCTGCGTCAAGAGCTGGAATCTACCGGTTCTGACACCAAAATTAAAAAAATTGCCAAACGTTTGAAAGTATTGGAAGCTTTCCACCGTTCCGGTATGAAACTGGAATGGATGATTATGGACGTGCTGCCGGTATTGCCGCCTGATTTGCGTCCGTTGGTTCCATTGGATGGTGGTCGTTTTGCCACTTCCGATTTGAACGATTTGTACCGCCGCGTTATTAACCGTAACAACCGTCTGAAACGTCTGTTGGAACTGCATGCGCCTGACATCATCGTTCGTAACGAAAAACGTATGTTGCAAGAAGCAGTTGACTCTCTGTTGGATAACGGCCGTCGCGGTAAAGCCATGACCGGCGCCAACAAACGTCCGCTGAAATCATTGGCTGACATGATTAAAGGTAAAGGCGGCCGCTTCCGTCAAAACCTGCTGGGTAAACGTGTGGACTACTCTGGTCGTTCCGTGATTACCGTAGGTCCATACCTGCGTCTGCACCAATGTGGTCTGCCGAAAAAAATGGCGTTGGAACTGTTCAAACCATTCATTTTCCACAAATTGGAAAAACAAGGTTTGGCGTCTACCGTTAAAGCTGCGAAAAAATTGGTAGAACAAGAAGTACCTGAAGTATGGGATATCTTGGAAGAAGTGATCCGCGAACATCCGATTATGCTGAACCGTGCGCCAACCCTGCACCGTTTGGGTATTCAAGCGTTCGAACCTATCCTGATCGAAGGTAAAGCGATTCAGTTGCACCCATTGGTGTGTGCCGCATTTAACGCCGACTTTGACGGTGACCAAATGGCTGTACACGTTCCATTGAGCTTGGAAGCACAAATGGAAGCACGCACGCTGATGCTGGCTTCAAACAACGTATTGTCTCCAGCCAACGGCGAACCAATCATCGTACCTTCTCAAGATATCGTATTGGGTCTGTACTACATGACCCGCGACCGTATCAATGCCAAAGGCGAAGGCAGCCTGTTTGCCGATGTGAAAGAAGTGCATCGTGCATACCATACCAAACAGGTTGAACTGGGTACGAAAATTACCGTACGTCTGCGCGAATGGGTAAAAAACGAAGCAGGTGAGTTTGAGCCTGTCGTTAACCGTTACGAAACGACTGTCGGCCGTGCATTGTTGAGCGAAATCTTGCCTAAAGGCCTGCCGTTCGAGTACATCAACAAAGCGCTGAAGAAAAAAGAAATTTCTAAACTGATTAACGCATCATTCCGTCTGTGCGGTTTGCGTGACACAGTTATTTTTGCCGACCACTTGATGTATACCGGTTTCGGTTTTGCGGCTAAAGGCGGTATTTCCATTGCGGTTGACGATATGGAAATTCCGAAAGAAAAAGCAGCCTTGCTGGCTGAGGCTAATGCCGAAGTTAAAGAAATCGAAGACCAATACCGTCAAGGTTTGGTGACCAACGGCGAACGTTACAACAAAGTGGTCGATATTTGGGGTCGTGCCGGCGATAAGATCGCTAAAGCGATGATGGACAATCTGTCCAAACAAAAAGTTATCGACCGTGACGGCAACGAAGTTGATCAAGAGTCCTTCAACTCTATTTACATGATGGCCGACTCTGGTGCCCGTGGTTCTGCAGCTCAGATTAAACAGTTGTCCGGTATGCGTGGTTTGATGGCCAAACCTGACGGCTCTATTATCGAAACGCCAATTACCTCTAACTTCCGCGAAGGTTTGACTGTATTGCAATACTTTATTGCGACCCACGGTGCGCGTAAAGGTTTGGCGGATACCGCGTTGAAAACGGCAAACTCTGGTTACCTGACCCGTCGTCTGGTAGACGTAACTCAAGACTTGGTCGTTGTTGAAGACGATTGCGGTACTTCAGACGGCTTTGTCATGAAAGCAGTAGTACAAGGCGGTGACGTAATTGAAGCGTTGCGCGATCGTATTTTAGGCCGTGTTACAGCATCAGATGTTGTTGATCCTTCAACTGGCGAGACTTTGGTTGAGGCAGGTACACTGCTGACTGAGAAATTAGTTGATATCATTGACCAATCTGGTGTTGACGAGGTTAAAGTCCGTACGCCAATTACTTGTAAAACCCGTCATGGCTTGTGTGCACACTGTTATGGCCGCGACTTGGCGCGCGGTAAACTGGTTAACGCTGGTGAAGCTGTAGGTGTAATTGCTGCACAATCTATTGGTGAGCCAGGTACTCAGCTGACCATGCGTACGTTCCACATCGGTGGTGCGGCATCTCGTGCGGCTGCTGCCAGTCAAGTGGAAGCCAAATCCAATGGTACAGCTCGTTTCAGCAGCCAAATGCGTTACGTTGCCAACAACAAAGGCGAATTGGTTGTCATTGGCCGCTCTTGTGAAGTAGTGATTCACGACGATATCGGTCGCGAACGTGAACGTCACAAAGTACCTTACGGTGCAATCCTGCTGGTACAAGACGGCGAAGCCATTAAAGCCGGTCAAACTTTGGCAACTTGGGATCCGCATACCCGTCCGATGATCACCGAACACGCAGGTATGGTGAAATTCGAAAACGTGGAAGAGGGTGTTACCGTTGCGAAACAAACTGACGATGTAACCGGTTTGTCTACTTTGGTAGTGATTGACGGCAAACGTCGTTCTTCTAGTGCTTCTAAACTGTTGCGTCCGACTGTCAAACTGTTGGATGAAAATGGTCTGGAAATTTGCATTCCTGGTACGACTACCCCAGTTTCTATGGCATTCCCGGTCGGTGCGGTGATTACTATCCGTGAAGGTCAGGAAGTCGGTAAGGGTGATGTGTTGGCGCGTATTCCACAAGCGTCTTCTAAAACCCGCGATATTACCGGTGGTTTGCCGCGCGTTGCTGAGTTGTTTGAAGCACGCGTGCCGAAAGATGCCGGCATGTTGGCTGAAATTACCGGTACCGTTTCCTTCGGTAAAGAAACCAAAGGTAAACAGCGTCTGATTATTACCGATGTAGACGGTGTAGCATACGAAACGCTGATTTCTAAAGAGAAACAGATTTTGGTGCACGACGGTCAAGTGGTAAACCGCGGTGAAACCATCGTGGATGGTGCCGTAGATCCGCATGACATTCTGCGTCTGCAAGGTATCGAAGCATTGGCTCGCTACATTGTTCAAGAGGTACAAGAGGTTTACCGCTTGCAAGGTGTGAAGATTTCCGATAAACACATCGAAGTCATCATCCGCCAAATGCTGCGCCGTGTGAACATTGTGGATGCTGGTGATACAGAGTTTATTACCGGCGAACAAGTTGAGCGTAGCGATGTGATGCTTGCCAATGAGAAAGCCATCGCTGAAGGCAAAGAGCCGGCACGTTATGAAAATGTGTTGTTGGGTATTACCAAAGCTTCCTTGTCTACCGACAGCTTCATTTCTGCAGCATCGTTCCAAGAAACAACCCGCGTCTTGACCGAGGCCGCTATCATGGGCAAACAAGACGAGCTGCGCGGTTTAAAAGAGAACGTGATTGTCGGTCGATTGATTCCTGCCGGTACAGGTTTGACCTACCACCGCAGCCGTCATCAACAATGGCAGCAAGCCGATCAAGTAACTTCTGAAACCGAAGCTTTAGACGAATAATCCCGAGGGATTATTGTGAAAATAAAACCGCAAGCCAGTCTTGCGGTTTTATTTTTTAGAGGACTTAAAAGAGGGTAGAGTTTAAGGCCGTCTGAATAAATAAGGAAAGCAATGGAGAAAATAAGTAGAGAACTAAATTGCGGACTTATTTAAAATGACAAAGGCCGTCTGAATATTTCAGACGGCCTTTGTTTCCAAAATTTAGACATAAATTGGAAAACACCAAACTTTATCAGTCATTTGCTTGACTAAACCCTTGCAATAAAAATATAATTCCAATCTTGTCGACATGGTGTCGGCAAGTATTTAACTCAACAGGACGAGAAAATATGCCAACTATTAACCAATTGGTACGCAAAGGCCGTCAAAAGCCTGTGTACGTAAACAAAGTGCCTGCACTGGAAGCTTGCCCGCAAAAACGTGGCGTCTGCACCCGTGTATACACAACTACCCCTAAAAAACCTAACTCTGCATTGCGTAAAGTATGTAAAGTTCGCCTGACCAACGGTTTTGAAGTAATTTCATATATCGGCGGTGAAGGCCACAACCTGCAAGAGCACAGCGTCGTATTGATTCGCGGCGGTCGTGTAAAAGACTTGCCAGGTGTACGTTACCACACTGTACGCGGTTCTTTGGATACTGCAGGTGTTAAAGACCGTAAACAAGCCCGTTCTAAATACGGTGCTAAGCGTCCTAAATAATTATCGGGACTCAAATAGGCACGTCGGCCGCCTAAGCTGAACAACGGCCGAGTAAGTGAATACTCAATTGGGTATTCATGGGAATTGCCCCAACTGAATAGATTAAAGGAAATTAAAATGCCAAGACGTAGAGAAGTCCCTAAGCGCGACGTACTGCCAGATCCTAAATTCGGCAGCGTTGAGCTGACTAAATTCATGAACGTATTGATGATTGACGGTAAAAAATCTGTTGCAGAACGTATCGTTTACGGTGCGTTGGAGCAAATTGAGAAAAAAACCGGCAAAGTAGCAATTGAAGTATTTAACGAAGCCATTGCAAACGCCAAACCTATCGTGGAAGTGAAAAGCCGCCGTGTAGGTGGTGCAAACTACCAAGTTCCTGTTGAAGTTCGTCCTTCACGTCGTCTGGCCTTGGCAATGCGCTGGGTTCGCGATGCGGCCCGTAAACGTGGTGAGAAATCTATGGACCTGCGTTTGGCAGGCGAATTGATTGATGCGGCTGAAGGTCGTGGCGGTGCGTTGAAAAAACGTGAAGAAGTACACCGCATGGCTGAAGCTAACAAAGCATTCTCTCACTTCCGTTTCTAATATCGAAAGGCTAACAAAATGGCTCGTAAGACCCCTATCAGCCTGTATCGCAATATCGGTATTTCTGCCCATATTGACGCGGGTAAAACAACCACAACAGAACGTATTTTGTTCTATACAGGTTTGACTCATAAATTGGGCGAAGTGCATGACGGCGCGGCTACTACCGACTACATGGAACAAGAGCAAGAGCGTGGTATTACCATTACTTCTGCTGCTGTGACTTCTTATTGGTCTGGTATGGCGAAACAGTTCCCTGAGCACCGTTTCAACATCATCGACACTCCGGGACACGTTGACTTTACTGTAGAGGTAGAGCGTTCTATGCGTGTATTGGACGGCGCGGTAATGGTTTACTGTGCAGTAGGCGGTGTTCAACCTCAATCTGAAACCGTATGGCGTCAAGCTAACAAATACCAAGTACCTCGCTTGGCATTTGTAAACAAAATGGACCGTCAAGGTGCCAACTTCTTCCGCGTTGTTGAGCAAATGAAAACCCGTTTGCGCGCAAACCCAGTACCTATCGTGATTCCGGTTGGTGCGGAAGACAGCTTCAGCGGTGTCGTTGACCTGTTGAAAATGAAATCCATTATTTGGAATGAAGCCGATAAAGGTACAACCTTTACCTATGGCGACATTCCTGCTGAATTGGTTGAGACTGCCGAAGAATGGCGTCAAAACATGATTGAAGCTGCAGCAGAAGCCAGCGAAGAATTGATGGACAAATACTTGGGCGGTGATGAGCTGACTGAAGAAGAAATCGTAGGCGCATTGCGTCAACGTACTTTGGCCGGTGAAATTCAACCAATGTTGTGCGGTTCAGCATTTAAAAACAAAGGTGTTCAACGTATGTTGGATGCAGTTGTAGAATTGCTGCCTGCTCCTACCGACATTCCTCCAGTTCAAGGTGTTAACCCTAACACTGAAGAAGCCGACAGCCGTCAAGCCAGCGATGAAGAGAAATTCTCTGCATTGGCGTTCAAAATGTTGAATGATAAATACGTTGGTCAGCTGACTTTCATCCGCGTTTACTCTGGTGTGGTGAAATCCGGTGATACCGTATTGAACTCTGTAAAAGGTACTCGCGAACGTATCGGTCGCTTGGTGCAAATGACTGCTGCAGACCGTACTGAAATTGAAGAAGTACGCGCTGGTGATATTGCAGCTGCGATCGGTCTTAAAGACGTTACTACTGGTGAGACCTTGTGTGCAGAAAGCGCACCTATCATCTTGGAACGCATGGAATTCCCTGAGCCGGTAATCCATATTGCCGTTGAGCCGAAAACCAAAGCCGACCAAGAGAAAATGGGTATCGCCCTGAACCGTCTGGCGAAAGAAGACCCTTCTTTCCGCGTTCGTACAGACGAAGAGTCCGGTCAAACCATTATTTCTGGTATGGGTGAGCTGCACTTGGAAATTATTGTTGACCGTATGAAACGCGAATTCGGCGTGGAAGCAAACATCGGTGCGCCTCAAGTGGCTTACCGTGAAACCATCCGCAAAGAAGTTGAAGCTGAATACAAACATGCCAAACAATCTGGTGGTAAAGGTCAATACGGTCACGTTGTGATCAAAATGGAACCTATGGAACCAGGTGGTGCGGGCTACGAATTTATCGATGAAATTAAAGGTGGTGTGATTCCTCGCGAATTTATTCCGTCTGTCGATAAAGGTATTCGCGATACTTTGCCTAACGGTATCGTTGCCGGTTACCCAGTAGTTGACGTACGTGTGCGTCTGATCTTCGGTTCTTCACACGATGTTGACTCCTCTCAACTGGCCTTCGAATTGGCTGCGTCTCAAGCCTTCAAAGAAGGTATGCGTAAAGCCAATCCAGCTCTGTTGGAACCAATCATGGCAGTTGAGGTGGAAACACCTGAAGAATACATGGGTGACGTAATGGGCGACTTGAACCGTCGTCGTGGTGTTGTATTGGGTATGGATGATGACGGCATCGGCGGTAAAAAAGTCCGTGCCGAAGTGCCTCTGGCAGAAATGTTCGGTTATTCTACCGACCTGCGTTCTGCAACCCAAGGCCGCGCTACTTACTCTATGGAGTTCAAGAAATATTCTGAAGCTCCTGCCCACATAGCTGCTGCTGTAACTGAAGCCCGTAAAGGCTAATCAGGCAAATAGGTCGTCTGAAAGGCTGAAATGATTTTTCAGACGGCCTCTGTTCTTTAATCGATCTTTAATGTAAAGGAATTAGCTCATGGCTAAGGAAAAATTTGAACGTAGCAAACCG
>NZ_KV810180.1:0-221 GCF_001812725.1 Neisseria sp. HMSC067G12 | reverse complement strand
TGGGACGGCAAAATCACCGCCTACGGCTACGATGCCGCCGGACAACTGGTTCAGCAGACCGAATACGGTCAAAGCAATCATGAAGGCCGTCTGAAAGACCGTCCCGAGACTTGGCACATCCATCATTTCAAACGCAACATCCTCGGCCAGCTGATCGAAAAACAAAGCCGCAAAGTCTCCGGTCGCAACGGACAAAGCAAAGACGAAGGCATCAGCCGCAC
>NZ_KV810179.1:0-6228 GCF_001812725.1 Neisseria sp. HMSC067G12 | reverse complement strand
TGTACTGTATAATTCGATTCGCTCTTTAAAAAACAGATTACCGATAAGTGTGAGTGCATTAGGCCTCACACTGTTTGAAAGACAGACAAGATGATGTTTTAGACATTGTCCTGTCGGTTTCTTTGAAGCAGACCAGAAGTTATAAGTTAGAGATTGAACATAAGAGTTTGATCCTGGCTCAGATTGAACGCTGGCGGCATGCTTTACACATGCAAGTCGGACGGCAGCACAGAGAAGCTTGCTTCTTGGGTGGCGAGTGGCGAACGGGTGAGTAATATATCGGAACGTACCGAGTAATGGGGGATAACTAATCGAAAGATTAGCTAATACCGCATATTCTCTGAGGAGGAAAGCAGGGGACCTTCGGGCCTTGCGTTATTCGAGCGGCCGATATCTGATTAGCTAGTTGGTGGGGTAAAGGCCTACCAAGGCGACGATCAGTAGCGGGTCTGAGAGGATGATCCGCCACACTGGGACTGAGACACGGCCCAGACTCCTACGGGAGGCAGCAGTGGGGAATTTTGGACAATGGGCGCAAGCCTGATCCAGCCATGCCGCGTGTCTGAAGAAGGCCTTCGGGTTGTAAAGGACTTTTGTCAGGGAAGAAAAGGCTGTTGCTAATACCGACAGCTGATGACGGTACCTGAAGAATAAGCACCGGCTAACTACGTGCCAGCAGCCGCGGTAATACGTAGGGTGCGAGCGTTAATCGGAATTACTGGGCGTAAAGCGAGCGCAGACGGTTACTTAAGCAGGATGTGAAATCCCCGGGCTCAACCTGGGAACTGCGTTCTGAACTGGGTGACTAGAGTGTGTCAGAGGGAGGTAGAATTCCACGTGTAGCAGTGAAATGCGTAGAGATGTGGAGGAATACCGATGGCGAAGGCAGCCTCCTGGGATAACACTGACGTTCATGCTCGAAAGCGTGGGTAGCAAACAGGATTAGATACCCTGGTAGTCCACGCCCTAAACGATGTCAATTAGCTGTTGGGCAACTTGATTGCTTAGTAGCGTAGCTAACGCGTGAAATTGACCGCCTGGGGAGTACGGTCGCAAGATTAAAACTCAAAGGAATTGACGGGGACCCGCACAAGCGGTGGATGATGTGGATTAATTCGATGCAACGCGAAGAACCTTACCTGGTCTTGACATGTACGGAATCCTCCAGAGACGGAGGAGTGCCTTCGGGAACCGTAACACAGGTGCTGCATGGCTGTCGTCAGCTCGTGTCGTGAGATGTTGGGTTAAGTCCCGCAACGAGCGCAACCCTTGTCATTAGTTGCCATCATTTAGTTGGGCACTCTAATGAGACTGCCGGTGACAAGCCGGAGGAAGGTGGGGATGACGTCAAGTCCTCATGGCCCTTATGACCAGGGCTTCACACGTCATACAATGGTCGGTACAGAGGGTAGCCAAGCCGCGAGGTGGAGCCAATCTCACAAAACCGATCGTAGTCCGGATTGCACTCTGCAACTCGAGTGCATGAAGTCGGAATCGCTAGTAATCGCAGGTCAGCATACTGCGGTGAATACGTTCCCGGGTCTTGTACACACCGCCCGTCACACCATGGGAGTGGGGGATACCAGAAGTAGGTAGGGTAACCGCAAGGAGCCCGCTTACCACGGTATGCTTCATGACTGGGGTGAAGTCGTAACAAGGTAGCCGTAGGGGAACCTGCGGCTGGATCACCTCCTTTCTAGAGAAAGAAGAGGCCTGATGCATTCACACTTATCGGTAAACTGTAAAAGATGCGGAAGAGAAAAGCTTGAGTGAAGACAAGATTCGCTTAAGAAGAGAATCCGGGTTTGTAGCTCAGCTGGTTAGAGCACACGCTTGATAAGCGTGGGGTCGGAGGTTCAAGTCCTCCCAGACCCACCAAGAACGGGGGCATAGCTCAGTTGGTAGAGCACCTGCTTTGCAAGCAGGGGGTCATCGGTTCGATCCCGTTTGCCTCCACCAAGAACTTTACAAATCAAAGGAAGCCTGCTATACTTAGCAGCTTATTTTGATTTGCGAAGTGAAATATTGACGCATCGATCTTTAACAAATTGGAAAGCCGAAATCAACAAACAAAGACAATGAGTTTGTTTTAATTTTTTGTTCTTTGCAAAGGATGAAAAATCTCTCGCAAGAGAAAAGGAAACAAACACAGTATTTGGGTGATGATTGTATCGACTTAATCCTGAAACACAAAAGGCAGGATTAAGACACAACAAAGCAGTAAGCTTTATCAAAGTAGGAATTTCAAGTTTGCTTCCCTAGTCAACGGGTAGGCAAACGAAGTCAAAGAGGTTCTTGAAATGATAGAGTCAAGTGAATAAGTGCATCAGGTGGATGCCTTGGCGATGATAGGCGACGAAGGACGTGTAAGCCTGCGAAAAGCGTGGGGGAGCTGGCAATAAAGCTATGATCCCGCGGTGTCCGAATGGGGAAACCCACCTCTTAGGAGGTATCCTTATCTGAATACATAGGATAAGCGAAGCGAACCCGGAGAACTGAACCATCTAAGTACCCGGAGGAAAAGAAATCAACCGAGATTCCGCAAGTAGTGGCGAGCGAACGCGGAGGAGCCTGTACGTGATAACTGTCGAGATAGAAGAACAAGCTGGGAAGCTTGACCATAGTGGGTGATAGTCCCGTATTCGAAATCTCAATAGTGGTACTAAGCGTACGAAAAGTAGGGCGGGACACGTGAAATCCTGTCTGAATATGGGGGGACCATCCTCCAAGGCTAAATACTCATCATCGACCGATAGTGAACCAGTACCGTGAGGGAAAGGCGAAAAGAACCCCGGGAGGGGAGTGAAATAGAACCTGAAACCTGATGCATACAAACAGTGGGAGCACCCTTGTGGTGTGACTGCGTACCTTTTGTATAATGGGTCAACGACTTACATTCAGTAGCGAGCTTAACCGAATAGGGGAGGCGTAGGGAAACCGAGTCTTAATAGGGCGAACAGTTGCTGGGTGTAGACCCGAAACCGAGTGATCTATCCATGGCCAGGTTGAAGGTGCCGTAACAGGTACTGGAGGACCGAACCCACGCATGTTGCAAAATGCGGGGATGAGCTGTGGATAGGGGTGAAAGGCTAAACAAACTCGGAGATAGCTGGTTCTCCCCGAAAACTATTTAGGTAGTGCCTCGAGCAAGACACTGATGGGGGTAAAGCACTGTTATGGCTAGGGGGTTATTGCAACTTACCAACCCATGGCAAACTAAGAATACCATCAAGTGGTTCCTCGGGAGACAGACAGCGGGTGCTAACGTCCGTTGTCAAGAGGGAAACAACCCAGACCGCCAGCTAAGGTCCCAAATGATAGATTAAGTGGTAAACGAAGTGGGAAGGCCCAGACAGCCAGGATGTTGGCTTAGAAGCAGCCATCATTTAAAGAAAGCGTAATAGCTCACTGGTCGAGTCGTCCTGCGCGGAAGATGTAACGGGGCTCAAATCTATAACCGAAGCTGCGGATGCCAGTTTACTGGCATGGTAGGGGAGCGTTCTGTAGGCCAATGAAGGTGCATTGTAAAGTGTGCTGGAGGTATCAGAAGTGCGAATGTTGACATGAGTAGCGATAAAGCGGGTGAAAAGCCCGCTCGCCGAAAGCCCAAGGTTTCCTACGCAACGTTCATCGGCGTAGGGTGAGTCGGCCCCTAAGGCGAGGCAGAAATGCGTAGTCGATGGGAAACAGGTTAATATTCCTGTACTTGATTCAAATGCGATGTGGGGACGGAGAAGGTTAGGTTAGCAAGCTGTTGGAATAGCTTGCTTAAGCCGGTAGGTGGAAGACTTAGGCAAATCCGGGTCTTCTTAACACCGAGAAGTGACGACGAGTGTCTACGGACATGAAGTAACCGATACCACGCTTCCAGGAAAAGCCACTAAGCTTCAGTTTGAATCGAACCGTACCGCAAACCGACACAGGTGGGCAGGATGAGAATTCTAAGGCGCTTGAGAGAACTCGGGAGAAGGAACTCGGCAAATTGATACCGTAACTTCGGGAGAAGGTATGCCCTCTAAGGTTAAGGACTTGCTCCGTAAGCCCTGGAGGGTCGCAGAGAATAGGTGGCTGCGACTGTTTATTAAAAACACAGCACTCTGCTAACACGAAAGTGGACGTATAGGGTGTGACGCCTGCCCGGTGCTGGAAGGTTAATTGAAGATGTGCAAGCATCGGATCGAAGCCCCAGTAAACGGCGGCCGTAACTATAACGGTCCTAAGGTAGCGAAATTCCTTGTCGGGTAAGTTCCGACCCGCACGAATGGCGTAACGATGGCCACACTGTCTCCTCCCGAGACTCAGCGAAGTTGAAGTGGTTGTGAAGATGCAATCTACCCGCTGCTAGACGGAAAGACCCCGTGAACCTTTACTGTAGCTTTGCATTGGACTTTGAAGTCACTTGTGTAGGATAGGTGGGAGGCTTTGAAGCAGAGACGCCAGTCTCTGTGGAGCCGTCCTTGAAATACCACCCTGGTGTCTTTGAGGTTCTAACCCAGACCCGTAATCCGGGTCGGGGACCGTGCATGGTAGGCAGTTTGACTGGGGCGGTCTCCTCCCAAAGAGTAACGGAGGAGTTCGAAGGTTACCTAGGTCCGGTCGGAAATCGGACTGATAGTGCAATGGCAAAAGGTAGCTTAACTGCGAGACCGACAAGTCGAGCAGGTGCGAAAGCAGGACATAGTGATCCGGTGGTTCTGTATGGAAGGGCCATCGCTCAACGGATAAAAGGTACTCCGGGGATAACAGGCTGATTCCGCCCAAGAGTTCATATCGACGGCGGAGTTTGGCACCTCGATGTCGGCTCATCACATCCTGGGGCTGTAGTCGGTCCCAAGGGTATGGCTGTTCGCCATTTAAAGTGGTACGTGAGCTGGGTTTAAAACGTCGTGAGACAGTTTGGTCCCTATCTGCAGTGGGCGTTGGAAGTTTGACGGGGGCTGCTCCTAGTACGAGAGGACCGGAGTGGACGAACCTCTGGTGTACCGGTTGTAACGCCAGTTGCATAGCCGGGTAGCTAAGTTCGGAAGAGATAAGCGCTGAAAGCATCTAAGCGCGAAACTCGCCTGAAGATGAGACTTCCCTTGTGGTTTAACCACACTAAAGAGTCGTTCGAGACCAGGACGTTGATAGGTGGGGTGTGGAAGCGCGGTAACGCGTGAAGCTAACCCATACTAATTGCTCGTGAGGCTTGACTCTATCATTTGAAGAACTTCAAGAGATAAAAGCTTACTGACTGATTCAGTCATCACCAAATATATTGATTAAGGCTTTACCGATTTGTAACAGTTTAAGTTTGGCGGCCATAGCGAGTTGGTCCCACGCCTTCCCATCCCGAACAGGACCGTGAAACGACTCAGCGCCGATGATAGTGTGGTTCTTCCATGTGAAAGTAGGTCACCGCCAAACACTCATTCCGAAGCCCCCGACTGATGTCGGGGGCTTTTTACATGCCTGTCGGTTCTGTCGGTTTGATGACTCATGCATTCTTGTTGTTTAAATTAAAGGATGATAACTATGTTGTTATTCTTGAACATAAAGTGCCGAAAGTTACGGTTAACTGTTTAGAATATTTGAAATCGAACGGTATTTGCGTTATTATGTCGTATGCATTTATATGGAATAGGGCCGTGTTCTACTGTCGTGTGGCAGTGTCTGCGGGGAAGTAAAACTGTCCTGCAGCCGGCCCGGTTGATTCAATCCAACACGTTATAGGAAAACCCTGATGAAGAAATTTTTATTTGGTGTCTTTGCCGCCGTGTGTACGGCATTCTCTTTGGCTGCCGTGAACGTCAATACGGCCTCTTCTGCCGAACTGGAGGCATTGCCGGGTATCGGCCCGGCTAAGGCGAAAGCGATTGTGGAATATCGTCAGAAGAACGGTGCGTTCAAATCGGTGGAGGAGCTGAAAAACGTGAAGGGCATCGGTGATGCGGTGCTGAACAAGTTGAAGGCGGAGGCGACGGTTTCTTCTGCCGCGCCTAAGGCCGCGCAGCCTGCCGTGAAAAAATAAGTCTGACGGACGTTTGTGCCGTATATGCCGCCCCGAGGCCGAACCGTTTGCCGGTTGGGCCACGGGGCGGCTTTGTTTGGGGGTGGGAATAAAACTTGAACCAGTGGAGACTTTACATGGGGTGAAGGGATAAACGGATAGGGTGCCTCTTGTTGGATAGAGATATAGAAGATAAAGGGAAGAAAGATATGTACTTAAAGGCATTTGACAGAAAATGG
>NZ_KV810178.1:0-298 GCF_001812725.1 Neisseria sp. HMSC067G12 | reverse complement strand
ACGGCAGTGGTGACCTGATCCGCGTCATCGGCCGCGACGGTAATGTCAAACGCAGCTTCGGCTATAAAAACAATCTGATGGTGTCGCATACGGATGCGGCCGGATTGGTATCGGAATACGAATACGACCATTACACCCCGACCGGCAAAGTCATCCGCAACCGGACTTCTTTGGGCGAGGAATGGCGTTTTACCTATCACGAAGGTTACACCGAGGTAACCGACATATTGGGCCGTACCGAGCAATATCATTACGATTACAACAATGAGTTGACCAAACGGGTGTTTGCCGACGGCAG
>NZ_KV810177.1:0-336 GCF_001812725.1 Neisseria sp. HMSC067G12 | reverse complement strand
GCTGCTCGACCAGTTCGTTGCCGGCGTTGTAGCGGTAGCCGGTCAGCTTATGGTCGAAACCGCTTTCTGCAATCAATCGGTCGAGGATGTCATAGGCAAAGCGGTAGCGCGCACCGTTTTCATTGGTGAGGCCGACTAAGCGGCGGGCTTTGTCGTAATGGTAGCCGAAGGTATGGCCCAGCGCATTGGTGCGTTGGGTCGGCAGACCGTCTTGGCCGTATTCGTAGGAGGTGGTGTGGCCTTCGCCGTCGGTATGGGTGGTCAAACGACCTGCAGCATCGTAGCCGAAGGTCTCTTTGCTGCCGTCTGGATAGAGGGCGAGGGTGAGGTTTTGAT
>NZ_KV810176.1:0-1055 GCF_001812725.1 Neisseria sp. HMSC067G12 | reverse complement strand
CGCTACAACGCCGGCAACGAACTGGTCGAGCAGCACGAATTCGGTGATGACGCCTCCCTTGCCGCCAAACTGATGGCGCAGCTGGGCGGTCAACCCATCCCCAAAAAAGAAGCCGCCCCGCTTTCAGACGGCCTCGACGGCCAAACCCCGTTGCGGATTACCGAGTTCAAACGCGACGTATTGGGACGCTTAATCCATACCCTCGCCCGCAACAACGACAAGGTTCAGGAAACCGTTTACCAATACGACCTGGACGGCAACCTCGTCCGTGCCGCCAACAGCCACAGCATTACCTGCTTCGACTACAACGGCAACGGCCAAATCATCGGCCAGCACCAATGGAAAGTACCGACTAAGGAAGAGAACGCCCGAAACGGATTGCCCGAAACCGACTGGCGCGATGCGCAATACGACATGCTGTACCTGCCCGTTACCGAAAGCATCCGCTACCACTACGACTTCAACGGCAACCGTACCGCCACCGTCCTGCCCGACGGCAGACAAATCAACTACCTGTATTACGGCAGCGGCCACCTGCACCAAATCAGCCTCGACGACGAAGTCATCTCCGACATCGAACGTGATCGGCTGCACCGCGAAATCTACCGCACACAGGGTAAACTCGCCAGCCGTTACGAACTCGATCCCTTAGGCCGTCTGAAAAAACAAATTGCCGCACTCAACGAGCTGACGCAGATCGAAACAGCGAAAAATGCAGTAACATCGGCTTATGCCGTCAAACGCAGCTACGGCTACGACCGCACCGGCAACCTGACCCACAGCACCGACCAACGGACGGGCACGACCCGGTTTGAATACGACAAACTGGGCCAGATTACCAAAGCGGATAGCGAAGTATTCGCCTTCGACCCCGCACACAATATCCTGTCCGACAACAACAGCCCTACCGTCCCCGACAACCGCCTACAAACCTACAACGGCAGCAGCTATTACTACGACGACCTCGGCAACCTGATCCACCGCGAACTGGCCGACGGCGAAGTGCAGAACTACTTCTACGATCTGCACGACCAACTGGTTAAAGCCGAAATCTT